>CAZDUF010000061.1:0-7931 GCA_964508555.1 uncultured Planctomycetales bacterium
CCCGCGTCAGTCGATTCCTCGTTGTACGAGTCAGCTTCCGTCGAAGGGAACAGGACGGTGTACATGAAATTCCGCACGGAATTCTAGCAGCCTCCGCACGTATCTACGTAGAAAAAAGTCAATACAAAGCAGAAGCGTACGCTTGTCCTCCTCCTGAGCGCGTGAGACACTATGTCGGTAGCTCACAAACGGGGAGGCGTCATGATCAAGCAAGCATTCGACCTCGATGAAATTTTCCGCACGTACCGTACCAGGATATACTGGCTTGCTCTGGGCATCTGCCACAATGAGCGCGACGCCGAAGACGTGGCGCAGAACACCTTCGTGAAAATCGTCAGGAATATCCACACCTTTGAGGGCAGGTCGAGCATCTCGACCTGGATTTACAGGGTGGCCTATAATGAGGCGCTCATGTTTCTGCGCAAGCGCCAGCGCCAGAACCGGCTCTGGAAGTTTCTCAACGAGGAAACCGAAAAAGTTCCCCGGGAGTTTTTTTCCAGCGGCATGACCAAGGCGCCCGACGAATCCGCCTTGGACCAGGAGCTTAAGTCCAGAGTCACCGCCGCGATCCGGCGTATGCCGATTAAGTACCGTATGGCGGTCCTTCTGCATAACATCGAGGGCATGTCGATGAAGGAGACTGCAGCCGTGATGCGTCTGAAGCTGAATTCGCTGAAAACCCGCTTGCACCGGGCATACGGCATGATGCGCGGAGAAATGAGTGATTATCTGAAGGATAAACGCAGCAGTCAGGACGCGGACAGCCCTGCGTGTTCGCTGGTCACCGCGTTTGTCCGTGATTACGTGCTCAGGACCCTGCCCCGCGCAGGCGCGGGAGCTCGCTCGCTTGAACGCATAATCAGGAATTCCCCGGTTGCGTCTCGATTCTTGCGTTCCTATGGACCCGCTATAGGCCTGACCGGCGCATTACAGTGCCGTGACCTGCCGCTTGAGCTGAAAGAAAAGATTGAACACGTCCTCGCCGGCACCCGCACTCCGCGGGTCATACAGCCGCCGGCGAGGATTCGTTCTCCGTATATATAGAACGCCTCCTGGTCCTTCGACACACAAGTGCACATCGGCCCATCCGACTTGTCACCGCCAGGGGATTAGGCCGGGCGTCATCCTTGGACCTTCGACAGATACAGTGTACGCCTCCGGGCCCATTATGATTGATTAATGGGCCTTTTTTATATATAATAGCACCTATCATTCTTATTCTCACAATCGTAACGCCGACAACCTCATGGACGAAAAGCCAAAGAACAAATATCTGCCGTTCGTCCTCAATTTCACGTCTCTCATCAAGCGCGCCGCTCTCTATTCTCCGGCGCATCCGGTCATCGTTACCTCACTGCACGAAGTGTACGGCCAATTAGCCGAAGCGGTTGTTTCCGACAGCCTGCATCTGACCGTGACCGACGACAGAAAAATCTTCGCCAACGGTGAGCAGCTCGAGATCAGCGATACCATCGTCGCTTCGATTCTGCCGTATCTACAGAAGTGGCGAATCGAGGAGATTTCTTTCAAGAGCGGGATCCTGGAGCAGGAATTACACGCTTTTCTCGGGATCCTGTTATGGAACGATGCCATGGTGGCGTCAACGGGTGATGTGAGTCGTGCCCTGGAGCGTCAGTCTATCTCGCACATAGAGCTGAACCTGTTTTCGTATAAGAAAGTCAGGAAAGACGAAGATGTGGGGCAGAAGGCGCCGGAGCAGATGCCTGTGCCCAAAAAGGAAAAGACGCCGACACAGCTGCTCAAGGATAAGTTGAGAGAGCTCTTCCGCAAGAAACCCGAGGACGTGCTCAAAAACATGGAATCGGTCAGGTCTGACCTGTGCACCATCGTTTCCGTCGAGGTCAAAGAGCATAAGAAGGTCTCCGCGTCGACCAGGGCGCTTCTGGAAAAATACGTTCTCCAGAGTCAGGACATGGAAACGTTTCTCGTGAAATTGCAGGAGAAGCTTGTCGAAGCCGGGGTCAGTCCGCAGGAAAGCGAGAAAATCATCAAATCCCTGCGGAGAACATTCGAACAGGTGCTCGCTCCCAAACCTTCAGATTCGAGCGACACAACGGCGCGGCCGCCGGTCACCATACAATCCCTGCAGGATGAGAACCGCCGGCTCAAGGATGAGATTCGGTCTCTGCGCAGCGAGGTCGAAGCCAAACAAAAGGTCATCGATGAACTCTCCAAGCCGTCTCTCTAACCTGCCGTGAACGATACCCGGCGCCGTCTGTGCGAAGGCATCCTGTTCACCGATTTTTACCAGTTGACCATGGCGCAGTTGTATTACCGCGCCGGTCTCTCGGATCTGCAGGTGCAGTTCGATTATTCCTTCCGCAGTTATCCTGATTACGGCA
This sequence comes from uncultured Planctomycetales bacterium, assembly GCA_964508555.1. Classification (GTDB taxonomy): domain Bacteria; phylum Omnitrophota; class Gorgyraeia; order Gygaellales; family Profunditerraquicolaceae; genus CAZDUF01. The sequence goes on from CAZDUF010000061.1 coordinate 2,364, forward strand.
CGCATTCGGCGGGGTACTGTGTGAGCGCCGGTCTTGCTCCGCTGCTGGAGTGGATGCAGGCCGCGCGGTTCGCTGATCCGGAAATTGCGTATTTGGCTGCGCTCAAAGGTTCGACGGGCGCGCGCCTGTTCGCGGATGATTTCCTCGATTGGCTCAAACGCAACGGTGATTTCTCCGGGATATCTCTTCAGGCAGTGCCTGAAGGCAGGGTCGTGCATCCCCACGAACCGGTCGCCGTTGCGCAGGGGCCGCTGGTCATGGCGCAGATCCTGGAATCGGCGCTGCTCAATCACCTGAATTACCAGACTCTGGTCGCAACCAAAGCCTCGCGCATCAACGAAGCCGCGTCCAGGCGGCCGACGCTTGAGTTCGGCATGCGCAGGGCTCAAGGATGGGCGGCGAATCCGGGCGCGCGCGCAGCGCTCATCGGCGGTGCCGATCATTCCTCGAACACCGGCATCTCTGCGGTCCTCAGGCTACCGCCGAAAGGCACTCACGCCCACAGCATGGTGCAGGCGTTTCTGGCGTTGGGCAAGTCCGAGCTCGACGCATTCCGCGCCTATGCCGATGTGTATCCCGACGATTGCCTGTTGCTCGTTGACACCATCGACACGCTGAACAGCGGTATCCCGAACGCCATAACCGTATTCAGGGAATTGGAAAAGAAAGGGCACCGGCCTGTCGGCATCAGGCTCGATTCCGGCGACCTTGCGTATTTGAGCATCCTGGCAGGCAAGATGTTCGATGAGGCGGGATTGCGCGACACGCTGATCGTGCTCTCGAACCGTCTCGATGAGCTGGTCATCTGGCAGATACTGACGCAGATACGCGCCGAAGCGGGGCGTTACGGCGTTGATGCCGAGGGCCTGATCGGCAGATTGGTGTTCGGCGTGGGCACGGGATTGATTACTTCGCACGGCGACGCCGCGCTTGACGGCGTCTACAAATTATCGGGAGTGAATTCTGTCGGCAGATGGATTCCCGCTCTCAAGATATCCGAGACGCCGGCAAAGATCATCAATCCCGGTGTCAAGAAACTCTGGCGGATTTACGACCGCAGACTCAAGGCGACGGCTGACCTCGTGACGCTGTCTGACGAGGATCCGCGGCAGGCAGACCTTCTCTTTCTGCACCATCCCGTGGAATCGGAGATATACCGCATGGTCAAGAGAGAGGATATTTCCCGGATCGAACCGCTTTTGACCGAGGTCATGCGCGCGGGCCGCGTGGTGTGCGAACTCCCCGGTATCGAGGAGCTGCGTAGGCGGCGTTTGAGCGACGTCGACTGCCTCGATTCCGGCGTCAGGAGGCTGATCAATCCGCACGTGTATCACGTGTCGATCAGCAGACCGCTGTGGGAACTGAAGGAACGGATGATTCGTCAATATAAGCGTTAAATCCGAAGCACGAAATCCTCAATACGAAACAGTGTTTAAAAGACAAAATCTTGATGATCAAAACCGATTGTTTTCATGTGAGCAGATTTTGTTTTGAGCATGTTGATTTTGATCCTTCGGATTTTGAGTTTAGGATTTGGAATTTTGAGCAATCAGTCTGTTGCGTACAGGCTGGTCTGCCCTATTGTATTTACTAGTCATCGCCTTTAGGTTATACTGCACTGGAGTTCAATGATACCATGAATCTCATCGTGCTCGGCACGACCGCCAGTCTTTTCGCAGGACTCGCTACCGCACTCGGGGCGTTGCCGGTTTTTTTCGTGCGCAGGGTCTCCGAACGGTTTCTCGACGCGAGCCTCGGTTTCGCCGCGGGCGTCATGCTTGCGGCCACGTCGTTCAGCCTGATCATCCCGGCTATCGAAGCCGGAGGCATCGTGCCGACGGTCATCGGCATCGTTCTCGGGACCGTGTTCATTTATTTCGCGGAAAGGTTCACGCCCCATCTGCATCCGGTCAAGGGGCAGGAGGGACCGCGTACCGCGCACGTGAGTAAGCTGCTACTCTTCATCCTGGCGATCACGCTGCACAACTTCCCGGAAGGGCTTGCCGTGGGCGTTGGTTTTGGTTCCGGCAATGTGAAAGATGGGACGGCGCTTGCCGTGGGTATCGGTTTGCAGAACATACCCGAAGGGCTTGCGGTCGCCCTGCCGTTGGTACGTCTGAATACGAACAGGATGAAGGCATTCGGCATCGCCCTCCTGACCGGACTGGTAGAACCGGTGGGCGGTCTTCTTGGTATTTCCGTGGTTTCAGCCGGTAGGTTCCTGCTTCCATACGGTCTTGCCTTTGCCGCCGGAGCCATGCTCCTGGTTATCAGCGAAGAAATCATTCCCGAGACGCATTCCAAGGGGAACGACCGCGAGGCCACCATCGGACTGATTCTCGGTTTTATCGTGATGATGGTGCTCGATAACGTGTTTTCGTACAGCGCATAAGGGGGAGGCATGAGGCTATTGAAAATCCTGTTCTACAGCGTCACCGCGATCTGCGTACTGGCATGCGTTGTTCTGTTTATCTTTATTGCTACTTTCGACGTGAATAAATTCAAGCCGCAGATCGTTACTGCCGCACAGAAGGCCTTGGCGCGGCCGGTTGATTTCGACAACGCCCGCATCAGCGTGTCTCTGACGCGGGGGTTGTCCGTGAACATCGAGAATTTTTCGATAGGCGAAGATGCATACTTTGGCGGTGGCAATTTCCTCGAAGTTGATTCGGTGTCCGTCGGCCTCGAAGTGCTGCCGTTAGTCACCAGGCGCGCGATCAAACTCACCGATATCGTTATCCAGTCGCCGCTGGTGACCGTCATCCGGAAGAAAACCGGGAGCCTGAACGTTCAATCGATCGGAAAGGGACCTCAGCCTGCCGGCGTGGTGTCCGGCGAGGCACAGAAAGCCGGCGCCCGTCAGGGAGAGGGGCCTGCCGTGCTGGCAGCGCCGCTTATCTATGCGAAAAGCGTGTCCGTGCGCGACGCGGTGGTCAAGTACCGCGACGAGGCGCTCGAGCCGGCGCTTGAGCTGTCGGTCAGCGCCATCGACGCGGTGGTGAGCGGTTTCAGCCTGGATAAGCCCTGGAAATTCCGCGTGCAGGCGGCCTTCCTTTCGCCGGATCAGAACCTTTCCTTTACCGGCACCGGAATGCTGGATATGTCGGGTCCGCTGTTCACGCTGCGCGACGGCCTCCTGTCCGTTGATCTGGAGAGCTTGGATACCATGCAGATCAGGAAAATCTTAAGCGCGTATCCTGCCGACACCCTGCCCAGCGAAATAGGGGGCAAATGTGAGGTAACGATCAAGGAAATCAAGGCTGGTTCTTCGGGTCTGGCGTCTTTGGTCGTGCAGGCGGACCTGCGCGACGGAAAGATCAAGGCAAAGAAAATGGCCCGTGCCGTCGACGCGATCAGGGTTCGTCTGGGATTGACCGAGAGCCTGTGTACCGTGCATGAGATATCCGCCAACATGGGAAAGGGGAGGTTTTCGGCAACCGGGCAAATCGACGATTATCTCGCGCGCCGCAGGTTCAAAGCGCTGGTCACGCTCGATGATTTCGATCTCAAGGATATGCTCGATCAGAAGGCGGCGGACGTCCAGCTCGAGGGGCTTCTCGGCGGCAAACTCGATATTTCGGGAGAAGGTTTGAGCGCTGATTCCCTCAAACAGACTCTTGCCGGGATAGGTTCCTTGAAAGTAGTCGCTGCTCAGGTCAGGGGAGTCAACGTCCTGCACCTTGCCTTAAGCAAGATTACCGTCATCCCGAATCTTCTGGATATTATCATGCGTTCAGTGCCGGAAAGTTACCGAGACAAACTCACCCGCGATTCGACCGTTATCGACAGCGCGCACTTTGATGCAGTCATTGATAACGGCATGCTGAAGCTGGAGCCGTTGAACGTTGAGGCGGACGGTTTCATCTTTTCAGGCAGGGGGTTGGCGGCTCTGAATCGCACCTTTTCCCTGAACGGCAGGCTCGCTATTCCGAAAGATATATCCGAGCGTATGGTATCCGGGACCAAGGAACTCGAGTTTCTGGTTGATGAAAAAGGAATGGTCAGTTTCCCGTTTAGCGTGCGCGGGCAGGACGGTAAGGTGGCGTTCACGCCGGATCTCGAGTATATCTCGAGGCGTTTCATCAGTACGCAAGGCGCCCAACAGGTCGATAAGCTCCTGGATAAGGTGTTCGGCTCCGGCGAGGAAACCCAGGGTGAGAGCCCCGATTCCGCGGGCGACGGCACCACAAGGAAGGTCTCGACGGAGCGTCAAATCATCGAAGGAGTGCTTGACCGGATACTCCAGTAAAGCCATGCATCCGTCCCAACTCGCCCTGATCGTTTTCCTGGTTTCGTACATTCTTTTCATTATGCTGCCCCAGCGGCGCACCCTCGTGGCGGTATGCGGAGCTCTGCTGGTAATCCTGACAAAGACAGTCAGTCTTGAGCAGGCATTCTGGTCCGTGAACTGGAACGTCATGGGCATCTTCGTGGGGACGCTCGCGCTCGCGGACATATTTATGCAGAGCCGCGTGCCGGCGTACCTTGCGGAAATCATCGTCGACAAAGCGAAGAATACCTGCTGGGCGATCCTGAGTATCTGTCTCATGACCGGTTTTATTTCCGCGTTTGTCGAAAACGTGGCCGCGGTGCTGATCGTCGCGCCCATCGCGCTCGCCCTGGCGAAGAAACTGAAGATCAATCCTTCGGCGATGATGATTGCGATCGCGATTTCCAGTAATCTCCAGGGAGCGGCGACGCTTATCGGCGATCCTCCAAGCATGCTCCTGGGCGGGTTTGCGCGCATGAGCTTCATGGATTTCTTTTTCTACCGGGGTAAACCGAGTATCTTCTTCGCGGTTGAGCTGGGAGCCTTTGTTTCCCTCGTCGTTTTATATTGCGTATTCAGGAACTACCGGGAGAAGTCCGTCATCGTTCCGGTTGAGAAAGTGCGCTCCTGGGTGCCGACGGTTCTCCTGGTGAGTCTGATCGTGGTGCTGGCCTACTCGTCGTTTCTCGATACGGGATTCTCGTATCTTGCAGGCATTCTGTGCATGATGTGGGGCGCTGCGGCGATCGTCTGGGAGAAATGCGTCAATAAAAGTTCCATCAGAGGGGGGATGAAGAAGCTGGACTGGGATACGACGTTTTTCCTGATGGGAGTCTTCATTCTGGTGGGGAGTCTGTCGTCTACCGGATGGATCGAAAAGATTTCTCTCTGGCTCTCCGGCATGATCGGCGCTAATATCGTCTTCGGCTACACCGCGGTCGTATTCATATCGGTGTTACTTTCCGCGTTCATCGACAATGTGCCGTACTTGGCAGCTATGCTTCCCGTGGCAGTGTCGTTGTCCGATAAACTCCAGATCAGCCCCCCCTTGTTTCTCTTTGGCCTCCTTATCGGCGCAAGCATCGGCGGCAACATCACGCCGATCGGCGCCTCTGCAAACATCGTCGCCTGCGCTCTGCTTAACAAAGAAGGGTACGAGGTGAAATTCATGGATTTTGTCAAAATCGGCTTGCCCTTTACCCTGGCAGCTGTGTCTGCTTCGTCACTGTTCATCTGGTTTATCTGGCGTTAAGGGAGGCCGGTTCCCGCATCTATCTGGAGACCAGCGGCGAGCTGCA
>CAZDUF010000062.1:0-7896 GCA_964508555.1 uncultured Planctomycetales bacterium
CAGGGATGGGTCAAGGGCAATCCGAATCTTAAGCCCGAGCGGGGGACGACAGGCGAGGCAGGTATCGACGCCGCGTTTGCGGATACGATGCAGGCAGCACTGACCGTGTATCACAGCGAATATGACGATCTCATTAATTGGGAGGAGAGTTCGTTTGTCTGGTCGCCGCGTAATATCGGTTCGGCGGAGATCTCAGGTATTGACGCCGATATCACCTGTTATGTGAACGAGCGGTTATCCGCGGGACTGGGATATTCGTTCGCGCGTGCCCGCGATGAGCTGACGAAAATGTATCTGGTATATCATCCCGTGCATAAGGCTGACGCATATCTGCAGTATAATTCTCTGGCTGGTTTACGCGTGAAGCTTCGCTGCGATTACGTCGGGGAACGATTCCACGACGCGGCCAACACCGATACACTCAAGGACTACGTCATTTTCGGCATGGATCTTTCAAAGATGCTCAATGAACACTGTACCGTCTTTTCGAATATCGATAACCTGTTCGACCGGCGGTATTCTTCACTCAAGGATTACCCGCTGCCGGGATTTTCGCTCACTGCCGGACTGCGCGCCGAATTTTAAGTGAATGCGTTTGTCAAATGGGCCCATCGAAAGAAGGAAAGGGGGGAGATGCATGTACTCTCAATAGAGCGTTCGCGCGTACAGTTTCAGGGCGCCTATTTGCCGTATCCGGGAGCTCAGGAAAAGCCGCTTTTATGTGATAATGAGGGCGGTAAGAATTGCAACATGTTGAACTGTATATACTTAGATAAAAGCGGCCAGGCGGACAAAGGCCAACAGCAGCACATTTTTTTTCTCTACTAGTGCCCTTGAAATTAGGCAGGAATGTGGTATATTCATTAATGGATTTGCTCTTTATATAGGAAGGTATCCACTGAAAAAGGCAAACCAGCAGTAATGCTGGGGCGCAAAGCGACAGCTCCTGAAGCTCGTATTCAGGAGGGCTGCGCTGCCAAAGGGAAAGAACCCTAAAGACACCCTTTAGGGTTTTTTATTGCCGTTTCTTAAGCGGTTTTCAAAACCTTTGTGCCCCGCGCCTCGTGCCGGGGCTATTTTTTTGCCACGGCCGCCACGAACAAATCGGCGGAATTTCTGCCCGGCCAGTGAGCCATAGGAGCGTGGACAGGCGTCCCGCGGGTCTCCTGTGCCGGGCGGATTATAAAAATGAGGTCCCCCTATGAAATGCAAAACCATACATCGCAGACCGCCTCAAAGGAAACACCGTAAGAATCACAGAAAGCAGATGTCGTTTTTGGATAAAGTCCGGCTGTATTCAGGGTTGCCGGTGTTTATTTAAGACCCCCAGGAAAGCGGAGGATACCATGATACGCAGAATGGCCCGTATCGGATTCTTCACGTTACTCTTTATTTCTCTCACCATTATAGCGCGCGCCGATATCCGCTCGGATATCGCGGAGGGTACAGGCGCGCAGCTGTGCCGCTACACCTATCCTGTTACTCAGTCTTTAGCCGAATCATATACGGATGCGAGCCGGCGTCATCGAGCCGCAATCAGAGAGATCGAGCACTGCCGCATGTCGCGCATGCAGGGCGAGCGGCAGGTCAAACAGAACTATTCATTCGGGAAAATCTCGGAATATCTCAAGCAGCTGACGCCGTTTGTGTCGACTGAGTGCGACCTGTTTCTGGTCATGGGGCAACCCGATGAAGAGATTGAGGGCGGCACACTGGCAGGGTTTTCCGTGCACGCAAGCGGCACCATGGCGTCTACGTATGTCTATTGCTACGGATATCCGCAGCCCAGTCCTGGAGAGAAACTGATTGCAAAGAGGTTCTATTTTACCTCTGAAGGCAGGCCTGCCGAGCAGAGGCTTGATGTGTTGGTGACGATCGAGAAAGAGACGCATCTTGTGCTTCATTACGCATTCTATTATAAGGACGGCATTCCGATGGAACTCTGGGAGGAGGCGCTGCTGGCAAAGAAATAAGAGACTCCGCCCCGGGTAGAAGGGATAGGGGGTCTACCCCTGGGGCGGGTTAACTGCTGCGCTCGCATGGCCATTCCATAGAGGCGGCGCGGCAGAATATACCCCTCCTGGACAAGCCCTCGCAGCGCGTATACAAGGGCAGGGAGGCTATAAGGGACGGTTGAGATTATTCGACCGTCCCTTTTTTTGTACCCCACCTCCACTTCGGGTTTGTACAAACCCGAAGTGGAGGTGGTTAAGAGTTCAGCGGAGAAATTGTTTGCTCAGGGATGTTTCTTTTATCTCGATAATAACCGGACGGCCGTGCGGGCAGGTCAGAGGAGATTCACAGGCGAGAAGATCGTTGCGTATGGCGAGCGCTTCTTCTTTGTGCAGGCATTCTCCTGTCATCACCGATGAGCGGCAGGCTCGCCGGGCCAGGTATTCGGGATCAACGCGGCGAGATACGTCGCCGCTGAGAACAGAACGCAGCGCCATCTCCGGGTTCCGTATCAGGCGCGGATAGGAGTGCAATGCCACGGTTTCCTTGTCCCAGGCAGTGGTTGAAAAGCCGATCCCTTCGAGAGATTTCTGCACGCTTTCCCATGCCAACATCTCTTTGACTGCCACTTTGACCAGAATCGGAGCAAGCAGGTTTTCAATTTCAAAGGTATGCGTCTGAATCTGGCGAGCGAGACGTTCGTAGGTGATGCGTTCGTGGGCAGCGTGCTGGTCGACGATGAGCAGGGAGTCTCTTGTTTCGAAGAGCAGGTATTTGTTGAGTAAAACTCCGACAAATGATGCTTCTGCCAGGGACTGTTCGATGACAGATTGTGCTGCGGCAGGGAGCTGCGTCTTCGAATCGAACAGTATACGGTGTTCCTGCTGGGTGAGCTGCGTGCGGTCGGCCTGCGCGGGCGCGTTCACAGGGGATGGTGCATCGGAGGTTCCTTCAGCAGATTTTGCAGATTTATCCTGAGCAGTCTCATGCAGGCGCGGAAACAGCGTATCCGTTGATTGTTTGAGCTTACCCGCAGTCATCAGCGTTCGCTCGCACGCTGCGCGCAGGCGCAAAGCGATTGCCTGCTCGTTCTGGAGTTTTACCTCGCGCTTTGTCGGATGGACGTTGACATCCACACCAGCGCTCGGCACCTGGATCAAGACACAGTAGAAGGGATAGGTGCCCCGTTGGAAGAGCAGTGTATATGCTTCATTGAGATGAAAGCTGATGGCGCGGTTTTGCACCGGGCGGCCGTTGACGAAAATGAACTGCTCGTCTTTTTTCGGCCGCTGGATGTTCGAATCTCCGAGCAGAAGCTCATATGCCATCTCTTTCCGGTCGTTATCGTCGGTCCGGGATATCAGATGTTCCCCCGGAATGCCCAGCGCGGCTCCTGCGCGCTCGGCACGCGAAGCTGCCGGCGCCAGATCCAGGATCGCGCGTTCGTTGTGAACGAGCAGGAAACGGCAGTCGTAATACAGCAGCGCATAGGGGATGACAATGTCGAGCACGTGGTTATATTCGGCGGTATCGGATTTGAGAAACTTCCTGCGGGCGGGAGTATTGAAAAACAGCTCTCTGATTTCTATGTCGGTGCCCGTTGGTGCGCTTACGGGTTTGAGCGAGATCTGATTCAGTCCGCGGCAGTGAATCTCCCATCCGGTGTCGCTTGAGGCGGTCCCGGAGCGCAGGACGACGTCAGAAACGGCGCAGATACTGTATAAAGCCTCTCCGCGGAAACCGAGTGACTGTATGGAATACAGGTCATCGGCATCGGTGATCTTACTCGTTGCGTGGCGCCGGAAGAGTGTCGTGAGGTCTTCGCGCCCGATGCCGCTGCCGTTATCGGTAAGCCGGATGAGCGAACGGCCTGCATCCTGGAGACGGATCTCGATGTCTGTCGCACCGGCATCCAGGGCGTTTTCAAGGAGTTCTTTAACGACCGAGGCAGGACGCTCGATGACCTCGCCTGCAGCGATTTTACTGACGATTTCCGGCGGCAATACTCGTATGCGCGGCATAGTTTATGTCGGTAATTTATTCTTCAATTCGTGGACTTTATTGAGGATTTGCAAAGGTGTCAAGGTGTTTACGTCCAATTCCGCTAATTCTTTGCAGATTTCTTTTTCCATCGCAGCATCACGCGCAGTCGGCTCGGCATTGAATGAGAGCTGCTGTTCGCCTGAGACGGCGCGGATTTTATCGTGGAGATTGGCGCTCATCTCCAGCCGCATCAGCACCTCGCGGCTGCGCCTGATCACCTCTGGCGGTATGCCGGCGAGTTTGGCCACGTAAATACCGTAACTTTCGTCGCTAGCTCCCGGAATGATTTTGTGCAGAAATACCACTTCGTCGTTCCACTCTTTCACCGCGACGTTATAATTCCTGACTCCGGGATTGTCCTCGGCTAACGCGGTCAGTTCGTGAAAATGCGTCGCGAAGAGGCAGCGCGTTTTCCGGGCAGTCAGGTGCTCGGCGATCGCCCAGGCAAGGCTTAATCCGTCGAAGGTCGACGTGCCGCGGCCGATTTCATCGAGAATCACGAGCGAGCGGTCGGAGAGATTATTGAGGATTCCGGCGGTCTCGCTCATTTCCACCATGAACGTGCTCATGCCCCGCGTAATCTCATCATGCGCGCCGATGCGGGTAAATATCTTGTCCACCATGCCGATAGAAGCGCTCTGTGCCGGTATGTAGCTGCCCATCTGGGCAAGAATGGTCAGCAGGGCGGTTTGGCGGATATAGGTTGATTTGCCGGACATGTTCGGCCCGGTGAGGATGATTAAATGGTTGTCGGTGCGGTCAAGCAGGGTATCATTTGCGATGAAGGGCGTATCGATTGTCTTCTCGACGACCGGGTGTCTGCCCCCGTCGATGCGCAGCACGTCGGTGTCGTTTATCTGCGGCGCAGTGTAGCCGTGGTCATTGGCCAGCGAGGCCAGGGAAGAGAGCGAGTCAAGTACCGCCAGCTGATACGCATACACCTGGAGCGACCCGGCAGCCGCCAGCACGCGCTCCTGAAGCATGGCGATCAGGTCCCGTTCGAGCGCAAACATTTTTTCCTCGGCGGTCAGCATCTTTTCCTCGTAGCTTTTCAGCTCCGGGGTGATAAATCTCTCGGCGTTGACCAGCGTCTGTTTGCGGATGTAGTCTGCCGGCACGGCGCTCAGGTTTGCCTTGGTTACTTCAATGTAGTATCCGAACACTGACGTGTATCCTATTTTGAGCGATGCGATGCCGGTACGCTGGATCTCCCGTTGCTGCATGTCTTTGAGCAGGCTGCGGGCGTTTTCCTGCAGGGAACGTAACTCGTCAAGCTCTTTGTTGAAATCGCTGCGTATGATCTTGCCCTGTGGATTTGAAAGCGGCATCTGGGGGTTCACCGCTTTCTCCAGGAGATCGCGCAGGTCAGGGATGTCATCAAGGGCAAAAAGGTCATTCTGAGCGCAGAGCGGAGCAAGGAGTTCGATAAAATCAGGCGCTTTGCTGAGCGCCGTGCGCACGGCGAGCAAGTCACGCGGAGCCGAGTCTGCTCCGGAGATACGGGTCAGGCTTTTTTCGATGTCGGGAATATTTCTGAGAAGATCAGCGAGCTCACCGTGCGCGCGGGTATCCACTTTCAACGCGGTCACCGCAGACTGGCGTTTCAGAACGGCGCACCGGTCTTTGAGCGGGTGAAACATCCAGTGTTTGAGGCAGCGCCTGCCGAGTGAAGTCCGCGTGCGGTCGATCGCGGCAAAGAGCTCAGGCAGTCCGAGACCGTATATCGCGGCCGGCGAGATATAAACAAACTCGGAATCGCTGTACAGCGATAACGCGGATATATGTTTCATCGGCATGCGGTTCACGGATTTGATATATTCCAGCAGAGCGCCCGCAGCCCGAGTCGCTCCGGCTGCGTTTCCCAAGCCGAAGCCGGCAAGCGAGCGGGTGCCGAAATGGTCGCAGAGTGCCTTCGAGCAGATATCGGCGTTAAATGCCCAGTCGTCCTGCAGGCTCAAGACCACGGTTTTGTTTCTCAATAAGGGATGCCTGAACAGAGCGCGGATCTCGTCCTGAGACGAGAGAGGGAAGATGCATTCATAGACAGGGAGTTTGGCAAGGATGTCGCGTATGCGGTCGATATGCGTATACTGATTTGCCTGTATCCTGCCGCTTGTCAGGTCGATCAGGGCAATGCCCGTTGCGTCTCTCGTCGGTGCGATACTCACCAGATACCGCGCGTCATCGTTTGTTTCGTCGATGAAAGTGCCGGCGGTAATAACGCGCACGACATCACGCTTGACGAGATTTTTTGCCTTTGCCGGGTCCTCCATCTGTTCGCAGATGGCGACTTTGTGGCCTGCTTTGATGAGTTTGGCAATGTAGGATTCGCGGGCGTGGTAGGGGATGCCGCACATCGGGATGCGGCCTGACTGGCCGCCTTCGCGGGAGGTCAATACCACATTGAGGATAGGCGAGGCAGTGCGCGCGTCCTCAAAGAACATCTCATAAAAATCGCCGAGCCTGAAGAACAGAATAGCATCGGAGTACTGCTTTTTCAGTTCCTGGTACTGGCGGAGCATTGGTGTCGCCGGTTCCATAGCGGTATAGTTATAGCATAAAAAACAGGATAAGTACACAACGTCACAAGGCCACAACGTCATACCCACAGGTGTTCAACGCACCCGTGACTGTCACCTGTATTCTGAGAGATAGCTGTTGCGTAACCGGGCAGAGGTGTTAGAATTGTAGCGTCATGAAGAGGAATACGGTTCGCGATCTCGGTGAGCAGCCGCTTGCGCGCCTGATGCGGGAACATAATCTCAATCCGCATGATCTGGTTGCTGCTTCAACAGAACAGCTGACTCATAAAATGGTCAGCCGCGCAGTCAAGGGAAGACGTCTGACTCCGCAGGTTCAGGCCAAGATCATGCGCGCCCTGAACAGCGCAGCCAGACAGGCGTACTCCGTCAAGGATTTATTTAACTATTAGCGAACCAAACGCAAAGTCAAGATCGGGGACGTTCCCCTAAGTGCCACCTTATCATATTGCAAGTTATTAATAGCAAAGACGTTGCAATGCGTGTTCCCAGTCGTTAGAGGTAGGGATTATAACGATGAATTCTCTGACGAGCGTTAAAAAGAAACTTCGCCTGAAAGCGTGCAAGGAAAAAGCCCTCATACTGCAGCGGTTTTTCAAGACCGGGCAGGGCGAGTACGGAGAAGGAGACCGTTTTATCGGCGTGACCGTGCCCGAGATTCGCAGACTCTCGACAGAAGCGGCTTTGCTCAAACGCCACGATCTCCTCAAGCTCCTGCGTTCTCCTGTGCACGAAGAGCGTCTGCTCGCGCTGACGGCACTTTGCAAGCAATTTACGAAGGGAGATAACGCCGATAAGAGACGCGTCTACGAGACCTACCTTGCCAATACTCGCTGGATCAATAACTGGGACCTGGTTGATCTGAGCGCAAAGCAGATCGTCGGCGGGTATCTTTTCGATAAGGACCGTGCGATGCTGTACCGACTGGCGAGCTCGACGAATCTTTGGGAGCGCAGGATCGCGATCCTGGCGACTTTTTATTTCATCGGCCGCGGCCAGTACGAGGATTCTCTCAAGATAGCCGAGTTGCTTCTGGAGGACGGAGAAGATTTGATCCACAAGGCCGTGGGATGGATGCTGCGCGAAATCGGCAAGCGCGACCGTGAAGCAGAGGAACGTTTTCTGCGCACGCATCGCGCGCGCATGCCCAGAACCTCTTTGCGCTACGCCATCGAACGCTTCCCGCCGGCAAGAAGAAAAATGTACTTGCATACATAGGAACTGTCTCTATGTATCTGAATCGTTCCGGCAGCCTCGGTAATCTCAATGTGTGCAAGACGCAGAAAAGGAGGTTCCTATGGCGTGGGGATTGTTCGGTCAGATCGTGCTTTTGATTGTTGTTTTCGCGTTCGTGCTTACA
>CAZDUF010000063.1:0-2467 GCA_964508555.1 uncultured Planctomycetales bacterium
CATTTCACCGTCAAGAAGGGGCCGGTGTTCGCCAACATTATACTGGCGGATGAGATCAACCGCGCGCCTGCCAAGGTGCAGAGCGCGCTGCTCGAGGCAATGCAGGAGCGGCAGGTCACAATCGGTGAGGAAACGTTTCGTCTTCCCGAGCCGTTTCTGGTCATGGCCACGCAGAATCCGATCGAACAGGAGGGCACGTATCCCTTACCGGAAGCGCAGGTCGACCGCTTCATGCTGAAACTCCATATCACGTATCCGACGATCGAGGAGGAACACACGATTCTCAAGCGCATGAGCTTTACCGATACGCGCCTCGGCGTGGAAGGTGTGATCGCTCCCGAAGACATCGTCCGCGTGCGCAGGATCGTTGATGAGGTGTACCTGGATGAGAAGATCGAGAAATATATCCTGGATATCGTCTTTGCCACGCGCGCGCCGCAGAATTACAAAATGCAGGATCTAGCCGGCCTTATCCAGTACGGTGCGTCGCCGCGCGCGACGATTTACTTGACGCTTGCCTCAAAGGCATATGCTTTTATCAAGGGGAGGGGGTATGTCACGCCGCAGGATGTCAAGTCCATAGCTCCTGACGTGTTGAGGCATCGCGTTATCGTGAGTTACGAGGCCGAAGCGGAAGAGAAGACTTCGGATGATGTGATAAAGAAAATACTGGGCGAAGTAGAGGTTCCGTAGGCCGAAGGTGATCGAGTCGCCAGGACACCGAGTCACCGGGCACAAGGGCAGAGGTATCAAAACACGGTGACCCGGTGACTCGGCAACCCTTCAGTTTTATTGTTACACATGATTCCCAAAGACGTCCTCAAGAACATACGCCGCATCCAGATCACGACCTCGCGCCTGGTGTCTGACGTGTTTGCCGGGCAGTACCACAGTGTGTTCAAGGGCAGGGGCATTGAATTCGACGAGGTGCGCGAGTACCTGCCCGGAGACGAGATCCGTTCGATCGACTGGAACGTCACCGCGCGTATGGGGCACCCTTTTGTCAAGAAGTTCGTCGAAGAACGCGAGCTCACCGTCGTGCTCATGGTGGATGTGTCCGCGTCGAGCAGATTCGGCACGGTGCGCCAGCTCAAGAGCCGGATTGCCGCAGAGATCTGCTCGCTCCTGGCGTTCTCCGCGGTGCGCAATAACGACAAGGCGGGGCTCGTCCTTTTTACCGATCGCATCGAGAAGTTCGTGCCGCCGCGAAAGGGCTTGCGCCATGTGCTGCGCGTGGTACGGGAGGTTTTGTATTTCAAGCCGCAGGGCAGGGGCACGGATATCGCCGGAGCGCTGGAATACGTGAGCAGGGTCTTGACGCGCCGCGCGGTCGTTTTTCTTATCTCCGATTTCTACGCCCCTGACTTCAGGAAAACGCTGAGGCTCACGAACAAACGGCATGATGTGGTGGCGATTACCATTACCGATCCGCGCGAGAGGGAAATGCCCGCAGTCGGTATCGTGACGCTCGATGATCCGGAAACCGGCGCCAGCGCAAGCGTCGATACCTCCGACACGCGTTTCAGGAGGATGTATGAGAGCGCGGCCGCCAGCCGCGCCAGAGAGCGGGCGGAGGTTTTCAGGTCCGCGAAAGTCGACAGCATCGAATTGAGCACCGCCCAACCGTACGCGCAAAGCCTGATCACGTTTTTTCGCAAGCGCCAGAGGAGGATGCGGTGAGACCTGTCAGGTTCGCGGCGATTGCAGCGCTTATCTGTTTGACCGCTGCCGGCAGCGCCTCTGCGCAGGTCCAACGGGAAACAGTGAGTGCCCTCAAGGTCGGCGTGGGAGAGCCGGTCGAGCTGAAGGTGGTTTTTAAAGTGCCTGGAAGTCGTGCAGGCGCTCGGGCGGAGGATCCGGGATTCTCCGAACCGCCGCAGCAGCCGGTTGAGATTATTTCGCAGTCGGTGAAACGATCCCGCGGTTTTTTGTCAGGCGAGCGCGTGACCTTTACCTGCAAATTGAGGAGTTTCGAAACAGGCACCTTTGATATACCCGCCGTACGCCTGGTATACATTGACGAGGACAGCCGGAGGCAGGAGTTTCAATCCAGGGTTACGACGCTTGAAGTCGAGAGCGTTCTCGATGCGGATGAAAACGCGCGGCGGCTCAAGGATATTAAAGGGCCGTTGTCCGTCAAGCGCAGGTTCGGGTATCTGCTGCTTGTTCTGTGTCTGCTTGCCGCGGCAACGGCGTTTGCTCTGCGCGCGGCGAAGAAACAAAAGGCGGATACAGCCGGGGCGGGCGTGCCGGCAGAGCCTCCCGGAGCTGTTGCCTTGAGAGAGTTGCGCGAACTGCAGGGGAAAGAGTATCCCCGCCGCGGCATGATTGAGGAATATTTTGTCGAAGTGTCGGCGATCATACGGAAATATCTCGAGGCGCGTTTCGGCATACACGCGCCTGAGATGACGACCGAGGAATTCCTGCGGGGTGCGAGTCTTGATTCCGGCCTGTTAGCCGGGCACAG
>CAZDUF010000063.1:2477-7674 GCA_964508555.1 uncultured Planctomycetales bacterium
AGATTTCCTGTGCGCGTGCGACCTCGTCAAGTTCGCGCGGTACGCGCCGCAGCAGTCGGAGATGCAGGACGTGTACGACGCAGCCGTACGGTTTGTCGAACAGACGCGTGAGTCCCCATCCCATGACGTTTAAATACCCTCTTTTTTTTATTCTTCTACCCGTTGTGCTTGTGTTTGTCGCGCTCGTCAGAAGAAGGGGGAGGCGCGCGGCATTCAGTTTCTCGTCCCTGGATATTCTTCCGCGGGAAACGGGTTCGTTGCGCCTTCTCCTCGCGCGCAACCTGATCTTTTCGCGCGCGCTGAGCCTGGTCCTGATCGTCATTGCCCTGGCGCGGCCGCAGTCTCCTTTCGAGGCCTCGCGGGTCGATGCCGAAGGCATCGATATCGTGCTGGCGCTGGACTGTTCGACGAGCATGCTCGCCGAGGATTTTGCCTCAGGGAACAGGCGACAGAACCGGCTGGATGCCGCCAAGGAGGTCGTGCGTGAATTTATCAAGGCGCGCAGGCATGACCGCATCGGCATCGTCGCGTTTGCGGGCAGGCCGTATATCGCGAGCCCGCTGACCCTTGACTACGGATGGCTTTTCCAGAATCTTGAGCGCGTCAAGGCAGGCATGATCGAGGATGGCACTGCGATCGGCTCAGGCATCCTGACTTCGCTCAACCGGCTCAAGGATACCCAGGCAAAAAGCAAAGTGGTGATTCTTTTGACCGACGGCCGCAATAACGCCGGCTCAATCGATCCCTCGACTGCGGCAGAGGCAGCCAAGGCCCTGGGCATCAAGATCTATACGGTCGGCGCGGGTTCGCGAGGGCCTGTACCCTATCCGGTGCGGGATATCTTCGGCGCTCGCGTGTACCAGCAGATCGAGATTGATATCGACGAGGATTCGTTGAAGAACGTCGCCGCAATTACCGGAGGCAGGTATTTCCGGGCGACCGATACCGAGAGCCTGCGCGCCGTCTACCGCGAGATCGACCGCATGGAGAGGACAACCGTGATGGACACAGGGTATCGCCGGTACCGCGAACTGTTTGGCTGGTTCGCGCTGCCTGCGCTGGCGTTAGTGCTGTTTGAGATGGCCGCGGGCCAGACCTGTCTGAGGAGTCTCCCGTGAAATTCGCGCATCCGGCGTATCTGGCTTTTTGCATTCTGGGGGCAGGGGTAGCGGTTTTCTGCGTCTGGTCGGTGAGAAGCCGCAAGAAAGCCTGGCGCAGGTTTGTCGCGCAGGGGCTTGAACATGAGCTGACGCAGACGGTTTCATTCTCAGGGATGACGCGGAAGCTCATTCTTTCCGCGGCAGCGTGCGCGCTGATCGCGCTCGCGCTGATGCGGCCGCAATGGGGTTTCCAGTGGCAGAAGGCCCAGCGTTCCGGCGTGGATATCCTCCTGGCAGTGGATACATCGCGCAGCATGCTCGCGCGGGACATCCTGCCGAGCAGGTTTGAAAGGACGAAATTCGCTCTCAAGGATTTCGTGCGCACGCTCTCCGGCGACCGCGTCGGCCTCATCGCCTTTTCAGGAAGCGCATTTCTGCAGTGCCCGCTCACCGTCGATTACGGCGGTTTTCTGCTGACGCTGGACGATCTCTCGACCGACTCGGTTCCCCGCGGCGGGACTGACCTGGCGCGCGCAATCCGGGGCGCGCGCCGTGCCTTTGAGGCTGGCGAGAAAAAATACCGCGTCCTGGTAGTCATTTCCGACGGAGAGAGTCATTCCGGCGACGCTCTTGCCGCCGCAGAGGAGGCTCGGCGCGAGGGTATCGTCATCCATTGCATCGGCGTCGGAACTCCGGAAGGAGAACTGATCAAACTGCAGGGTGCGCAGGGGAGTGAGGAGTTTCTCAAGGATGCCTCAGGCAACGTGATCAAGTCGCGGCTCGACGAAGCGCTTTTGAAGCAGGTCGCGTTCTCGACCGGCGGGAGTTACATCCGCGCCTCGTCTGCCGATTTCGGGCTCGCGTCGCTGTACCGCGAGAAGATATCGTCCATGGAGAAAAGGGAGTTTGAAGAAAGGCTTATCGAGCGCTACCACGAACGATTCCAGATTCCGCTGTTTGTCGCGTTCCTTTTTCTGCTTGCCGAGCTTTTCGTTCCGACCCGTAAACCGGCAAACCTCGTCGCCGCTTTCGTTTACTTTGGTCTGTTTTTCCTGCCGGTCAGCGCCGTAGCCGCAGATGGGGCTTCGTTTGCGGACACCGGCAACAGGCACTACCGCGCAGGTGATTACCGCACCGCGCTTGATACGTACCGCGCGGGCCTGGAAAAGGATCCCGAATCCGACGTGCTGCATTTTAACGCAGGCACGGCAAGTTACCAGCTTCATGATTTCTCGTCGGCAGCACGCTCTTTTGAACGTGCCCTGCTTTCCGACTCTCCTCTCAGGCAGGCGCAGTCCAGGTATAACCTGGGCAGCGCCCACTACCGTATGGGAATCAGCATCGAGGATACGGATACGAAGCAGGCAGTCGGGCTGCTGCGCCAGTCTCTGGAGCAATTCCGCAAGTCTGTCGAGGAGAATCCCCGCGACAGGGACGCGCAGTATAATTACGAATTCGTCAAGAAGGAATTGCAGCGGCTTGAAGAAAAACAACAGCAGCAGGAGCAGAACCAGCAGCAGGATCAGCAACAGGATCAGCAGAAGCAGGAGGAGCAGAATCAGGAGAAGAACGAGGAGGACGGGCACGGGGAGCAGCAGCCGAATCAACAGCAGGATGACCAACAGCAGGGCGATCAACCGCAGGAAGACCGGCAGCATGATAATCGGCAGGACGCGGAGCAGGACAGTCAGGAGCAGTCTGCCGCTGTGCCTCAGGAGATGTCTCCGGAGGAGGCGCGTCAGCTGCTTGATGGTTACGAGGAAGAAAAGAGCATGCAGTATCTGCTCGATGAACGGCAGGGGAAGCCTGAAGGAACAGTATTGAAGGATTGGTAAAGAGATTGGGGAATTGGGGGATTGGGATGCGGAGATTGGGTGATGCGAGTAGTAAGCATAGACCCTTGATTTCCCCAAGCTTTTCCTTTGGATTATGAAGAAAATATTTCTGCTGTGTGTATGTGTTGTTTCGTTACTGTCCCCCGCCGGTTCGGCTTGTGCCGAAGAGCGTTCGTTCGAACTGACTCTTGATAAGGCAAAAGCCGGCCTGGGAGAGCGCATTGAGCTGGGTTTGACCTTTAACGGCGTGCAGTCGATTCCGGCGCTTGAGCTCCCCGATCTTGCGGGTGTGAAGGGACAGTACGTCGGGCCGTCTACCCGCATGAGCATCGTCAACGGCAAAATGAGTTCCTCGGTCACGCACGTGTACGTTCTGGTCGGAGTCCAGACGGGGCGTTTCAGGATCGGGCCGTTCAGTTTCGAGTACCAGGGGGATACGTACACGTCGAACGGCGCGGACATTGAGATCGTCGATACGGGAGCGGCGTCTCAGCAGACACCGGCGCCTCCGCCGGTGACGGAGAGCATCAAAAACAGGGTATCAATCGTCATGGAGCCGGCAAAGACGAAGATGTTCCTCAACGAGCGGGTGCCGTTGAAAATCAGGATACTGGTGAACGGCTTGAGCATCAGGTATGATCCTGCGCCGCAGTTGAAACACAGCGGTTTTTCCGTCGAGCCGTTTCAGGCGCCCAGGCAATATGAGCAGAACATCAACGGCGTGCCGACGACTGTGCTTGAATATGAAACGTTTGTGTCTGCGCTGAAAGACGGTCTCACGACGCTGGGGCCGGCAACCATGTCGTTGAACGTCATCGTGCGTTCGGAGCGCAGACGCGCCCCGCCGGGATTCGCAGATTTTTTCCAGTCCGGTCTCTTCGACGACATGTTCGGAGGCGTGGAGTACGTGCCGATGAGCGTGGAAGCGCCGGCGCAGGAGATTACCGTCGAGCCGTTCCCGCGCGAAGGGCAGCCGAAGTATTTCAAGGGCGCGGTCGGAGAATTCACGCTCGACGCGGAGTATGCGCCGCGCGACGTCTGGCAGGGAGATCCGGTGACGATCAAGATGAAGGTGGGAGGAACGGGGAATTTCAAGACGCTGTCCGCGCCTGTGGGCGAGCCGGGGGGCAGCATCAAGGCGTATGAGCCGCAGATGCGGTCTGTTGAGGACGGCGTCGTGTTCGAACAGGTGGTAATCCCGATGAACGAAACAGTGAAGGAGATACCGGCGTTCCGGATGAGTTTCTTTAATCCCCGCACCCGGAACTATGAAACGCTTGAAGCAGGGCCGTTTCCGCTGACCGTGCTGCATCGGCCGCAGGAACAGTTTCCCGCGATGGTCGATTCGCTGGGCAGGAGATTGATCGCTGACGAGGACACAATCGGCAAGGATATCGTGTTCATCAAACAGGAAGTCGGCGTGTTGAGGCAGATGGCGCATGAGCTGTATTCCCGGCCTTGGTATCTCTGGCTGCATGCCCTGCCTCCCGCGGCACTGGGGATTTTTCTGGTGATTTCCGCCCGCCGCAGGCGCCTGCAGACGGATGTGCGGTATGCACGCAGGATGCGCGCCCCGCGCGCGGCGCGCGCCGGCCTGCGCCGCGTGAAAGAATGCCTGCATCGCGGAGAACAGAGGCTTTTTTACGATACGTTATTCCGCACGCTGCGGGAGTATCTCGGCGACCGGTTTCACCTTGCCGCGGCAGGCATGACGGTTGCGGTGGTTGACGAGCATTTGAGCAAGGGGCAGATCAGCGGAGAGTGTCTGGGACGCGTGCGGTCCCTGTTTCAGGAATGCGACCGCGCGCGCTACGCGCCGTCTTCGATCACGCGGCCCGATATGGAAAAGGCGCTCAAAGACCTTGAAGATATCATCGATTCCTGCGAGCGCGCGAAACCCGCCATCCGGAAGAAAGGCGCGCTGGCTGCCGCGCTCGTCGCGGCAGCGTGCGCGGGGATTGCGTCAGGAGCCTGCGCGCAGGAGCGGGAGGCGGGTACGCTGCGGCCCGAGCAGGCGCGCGATGTCTTTGCCACGGCCAACGCTTTTTACCGTAACGGCGACTACCCCCAGGCGGCAAGGGAATACGAAAAGATTCTCGACGCGGGATTGGAGAGCGGGGAGGTGTATTTTAATCTCGGCAACAGTTATTACAAGGCTGATATGATGGGAAAGGCGCTGGTAAATTACGAGCGCGCCGGGTATTTCCTGCCTGCCGACCCGGATTTGATCGCGAACAGGGCGTTTGTTCGCTCGAAGCTCGG
>CAZDUF010000064.1:0-7652 GCA_964508555.1 uncultured Planctomycetales bacterium
AACATCCCTGCGTTATTTTAACTGGCTGTGGTTTCTGGCGGTGCTGTGCTTGTACCCGCTCATGGTGCTGCATTCGGGTTGTGCGCGGTATGAGATTACCAACAACCGCAGCGAAATCTCGCGCATTGTGTGTTTCGGCGACAGCATCACCTTCGGGTACGGCGCAGAGCCGGGTGAGGATTATCCCTCGCAGCTTGCGCAGCTGTCAGGGGCGATTGTGGTCAATTCCGGTTTGAGCGGCGATACCACCAGGAGAGCTGTTGGAAGGGTTGAGGAGGATGTGTTGACGTACGAGCCGGAACTCGTGCTCGTGCAGTTCGGCGCAAATGATTTTCTCGAACAGGTGCCTTTTGAGGAAACCGTAGAGAACCTGCGCCGCATCATCCGCAGCTGCCAGTCCCGCAAAGCGATGGTCGCCTTGGTGGATATCTCGGCGGGGATGTTGTTTCGGGAGTACCGGGGAACCTATAAGACGCTGGCAAAGCAGGAAGGCGCGCTCTTCATCCCGGACGCGGTCGCCGGGATTATTACCGACCCGTCGCTGAAAAGCGATTTCGTGCATCCGAACGCGCGCGGATACCGTCTTATCGCGCAACGGATCTACCGGGCGCTGAGGTTTTATCTCACATAAGCACTTTACTCCGGATTTGTATACGTCCGTAAAGCGTTCCTATTGTCCCGCCTCGTAAGATGTGGCAAAATTCTCTTCGATAATTTTGCCACACTCGGCGGGATAATAAAAAGACGCCCTGTTCGGGCGTCTTTTTATTTATGCCGGGGGAGGGAGTTGACCTTCCGCTCGCCTGTTAGGCTCGCTTCAGGCGGCCGGATTTGCTGTCGGCAGTAGGCCTTTTCCTCGCTATTCGCTCGGCGCAAATCCGGCGTTCAACTCCAGCAATCATGCGAACTAGAATTATATGCCGGGGGAGGGAGTTGAACCCTCACGGGCGTGAACCCATCAGTTTTTGAGACTGACATGTCTGCCATTCCATCACCCCGGCGAAAGTGGGCAACAATCTATTGACCTTGTCTATCGATATGGTAATATATTTGGACAAGAATCAAGGTCATTGCAGCACTTTATTTTATATTCGCTGCGTCTAGTGGTCAACTGAATTATTCTGGGGCTGTAGCTCAGCTGGGAGAGCACTTGCATGGCATGCAAGGGGTCAGGGGTTCGATCCCCCTCAGCTCCACAAAAATTTTCCGGCAAGAAAAATTTTTGTGGATGTCCCTGCACTCGGCCATAATGGACGGGCCGGTGTGCGCCGCTGCGCAACGAGCGTGGCCGAGCGACAAGCTGCGCAGAAAGCGCGTACCGGCCGTTCCGATACGGGCGGGTGCCGAGGCAGCGAGCAGGGGCGCCACCACCTTACAACGTATGCTTTTAGGTGTCCACGTCTCTACCGCTGGCAGGATATTTGAATCTCTGGACCGCGCAAAGAAACTCGGCTGCAACACCATGCAGATATTCGCGCGTAATCCGCAGCGGTTCAGGCGCGAGACTCCGCTTGACCCTGCCGACATAGAGGAGTTTAAGCGTAGGCGCAAGCTCTACAAGATTAACCCTGTATTTATCCACATTCCCTATTTGATCAATCTGGCGTCTCCCAAACCCTCGTTGTATCACGCTTCGATTGAGGCCTATGTCGAAGATATGCGTGACGCTGAGCTGCTCGGCGCGGATTACATCGTCACGCACATGGGCAGCCACACGAATACCTCGGAGGAACTGGGTTTGCGGCGCCTGATCAAGGCACTCAAGATCATACTTGCGCGGACCGCTGATTCGGGTGTCGGTATCCTGCTGGAGAATACCGCGGGTTCGGGTTCGTGGCTGGGATATGATTTTATCCATCATAAACGTATCATCAGCGAGCTGGGAGGTACTCCGCGCATTGGAGCGTGTCTGGATACCGCGCACGCGTTTCTCGCGGGATACGATATGAGTTCCGACGAGGCGATTGACATGTCGATTGACGAGATCGTGCAAATGACAGGCGCCGGCAGGTTAAAACTCATCCATTTAAACGACGCCGCAGGCGTTGCAGGTTCGCACCATGACCGTCACCAGCATATCGGCAAAGGCGGCATCGGGAAGCCGGCCATGCAAAGGCTCATCAATCATCCGGCGTTACAAGATCTCCCTTTTATTCTGGAAACCCCAAAATCCAGCGCCACCGCAGACAAGAATAACCTGCAGGCAGTCAGACGCCTGCGCGCACTCACGGAGTAAAGATATGCCGCTGAAAATCCTGATTGCCGACGACGATCCCGATATTGTCGAGTTCATGCAGAAAGCGATCGCGCGCGAAGGTTATGCCGTGGTCACTGCCTCTGACGGAGATGATGCGCTCGCAAAAGTCTCATCCGATAATCCCGATATGATTCTTCTTGACCTGACCATGCCCAAGAAGAACGGCTTTGATGTGCTCAAAGAGGTGCGGGAGAAATTCCGCGACAAGTGGCGGCCGGTGATCATCATCAGCGCCAATACCGAGCTTGAGTCGGTGAAAAAATCCTATAACCTCGAGGCAGACCATTATCTGACCAAACCCTGTGCCATGGAGAACGTGATCAAGGGCATCAGGATCATGGAGTCGCTGATTCCTTTACGCCAGCAGGTATGAAATACGATTTCGTATCCTTAGAAAAAAAGTGGCAGAAGGTTTGGGAAGACCGCAAGGCATTCATCGCGCGGCAGACTGACAGACCTAAGTATTATCTCCTTGAGATGTTTCCGTATCCGTCGGGAAAAATCCACATGGGCCACGTGCGTAATTACACGATCGGCGACGTTGCCGCGCGCTTCAAGATGATGCAGGGGTACAGCGTTCTGCACCCGATGGGATTCGACGCGTTCGGCCAGCCCGCGGAAAACGCCGCCATCAAGAACAAAACCCGGCCCGACACTTGGACGCACCGCTGCATGGACGAGATGCGCCGGGAACTGCGCGCGCTCGGCCTCTCCTATGACTGGGACAGGGACGTGGCGACCTGCGAGCCGGAGTATTACCGTTGGAACCAGTGGATATTCCTGAAGATGCTCGAGCGCGGTCTGGCATACCGCAGGAAGTCGCCGGTGAACTGGTGTCCGGCGTGCTTAACCACGCTGGCGAACGAAGAGGTTGTTGAAGGCGGCTGCTGGCGCTGTAAGGCTCCTGTCGTGGAGAAACAGCTTGAGCAGTGGTATTTGAAGATTACTGACTACAAAGAGAGATTATTCGATAACCTCGGAAAACTCGGCCAGTGGCCTGAGCGCGTGGTTGCCATGCAGTCCAACTGGATCGGCAGAAGTCAGGGCGTCGAGATTTATTTCCCGCTCAAAGACAATCCGTCACAGCGCATCACCGTGTTTACTACGCGCGTGGACACGATTTTCGGGGCCACCTACGTGGTGCTTGCTCCGCAGCATCCGCTCATCGAGACGCTGATTCAGGGGAACCCTAACGAATCCCGGGTGCGCGATTTTCTAGCGCAGGCGATTGCCCGCCAGAAATCAGCTGGACGCGATGAACTGGGCAAAGAGGGGATTTTTACCGGCGCGTACGCGATAAATCCGGTTAACGGCGAGTCCATCCCGGTCTGGGTTGCGGATTACGTTCTGATGGAATACGGCGCAGGCGCGATCATGGCTGTGCCCACGCATGACCAGCGGGATTTCCTCTTCGCCCGTGAACATAATCTTCCGATGCGCGTGGTCATTCAACCATCCTCCGTCCTCCATCCCCCGTCCTCCGTCTTATCCGAGGCGTACGAGGGAGACGGGATTCAGGTAAATTCTGCGCAATTCGACGGCCTGCCGAATATCGAAGCAAAAGCGAAGATTGCCGCTTGGATGGAGGCAGAAGGGATCGGAAAGATCGTTACCCACTGGCGGCTGCGCGACTGGCTGATCTCCCGCCAGCGGTATTGGGGAACGCCGATACCTGTCATCTATTGTGCAGGGTGCGGCGTGGTTCCGGTGCCCTATGACCAACTCCCCGTACGCCTGCCTGCGGATGCGCCGATCACCGGCGAAGGAGGCAGCCCTCTGGGTAAGGTCAAAGAGTTCGTCGAGGTGCCCTGCCCGACGTGCGGCAAACCGGCACGGCGCGAGACCGATACCATGGCCACGTTCATTGACTCTTCGTGGTATTTCCTGCGATTCTGCTCGCCGAAAGAGGAAAACGCGCCGTTTGAGAAAAGGGAAGCCGCGTACTGGATGCCTGTTGACCAGTACATTGGCGGTATCGAACATGCCATCCTGCATCTTTTATATTCCCGTTTTTTCACCGCTTTTTTCAAAGACCTGGGACTGGTCGATTTCGACGAACCGTTCCAGCGCCTGATGACGCAAGGCATGGTTTTAAAAGACGGGGAAGTAATGTCCAAGTCGCGCGGGAATATCGTTGATCCGGACAGTATGATCTCCCGTTACGGCGCGGATACCCTGCGCTTGTTCATCCTATTTGCCGCGCCTCCTGAAGCGGAGCTTGAGTGGGACGATTCCGGCATGGAAGGCGCCTGGCGGTTTTTAAACCGCGTCTGGCGCCTGCATGAGAATCTCATCGAAAAATCAGACGCGTCGTTAATCAGGGTTCTGCACAAGACCGTGAAGAAAGTGACTGAAGACCTCGCTGCCTTTAAATTCAACACCGCGCTTGCCGGCCTCATGGAACTGACCAATGCTATCTATCAGTCCGGCGCCGACAGGGCGGTTTTCTCGACACTGGTGCGCCTGCTCGCGCCGTTTGCCCCGCACATGGCAGAGGAGCTGTGGCAGATGCTCGGGAATACAGAGAGTGTGTTCTCAGCCGCCTGGCCCTCGTACGATTCCGCGCTTCTCGTCGAAGATACGCTGGAGATCGTGATCCAGGTTAACGGCAAAGTGCGTTCGAAGCTTGTTGTCCCTGCAGGCATCTCCGAAGATGCGCTCAAGAAATTGGCTCAGGACGATGAGAAAGTCAAACACTTCCTTCCGGGCCCCGCGGTAAAAAAAATAATTATCATCCCCGGGAAATTAGTCAGCATCGTTGCCTGATTTCTCTAACTATTTCTCCCCACTCCAGTTATAGCGAAACCCTCTATTGGTGAAAACGTTTTCATAAAGTTCCATTTTTGGGGTTGTTTCTCTTGACATTGTCAGGCATATTTAGCATGCTACACGTAAACAGGGTACATGTCCTTATCGAAAAGCCAGCCGGAAGATCCGGCTGGAAAGCCACGGATAGGCGAGGCGAAGCCTCGCCATATGACCGGGTTGCCGAAATAAGGTAATCCGGTTCTTTTTTGGGGGACCCAGACGTGGATGAGAACGTGGTCACATACCCGGGTACGCGCGCGGTTACCGAGTCGGAGGACAGGCGCATGTTCCACCGGTTTGCGGTTGACATGAGCATGAAATTCGACTTTCTCGAACTTGAGTTGAAGGGCAAGGCTGCGCTCAGGGATATCAGCGCCGCAGGTATGGGCCTGTTTACCAATAAGCAACTCACCCTGCACGCGCCTGTTGAGATGCGCGTCGAACTTCCCCCGACCAGCGAATCATTCCATTTCACCGGCGAAATAGTGTGGCTGCAGCGCGTGGGTTACAACACCTATCGCGCAGGCCTCAAATTCGACAATCCCAGCCTGATCGGAGTCTGGAAGGTCCTCAACGAATATCACACGCAGCAGAACAATCCCGTATCAGCGACGCACCGCAGTGTTATCCATAGATTTGTGCGGCATCTGGCCGCTGTCGTAGGTTTCCTGCATATATAATCCGCATCCAAGGCCGCATAAGCGCCTTGATGCCATAAGGAAGGGAGGTTGTAACCCCCTTCCTTTTTTTGTTAGATTTGGGCACCTCATCCGTCTATTTATAGTGGAGGAGGTGTGCCATGATAGCTTTGACGGCGCAGGAAAAAAGGGTTGTTCTGTTTGTCGCGGCAGTCTGGCTGATCGGGCTTTGTATCCAGTGGCTGGTCCTGGTCAAGCCGGCGGCACAGATATACCTGAGAGGTGAAACGCTCAAGATTCCCCTGAACCAGGCCACGTATGACGAGCTTGTTTCAAGCGGCCTGGTATCGGGCTGGCTTGCGCGGAGGATTGTGGAATACCGCGCGCAGCAGGGCGAGTTCAGGACGCTTGAGGATTTAAAGAGGATCAAGGGGATCAAGGAGAAGCGGTTCGAGCGTTTGAAGGATATTTTCTACATCCCGGAGAAAGCGAGATGATCGCGGCCTTGTGCGCCTTTGCCTGCGGGATCGTGCTGCGGCACTCTGCACCGGGATATGCCGCTTGCGGCGTATATGTTGCCGCGGCAGGAGCGTTGCTCGCAGGGGCACTGTTCATGCGCCGCCGGAGCGGCAGCGCCGCGTTGCTATTTTTGTTTGTCTGCCTTGGCGCGATAACCGCGCGGCTCGACGATTGCGTGCGCAAAGATCACATCGCGAACTTCGCCCTTGATACGGCGCCCACGAGCGTCTACACGCTGAGCGGAACCGTGATCGATACAGGCACGCCGCGGCAACGCCGTTGTTTGTTTAAACTCAGCAGTATTTCGGCGCGCGGAGCCGTGTTCACGTGTACCGGTGTCGCGGAAATTATCCCGCCGCCTGCAGCGTCCTGCGGAGATGCGATCATCGCGCAGGGCGCGGTCCGGAGGCACTATCCGTTTCATAGACGCAGATTCCCGCGCGTCACTGTTCCGCAGTTTAGCGTCCAGAGCAGGTATCCCGCGCGCATCCGGATACTCAAAAAAGCCTCCTGGCATTCATTGGCGCGGTTGCGGGGGATCGTCCGTGACAGACTCAGCTCTGCTATCAACCAATGGGTACATCCGCCGAGCGCGCGTATCATCGAGGCGCTTATAATCGGCGAACGCGCCGCGTTTCCACGCGGCATCACGCTTTCACTGATGCGGACCGGCACGATCCACATCCTTTCGGTAAGCGGATTTCATGTCGGGTTGATTCTGGCGCTCCTGACTCTTCTGCTGAAGATCGCGCGCGTCCCACGCCGCCTGCGCGCGTGCGCGGCGATCCCGCTGCTTATTTTCTACTGTCTGCTTACCGGCGCCTCAAGCCATGCGGTGCGCTCTACCATCATGGGAAGCGCGTGCCTGTGCGCCTACTCTTTCAGAAAAGAGCCTGATGCAGGCAATGCCTTGGGATTAGCTGGCCTCTTGCTGCTGGCGTTCTGTCCCGATGAGCTGTTTCAGACAGGATTCCAGCTTTCATTTGCCAGCGTGCTGTCGCTGGTGTATTTCTATCCGAGATTCATGCGCATGATCCCTGAATCCTGGGTCACGCGCAGGCCTGCACGCGTGATCATACAAGGGATCGCGGGATCGTTTTTCGCCTGGCTTGGGACAGCCGCGATCGTTGCCGCGGTTTTCCAGATCGTTACCCCGGTTACTTTGATCGCGAATCTGGTCATCATTCCTCTTTCAGCGCTTGCTCTGTGTTCAGGGCTGGTGTTTCTCCTGTCAGCGCTTGTTCTTCCCTGCGCGGCGCCGGCGTTTGCAGCCTCGGTTGAAGCAATGATAGCGGTCGTACTGTACGCGAATCGTCTGTTCGAGAGTATGCCCGGCGCGTACTTCCTGCTTTCCAGCGTCAGCTTCCCAGCGTCAGTGTTATTACTAAGTCAATAGGTTAATTTTTTACTACGCGGAAATGTTAATATTT
>CAZDUF010000065.1:0-7610 GCA_964508555.1 uncultured Planctomycetales bacterium
CTGACCGATCCCCGGCATGAGCGTGTCGAGGAGATCACTGTCGCCGGAAGGAAGATTCGCGTTCATTGCGTCGATACCGGCGTCCCTCACGCCGTCATTTTCGTGGACGGCCTTGCAGGGATCGACGTGAGAGGTGTGGGCCGCGAAGTGCGTTATCACCGCGCGTTCGGCCGGCAGGGAACAAACGTTAATTTCTGCGAGGTCAGATCTCCATCCGCTATCGCCGTACGTACCTACGAGCGCGGCGTGGAAGATGAAACGCTTGCTTGCGGAACAGGGAGCGCTGCGTCGGCGCTTGTGTTCGCGCAGGCGCGCCCGGCCGCGGGCGGCCGGCAGTCTCCGGTACGGGTTACGACGCACAGCGGAGAAGTATTGACCGTTTATTTCAGCAGGGACAACGCGCACTTTCGCGATGTCTGGCTGGAAGGAAAGGCGCGTATCGTCTATGAAGGCATCTACGATGTTCAAGGGATCGATTGTCGCGATCGTCACGCCGTTTAAGGACTCCAAAGTCGACGAGAAGAAATTCAAGGAATTGATCGAGTTCCAGGTGAAGAACGGCACTTCGGGGATTGTGCCGTGCGGTACGACGGGAGAGTCGGCAACGCTCTCGACCGCGGAGCATGAGCGGGTGATCGAAATCGCGATCAAGCAGGTGAATAAGCGCGTTCCGGTCATTGCGGGGACGGGGTCGAACTCGACCGAAGAGGCGGTCATGCTGACCAAGCACGCCGCCGCAGCCGGCGCAGACGCGTCTCTGCAGGTCTCTCCGTATTATAACCGTCCGACGCAAAAAGGTCTGTACGAGCATTTCAAGGCGGTCGCCGCAGCTGTTGAGATCCCGATTATTCTCTATAATATCGCCTCGCGCACCGGCGTCAATATCGAGCCGGAGACGATGGCGCGCCTGGCGCACGACTGTCCGAACATCGTTGGAGTAAAAGAGGCGTCGGGAAATCTCGAGCAGATGTCGCGTGTTCGTCAGCTCTGTCCGAAGGAATTCGCCTTGATCTCGGGAGACGATGCCTTGACGCTGCCGGTGCTTGGCATCGGCGGCACGGGCATTATTTCGGTGGTCGCGAACATCGTGCCACGGGATGTCGCTGATATGGTCGCTGCGTTCGAAAAGGGCAATATCCGGAAGGCCCAGGAGCTGCATTACAGGCTGCTGCCTCTGGTCAAGGCAATGTTTATCGAGACGAATCCGATTCCAGTCAAGACCTCGATGGGCATGCTGGGAATGTGCGAACCGACGCTGCGGCTACCGATGACGCCGATGCTTCCGGAAAATCAGGAAAAGCTGAAGAAGGCGCTGAAGGAATACGGGCTGATATAATACAGTCAAGAGGGACAAGGAAAAAGGAAAGAGCATGATTAAACTTGGTATTACCGGAGTGTGCGGCAGGATGGGCAGGCGGATATTCGACTTGGCGTCAAAGGATCCCGATTTTGACGTGACACTCGCCCTTGAAAAGAAAGGGACGCCGGTTATCGGTAAAGACTGGGGAAAAATCAAGGTGTCGTCGAGCCAGGACGGTATTTTTCTCATCGACGTGCTCATCGATTTCACCGCGCCTGAGGCAACGGCTGCGACGCTTGATTATGTCGCGCGGTATAAAAAAGCTGTTGTCATCGGGACGACCGGCATTCCCGATGACGTGCTCACTAAGATCGAAGAGGTGTCCAAAGTCGTTCCGGTCGTGTTCTCGCCGAACATGGCTGTCGGCGTCAACGTGCTTTTTGCCGTACTCCCCGATCTGGTCAAACGGCTGGGGCCGGACTACGGGATCGAGATTATCGAGGCGCATCACAAGGGAAAGAAGGATGCCCCGTCCGGGACCGCGAAGAAACTGCATGAGGTGCTGACGCTGGCAAGCGGGAAAGACATTCCTGCCCATTCCGTGCGGCTGGGTGATATCGTCGGCGACCACACCGTGATCCTCTGCGGAAATTCCGAGCGCATCGAAATAAAACATCAGGCCCATTCGCGGGATCTCTTTGCCGTCGGCGCGCTGAAAGCCGCGAAATGGATTGCCGGCAAACCCGCAGGTTTGTATTCGATGCAGGACGTGCTTCTCAAGTAAACGGGAGTATTACCCATGTACACCATCTCAAAGAACCTGAAGCGGCTGCCGCCGTACCTGTTCGTCGAAATCGACAAAGCCAAGCGCGCCGCGCGAGCGGCAGGAAGGGATGTCATTGATCTCGGCGTCGGAGATCCCGACCAGCCGACGCCGGCGTATATTATCGAGGCGCTGCAGCAGGCTGCGCAGGATCCCGCGAATCATCGCTATGCGCTCGATCAGGGAATGCCGGTTCTGCGCGCCGCGATCGCGCAATGGTACCGTCAGCGTTTCGGCGTGACGCTCGATGCGGATACGGAGATCCTGCCGTTGATCGGCTCGAAGGAGGGATTGGCGCACGTGCCGCTGGCATTCTTGAACGCTTCGGACGTATCGCTGATCCCCGATCCCTGTTATCCTCCCTATAAAGGGGGAACAATCCTTGCCGGAGGCAGGCCGTATCTTGTGCCCTTACGTCCGGAGAACGGTTTCCTCCCTGATGTGAAGAAGATTCCGGCTGGCGTGTTGAAGAAAGCGCGGCTGGTCTACATCAATTATCCGAATAACCCGACGGGTGCCGTGGCTGATGAGTCTTTCTACCGCGCTCTTGTCGCGTTCGCGCGTCGGCACAAACTGATCGTCATTTCGGACCTGGCGTATTCGGAGATGGCCTACGACGGTTACAAGCCGATGAGTATCCTGGAAGTGCCCGGCGCCCGGGACGTCGCGCTGGAGTTTCATTCGTTGTCAAAAACTTTTAACATGACCGGCTGGCGCGTCGGGTGGGCGTGCGGGAATGCCTCTCTCGTGGGTGCGCTCGCTAAAGTCAAGTCGAACGTCGATTCAGGGATTTTCTCTGCGATTCAGGTCGCCGCTGCAACTGCCCTCAATCGTTCGACCGATCACGTCGGGCGGATGTGCGCGCTGTATCAGGGGAGGCGTGATTGCCTGGTTGCCGGATTGCAGGCCCTGGGATGGCAGCTTGCCGCGCCCCGGGCGACCTTCTATCTCTGGATACGCCTGCCGAAAGGGACTCTATCGATTCCGTTTGCGGAGTCCGTGCTGAGAAAGGCGGATATCGTCATCACGCCGGGGGTGGGATTCGGTCCGCACGGAGAAGGGTACGTGCGCATGGCGTTGACCGTGCCCGAGCCGCGCCTTCAGGAAGCGCTCAGGCGGCTCAAGCGTATGGCATGACAGACGTGTACCTTGCCCTGGGGGCGAATCTGGGTGAGCGCCGTCGTCAGATCGCTGAGGCGGTACGCTTGATCAGCCTTCTTCCCCGCACGCACGTCGAGCGGGTGTCAAAAATGATATCTACCGCTGCGCAGGGAGGGCCTCGAGGGCAGCCCCGCTATTTGAACGCGTGTCTTAAAATACGCACGGCATTGGGACCTCTAGCGTTACTCCGCGGCCTGCAGGCAATCGAAGCGGTTCTCGGCAGGAAACGTTCGGTTAAGAACGCCGCGCGAACCATCGATATCGATATTCTCTTGTTCGGCAGCCGGATGATCCGCACCAGTCGGCTCGTGGTCCCGCATCCTCGGATGTTCGAACGCGAATTTGTCATGCGGCCTCTGCGTGAAGTCCTCAACCTGACTGCCTAGGAGTATCTGCCGTGCGTAGTATTAGCCGTCCGCATACCCTCACCGAAGTTCTTCAGCATACCAGGATGAAAGGAAAGACGATAGGCTTTGTCCCGACGATGGGAGCGCTGCATGAGGGGCATGCCCGGCTGATCCGTGCCTGCCGCAGCGAGTGTGATATCGCGGTGGTCAGCATTTTCGTGAATCCTACCCAGTTCGGCCCGGGTGAGGATTACGCCGCATACCCCCGCGCGAGAAAGAACGATGCCGCTCTGTGCGCGAAACTCGGCGTCGATTTCCTTTTCTTTCCGTCGGTGCGGGATATGTACCCGCCGGGTTTTTCGACGTATGTAACCGTCGAAGGATTGCAGGATTGTTTGTGCGGTGAGTCCCGTCCGGGTCATTTCAGGGGAGTGGCAACGGTTGTCGCAAAACTCCTGTATATCGTCATGCCTGATATCGCCTATTTCGGCAGGAAGGACGCGCAGCAAAGCGTCCTTATCAAGAAGATGGTGCAAGATCTCAATATGCCCGTCACGATCAAAGTCCTGTCCACGGTGAGGGCAGCAGACGGCGTCGCGCTGAGTTCCCGCAACGCGTATCTGAACGAATCGCAGCGTAGTCAGGCGCGCGTCCTGTACGCCTCACTGCGCCTGGCGAAGTCGATGATCGACCGGGGAGAGAGACGCCCGGCAGCGATCGTCAAGGCGATGCGCAAACTCATTCTCCTGGCTCCGGAGGCGCGCATCGATTATATCGCGGTCGTTGACGCACTGACGCTGGAGCAGGTCGCTCGGCTCCGGGGAAAGTGTCTGATTGCCCTCGCAGTGCGGGTAGGGGGGACGAGGTTAATCGATAATATAGAAGTAAAAATATAAGCATCGAGTTTTGTGGGACGTGGGACGTGGGACGTGGGACGTGGGACGTAAAACCAAAAACAATAGGGACGGGGTCCTTTATATCAGTATGTACGGATTAATTTGATGGTTGAGAAACTTAGAATCGGAATAGTGGGCTGCGGCGCGATCGGCACGTCGCTGGTAAAGGCGATCCAACGTGATTTCCGCGCGACCGCGCATGTGCGCGCCGTCTACGATATCGATCCGGCAAAAGCAAGACAGCTTCTTGTTTCCGTGCGCCTTCCCCCAAGATATGCCGTCCGTTCCCTGGATGCGCTCATCAGGACAAGCGACCTGGTCATTGAGTGCGCCCAAGCGTCGAGCGCACATACGATCGCATGCCGCTGCCTGAAGGCGCGCAGGGATGTCATGATTATGAGCGCAGCAGGGGTGCTCGAGCATGTGTCAGCATTGCGCAGACGAGCGATCACATCGCAGCGACGCGTGTATATTCCGAGCGGAGCGATTGCCGGCATGGATGCGGTCAGGGCCGCGCGAGAGGCGGGGATTACGCGAGCCACGCTTGAAACGCGGAAACCCCCGGGTGCGTTTATCGGCGTTGCGTACGCGAGAAAAAATAATTTTTCTCCCGCTTCCTGCCGACGCGATACCGTCCTGTTTCAAGGGCCTGCGCACCGCGCGGTGAAATTCTTTCCGCAGAATATCAACGTCGCCGCGGTCTTGAGCCTTGCCGGAAGCGGGGCCCGTAAGACTGTCGTGAAAATCATCGCTTCTCCGACGGAAAAACGCAACGTGCACGAGGTCAGGATCGAGTCCCGGGCGGGGAACATCGTGACGCGGGTCGAGAACGTCGTGCATCCGGATAATCCCAAAACCAGCTTTCTGGCGGTTTCTTCGGCGTTGGCGCTTCTGCGCCGTATCGTCGACCCGGTCACGGTCGGCGCATAATTATTGTTTACAGGCGGCGAGTTCTGCGCTACACTGTTTGCTGTGGAAAGAACTTCTCCTCGGACTCACCAAGGGAATCGAACAGACATCTTTATGCGCACTCCGTGTGCGCTTGAAAAAGATGTCTGTTTTTTTTGCACCGTCTGTTAACCGGTAAGAACTGAAAGGGGGTGTAACAACCTATGGCAGAGAAATTGGTGAAGCTCGGTATCAAGAGACAGGCCGGATTCCTCTACTACATCGATAAAGCAGGCGATGTGGCGTGCGCGAAGATGGCCCGCGGGAATAAAAAGGGAGGCAGCCCGAAGAAGGTCGCAAAGTGCGGCATCAAGCGGAAAATGGGCTATCTGTATTTCCTTGACAAGCAGGGAGATGTTTCCTGCGCCAAAATGAAACGCGGCGGCAAAAAGAAAAGATAAGCATTCGCATGATCACTAATCCCGCCTGTGCTGGGTCAGGGCGCATGCCCGCAGTCCAGCCCGGCGGGATTATTGTATAATGAGCACACGGCATTTTTTTCTCTCCGCACTTTTGGTATCTGTCCTGGGGCTTTCTGCTGTTTCCTTCAGTCTGCGCGGGCCGTCGTTTCGCGCGCATCCTGCCGATGAGATCGTCTACATACGGTATGCCGTGTTCCTGAAGGAGCAGGGTCTGGGCGCCTATCCGCGTCTGATTGACGCGTACGTCCGCGATCCCGGGAACAGGATAGCCGCCATGTCCAGTCCCTTAAAGGCCGGCTTTCTCGTGCCCGCGTCGGTCTTGACGCGGTTTTTCCGCGACGGTTTCGCGGCGCTTGCGTGCATGTCGCTTGCCGCGTACGCGGTCGCGGTGTGGTGCGTCGCGTTCTTTTTGAAGAAAGAGTACGGAGCGTCGACCGCGCTCCTCACCGCGTGCTCGGTGGCTTTCTCGCCGCTGGTCATGGCCATGGCGCGCCGCGCCCTGACCGAAAGCCTGTTTCTGTGCGTCTGTCTGCTTGCGATATGGGCGTTTACCGGATACCTTCGGTCCGGACGCATGAAGTTCGCGTTGTGCGCGGGGTTTCTCCTGGGGTGGGCCACACTCATCAAGGAGACTGCGCTGCTCGTCGCGGTATCGTTTCTCGCGTACTTGTTGTATCGCTCCGGCGTTCTCAAGAAATATGCCCGTGTATCCGGCCTGGTCTTTTTCTGCGCGCTGCCTGTTGCCGCGGCAGTCGCGGTCATGTTCATGCTGGGGGATCCGCGCCAGGTCCTTGAGATACTTTCGCTTAATCTGTTCTCGCTGGTGCGGGAGACCAATTTGTATGATGTTACGTTCTGTTCAGGCCCGTGGTACCGGCCCCTCATGGATTTTATCATGCTGTCGCCCGGCGTTTTTCTCCTGGGAACGGGGTACTTTTTCGTGCATCTGGCGCGGCATGACTCGCGCGGGGAAACAATGACGTTCCTGGCGTTCCTCGCGGTCATTTTGATCACGGCATTGATTCCGTATTCCAGAAACGTGCGCTACGCGATTCTGCTCGATCTGCCGTTACGCCTGGGAACGGTGCTGATGCTCAGAGAATTGTTCGGTACAACCTTTCGTGCGCCTGCCTGGAGCGTGCCCGCGGCAGGTATATTTCTGATAGCAATGACCGATTACGCGCGCTTCTGGGATTTCTTCGTTGCGAACGGTATCTACGATCCTGTGACGCCGCTGTTTCTGCGGGCTCTGCGTATCATTCCGTAGTTCGGTCTCCCGTCGACAAGAACCGGGAAAAAGGGTATAATACCGGATAATCTGTACGGGATACTTTTTTGCTATGTCCGACTCATCCATCATAATTCAAGGCGCCCGGGAACATAACCTCAAGAACATCAATCTCAGCCTGCCGAGGAACAAGCTCATCGTCGTAACCGGTCTATCCGGTTCCGGCAAATCGAGTCTTGCGTTTGACACGCTCTACGCCGAGGGCCAGCGCCGTTTCGTGGAGAGTCTGTCGAGTTACGCCCGTCAGTTCCTCGAGCAGATGCAGAAACCCGATGTCGATCATATTACCGGATTGTCGCCGGCAATCGCCATCGAGCAACGCTCTGCGGGGGGAAGCCCGCGCTCCACGGTCGCCACCCAGACGGAGTTGTACGATTATCTGCGTCTCCTGTTCGCGCGCGCCGGTGACGTGTATTGCCATCAGT
>CAZDUF010000066.1:0-810 GCA_964508555.1 uncultured Planctomycetales bacterium
GAGTAAGCATGTTTATTCTCGTTTTGATTGTTCACATCGTCGTGTGTTTGGGGCCCATTACCATCGTGCTCGTGCAGCGCGGCAGAGGAGGAGGACTGGTGGAAAGCTTTGCCGGCGTCGAGTCGATGTTCGGCACCAAGACGAGCACCTTCCTGACCAAGGCGACCACGACCATGTCCGTCTTGTTCTTCCTGACTTGTATTGCGCTTGCAGCTCTTTCCGTCCGGCAGAGCAAATCGCTGATGAGGAACGTCCCGGCGGCAGCTCCGACACAGCAGGCCTCTCCCGAGACGAAGTCTGCAGTGCCTCAGGATGCTTCGGAAGCAGCGGCTGTTCCCCGGACGCCGCAGACACCGTGAGAACCCTTGTGTTGTCCCGTATCACGAGGCTGCTGCTGATCGCGGCAGCCTTTTTTATGTTCGAAACCCCCGTTGGCGCCGCTGATTTCGGAGACGCGCTGGTCAGCGCGGTTGCGGCGGACGCGCGCACCCTGGTGCCGATTCTTGCATCGGACACCGCATCCAGCGAAATCACCGGCATGCTCTTTAACGGCCTGGTCAAATACGACAAGGACCTTGTCCTGACAGGCGACCTGGCCCAAAGCTGGGAGGTGCTCGACGGAGGCCTTGTTATTGTTTTTCATCTCAGGCGGAATGTCTTCTGGCATGACGGTCGTCCCTTTACGAGCAGGGACGTCGAGTTTACGTACGCGAAGCTCATCGACCCGGCAGTGCGCACGCCCTACAGCGGGGATTTCGAGCGCGTCGAGAATTTCGAGTCGCTCGACGACTATACCGTCCGCATTACCTA
>CAZDUF010000066.1:820-7581 GCA_964508555.1 uncultured Planctomycetales bacterium
CGTTTGCCCCGGGTTTGAGCAGCTGGGGCATGCCGGTCATGCCGAAACACCTTCTTGAAAACGAAGACCTCAATTCCACGCCCCGCGCGCGCATGCCGGTCGGTACCGGTCCGTATCGGTTCAAGACCTGGAAAACCCAGGAGAAGATCGAGCTCGTAGCCAATCCGCGGTATTACGAGAAGGAACCGTACATCACGCGGCTGGTCTACCGGGTCATCCCCGACGCATCGACCGCATTCCTTGAACTCCTGACCCGTGGGATCGATTCAAGCGGACTGACGCCTCTGCAGTTTACCCGCCAGACTCAGTCTGATTCCTTTAATCTCAACTATCAGAAGTTCCGCCTGCCCAGTTTCGGTTACACCTATATGGGGTATAATCTCAGGGATGCGCGTTTCAGGGACGTGCGCGTGCGCAGGGCGCTCAACATGGCCGTGGATAAACAGGAAATTATCAACGTGGTGTTCTTGGGGCTGGCGCAGGAGGCAACAGGGCCTTTTATTCCCGGGTCCTGGAGTTATAATAAGGACGTGGCGCCTGTTCCGTATGACCAGCAGGCAGCGCGTGAGCTTTTGGCAGAGGCAGGATGGAGGGATTCCGACTCTGACGGCCTGCTGGATAAAGACGGCCAGCCTTTCTCGTTTACGCTGGTTACGAACCAGGGAAACGAAGAACGGCTCAAAGTCGCCCAGATCATCCAGCGCAGGCTTCAGGAGATCGGTATCGAGGTCAGGATCAGGGTGGTGGAATGGAGCGTGTTCATCAAGGAATACGTGGACAAGAGAGGGTTTGAGGCCGTTCTTCTGGGCTGGTCGCTGCCTCGCGAGCCGGACAACTTCGACATTTGGCATTCATCGAAGACGCGCGAGGGAGAATTCAATTTCATTTCCTATGCCAATCCGGAAGTCGATGAGCTGCTCGTCGAGGCGCGCAGGGAGTTTGACCAGTCAAAACGTGCGGCCCTCTATCACCGAGTGCACCGGATCCTGTATGAAGAGCAGCCGTACATGTTTCTGTACGTTCCCGACTCACTCTTTGCGCTTTCGCGCAGGTTCCGGGGCATCGAGCCTGCCGCGTCCGGGATCGGTCACAATTTTATCTACTGGTGGGTTCCCCGGGAAGAACAACGTTATTCCGGCAAGGCGCGTATGCAGCAGTAACGATGATTGCCTATATCGTCAAACGGCTTTTGGCTTTGGTTCCGCTGTTATTCGGCATTACGATCGTAAGTTTCAGTGTCATACATCTGGCGCCGGGAAAGCCAGCCAGCGTCGAGCAGGCGCTCAATCCCCGGGTCTCCCAGGAGGTGCGCCTGAAACTGGAGAAGCTCTATGGACTGGATAAGCCGCTCTACCTGCAGTACGCTTCGTGGCTCAGGCGCCTGCTGCGTTTCGATTTCGGCACGTCGTTTATCGACGAGAGGCCGGTAGCGGTAAAAATAGCGGAGCGTCTGCCTGTCACTGTATTCATTAACGTTGCGTCGCTTGTGCTTATTCTGGCTGTCGGCATTCCTCTGGGGGTGCAGTGCGCGCTCCGGCAGGGCAGGGTGTTTGATTCTCTCGTCTCTTTTCTGGTTTTCCTCGGATTCGCCGCTCCCACGTTCTGGCTCGCGCTTCTGCTCATGCAGCTATTGAGCGTGCGCGCGGGCTGGCTGCCGGTGTCCGGTCTCAAGTCCCTTGATTTCGAATATTTCACCCTGCCGCAAAAGCTTTTCGATCTGGAAAGGCACCTGTTTCTGCCGGTATTCGTTTCTGCGTTCTCCGGCATTGCCGGTATTGTCCGGTACATGCGCGCGAACATGATCGATATTCTGGAGAAACCGTATATCAGGGCAGCGCGCGCCAAAGGGCTTCCCGAGCATACTGTTTTGTACAAGCATGGATTGCGTAACGCCGTATTGCCGATCGTGACGATACTGGGTTTGTCCGTGCCCGGCCTTCTGGGAGGCAGCGTTATTTTCGAGTCTATCTTTGCCGTGCCGGGTATCGGGCAGCTGTTTTTCGAGGCGGTCATGACCAGGGATTATCCGCTGATCATGGCAGAGGTGACTCTCGGTGCCGTCTTGACCATGCTGGGGAACCTGTTGGCCGATGTCGGGTATGCGTACGCGGATCCGAGGATACGGTACGGTTCGTGAGAGGGAGGAGTATAAGGTCGCAAAGTGGCAAAGTTACAAGGTTGCAATAATGCAAAGCGCCATGTAACCTTGCAACTTTGTAACCCTGAGCATAATTGAGGATACCTATGAAGAAAATTCCTATATTTTCCAAGCAGCTCTCCTTCGCGCAACTATTCCTGAGCGTGGTCGCGATTGCGTCCCTGCGCGTGCTCCTGGAATGGATGCTTTTTGTTTTCCCGGTCCAGCTTGATGTCACCCAGGACTATATCCGTTTCTATCTGGAGAATGTCTACTATTTCCTGAACGTATTCCTCATTGCGTCTTTTGTCATCAGCAGGATAACCAGGACAGGTTTACGCGATTTCATGAACCTGGGCGTACGGGTGTACCTGTTTATCCTCCTGCCGCCGGTTATCGACCGTTTGCTCGGCAAGACAGACGGCTATCTCTATTGCAGCCCGCAGAATCTCTGGGTTAATTTCGCGACCCTTTCCCTGAAAGGCGACGGCACGCCGGGAATATTCATTGAAATTCTGCTCGCTATAGTAAGCGTGTGCGCGTACGTCTGGTACAAGACACGGAACGTTCTCAAGGCCGCCGGAACTGCGTTTTTTCTTGACGCGCTGCTTCTTTTCATGTCCACACCCGGGCTGTTCATGGGACCCGGCAAGGGGGATTACGTCAATGACGTCTTTTTGCCGGTATTCTACGTGCTGCCGTTTGCCGTCATACTGTTCCTTGTCGGCTGCGCGCAGTCGCGGGAGAAATGCCTGGCAGTATTCTCGAATATGCGTCTGGTGCGCTCTCTGGTATTCGTTTTCCTCGTAGCGTGCGGCGCGCGCTACATACTGTTCGTGACGCATGCGTTATATCTGGTTGATGTTATCCTGACGGCGTGCGCGCTGTTTCTGGTGTGGGAAGTGAGTGTCACGTTCAATGACGTGGCAGATCTCGCTATCGACCGCATCTCGAACAGACAACGGCCTCTGGTGCGCGGCATCCTCCATCCGGGAGAGTACCGGCTGGTTGCGCTGATAGAATCGTTTATCGCGCTGAGTTGCGCCGCGATGGTGAACCTGGCGGTGCTCGCGGTTGTGGTTGCTGAGCTGGCGCTTGCCTGGATGTATTCGGTTAAACCCTTGCGGCTGCGTAACATGCTCCTGGGAAATGCCGTTATCGGTCTGGCGACGCTGGTTTCTTTTCTCGCCGGCATCTTTGCCTCTACCGGCTACGAACGCGCGCTTCGCGCCGTCTCCCAGGACCGCGCGGTTTTGCTCTGCCTGTTCATTTTCCTCATGGGCACGTTGATATCGACTGCAAAAGATATAAAAGACATCGAAGGAGACGCCGCGTGCGGAGTAAAGAACCTCTTCACGGTTTTCGGAAAGAAGAAAGCGAAGATCGCGGTAACGGCGCTAGTCTTTCTGGTGTTCAACATTCCCAATCTGTACGTCTGGAACGCGTATGCGTACGTCCTGAGTCTGGTGGCTGCGGCCCTGTATTTTATGTTCGAGAATATCGTCATCGTGTATGTCGCGGCTATGCTCTGCACCGGGCTGGTTCTTGAAGGAGTGCTTTCCGTCAAGGATAAGAAGTGTTCGAGCTGCTCCGGCAGGTCAGGCCACAAGCGGCGCGTGGTCATCGAAGAGATAAGAAAAAAAAGACAGGAGCCGCAGCCGGTTGAACGCAAACGGATTATCAGGAAATGAATCGGACTCTCCTTGCGGGAACGGTTATTCTGGGGGTGCTGGGGCTTGCGGCGACGCTGGCGCCGGCAGTCAGTCCGTACGATCCTGCCGCGATAGACCAGCAGGCGCTGTTGGAGCCACCGTCTGCGCGGCATCTATTGGGAACGGACAGTCTGGGCAGGGATCTTTTCTCCCGCATGGTGTACGGCGCGAGGATTTCTCTTTCCGTCGGTCTTATCGCCGTCGGTATTGCCACGCTCTGCGGCGTGACCCTGGGCGCGCTGGCTGGTTTCTACGGCGGCTGGATCGATGCCGTGATCATGCGCTTAGCGGATATTATGCTCTGTTTCCCGACCTTCTTCCTGATCCTGGCAGTGGTGGCGATCGTCGAGCCGTCGATCTTCAATATTATGGCAGTCATCGGCTTCACGGGATGGATGGGCACCAGCCGGCTTGTACGCGCAGAGATACTTTCCCTGAGAGAGAGGGAGTTCATCCAGGCTGCGCACTGCCTGGGTTTGCCGCACTCAAGGATTATTCTGCGCCACCTGATTCCGAACGCCCTGGAGCCGGTTCTGGTGAACGCGACCTTAGGGGTCGCGGGAGCGATCCTTACCGAATCGGCGTTGAGTTTTCTCGGGTTGGGCGTGCAGCCGCCTGTGCCGAGCTGGGGAAATATGCTGATTGAAGCAAAATCCACACTCGGCGTTGCCTGGTGGATCGCCGTATTTCCGGGCCTGGCAATTCTTTCTGCGATTATTGGTTTTAACTGCATTGCCGAGGGTTTGAGGAGACGATAGGGGTTATGGAACTGCTGCTTGAGATCAATGATCTGCGTATTCAGTTTGCTGCGGCAGCCTGCCTGTCGCAGCCGGTTGTGGACGGGGTCAATCTCGCGGTTGGGAGCCGTGAAACCGTCATCCTTGCCGGCGAGTCAGGCTCTGGCAAGACCCTGACAGCGCTGAGTGTGGCTCGACTCCTGCCGCGGGGAGCGGTACAGTCT
The DNA here is from genome assembly GCA_964508555.1 of uncultured Planctomycetales bacterium. Classification (GTDB taxonomy): domain Bacteria; phylum Omnitrophota; class Gorgyraeia; order Gygaellales; family Profunditerraquicolaceae; genus CAZDUF01. Next base: position 5,631 of record CAZDUF010000066.1, read on the forward strand.
TCAGGTATGATACGCCTGAATGCGCGGGAGGTTGGTTCCTTATCCGCGAGTGAGCTGACACGGCTGCGTCTGGAGGAGGTCGCATATATTTTCCAGGAACCAGGCGCCTATTTGAATCCCGTGTATACGGCAGGCGAGCAGGTAGCAGAGGTGATCATGGCCAGGCAGGGCGCCAGCAGGCGTACGGCTCTCGCCGAAGTCAGGAGGCTCTTTGAACTAGTGTGTTTGCCGGATCCCGGGCGCGTCGAGATATCGTATCCGCATCAGTTATCCGGGGGGATGAACCAGAGGGTTTGTATCGCGATGGCGCTTGCCTCGAGGCCGAAGCTGCTGATAGCCGACGAGCCGACAACCGCGCTCGACGTCACTATCGAGGCGGGTATCCTCGATCTGCTCGCGGCCCTCAAAGAGCAGTTCGGATTCTCGATGCTTTTCATTACGCACAACCTTTCGATCGCGCGCAGGATCGCTGACAGGATATACGTCATGCAGCGCGGCAGGATCGTCGAAGAGGGAGGCGTGCAGGAAATATTTTCCCGGCCGCAGGCTGATCATACCCGGCAGCTGATCAGGGCATACGAAGAGATCGGGACGCTCTCAGAAAGACATGCTCATTCAGGCGCAGAATCTCGTTAAGGAGTTTACCGTTCAGCGCGGGCTGTTTGGCGCGCGCGGCGTTGTGCGCGCTGTGGACGGAGTTTCTTTTTCCGTGCTCAAGGGTCAGTGCCTGGGCATAGCAGGCGAGTCGGGAAGCGGCAAGACCACCGTGGCCAGGATACTGCTGCGGTTGATTGAGCCGGATGCCGGCAGCTGCTCGTATGACACGACTGGGATCAGGCAGTTCCGTAAAGACGTGCAGATGATTTTCCAGAATCCGTATCTGAGCCTGAATCCGCGCATGCGCGTGGAAGAAATGCTGATTGAGCCCCTGCTTGTGCACCGGATCGTGCCGCGCAGAGCAACGCGAGCGCGCTGCGAGAGCCTCCTGGAACAGGTCGGCTTGGGTCCGGAGTGCCTCGGCCGTTATCCGCACGAGTTCTCCGGCGGACAGCGCCAGCGCATCGCGATCGCGCGGGCCTTGTCGACCGAACCGCGTTGTCTCGTGCTTGATGAGCCGGTTTCCTCCCTCGACCTGACCGTACAGCTGCAGATGCTGGAGCTGTTGAAAAAACTGAAAGAGAAGTTTTCGCTCACCTATATTTTCATCAGCCATAATCTCGCGGTCCTGCGGCATATCTGCGATGATCTGCTGGTGATGCGCTGTGGCAAGCTGGTGGAGCAGGGTCCGGCACGTGAGCTTCTGCGCAATCCGCGGCATGCGTACACGCAGGCGCTGCTTGCCGCGGCAGGGAAAGGGAGACCGTCATGAAGACTATTCTTTATTATTTCTCCGGTACCGGGAATTCTTTGGTCGTGGCGCGTGATCTTGCGCAGGCATTAGGCACGACCGAGCTGCATGCCATGACACAAGGGCAGACACACGAGCTTTTTGCCGATGCAGTCGGGTTTGTATTTCCCGTCTACATGTTCGGGCTGCCCCTCATCGTAAGGGATTTTCTCGATGTCGTATGTATTCCTGAGGCTGCGTATGTGTTTACCCTGGCGACCTACGGCGGCATGCAGGGAAGACCGCACAGCATGGCCCGCAGGATATTGAAGCGGCGCGGAATATCCGCGCACGCGGGATTTTCAGTGAAGATGCCGGGTAATTATACGCCTTTATACGGCGCAATAAACCGGGAACGCCAGGATGCGCTGTTTGCCGCAGCAAAGGGGATGATACCCGACATTGCCGAGCGTATCCGCGCGCGCACCCCCGCGCATACCGCAGAAAAGCCGTTTTTGACGAATTTTCTGCTCTACGCGCTGTTATATAAAGGAGGGTCGTCGCAGATCAAGGCGTCTGCAAAGGGGTTCTGGGTCACGTCCGCATGCACGAAGTGCGGGTTAT
>CAZDUF010000067.1:0-7440 GCA_964508555.1 uncultured Planctomycetales bacterium
AAACGAACGCTTATTCTCGAGGACAACCGGAGCACAACTCCCGGTCAGACGGTAGATTTCGTAGCAGGCATCGGGATCGGCGAGGCGGGTAAACGGACGCACACACCCGAGTGAGTCGCGCACGCATTCGTCGATGGTCATGAACACCGGGGGAAGAAAATCACTCCCGATGCGCCGCGCAAGCTCGCGTTTGAGGAACAAAGCCGGACGCCTGCCGCCGAACACGATACCCAGGCGCGAAAGATCCCTCCCCTGCCTGAGAAACGTTTCCTCGACATGATCGGCCACTGCCGCAATACAATCCCGGCCCAGAGCGAAGGTACGCACGCCTGCAGGGCTCATACGGCAGTCACCTCCTCGCTGTCCAGCGTATCGAAATAGACGAGCATGCCCCGCAGCGCGCGCGCCCCGTAGATGCGGCGCAGGCTCCTGAGATATCCCTGCACCTGGCGCACGCTCTCTTCGTGATTCTCCCGCGAACTCTTGAAATCAACGACCGTGACCTCGTTTTGAGAAACGAGCAGACGGTCAACCCTCTGCGTCCTGCCGTCGAGCGTCACGATTTCCTGCTCCGTGCGCACCAGTGCGCCGGGCATCTTCCAGATACCGGATAATCCCGGTTCGTTGAGCAAAGAGCGCACGCGCTCCTCGATCCGCTCCCAGGCGGCGGCTCCCGGCATATTCCTGCGAGCCGATGCAAGCGCGCGGGAGAGCGTTGTCTCCTGGTCCTCGTCAACCAGATTCCCGATACCTGCCAATACCGCATGCATGCATTCGCCTGTGAGCCGGACATCGCGCCTGCGCAGGTACGCGCGATCAAAACGCCCTTCCTTCAGGTACGCGATCCAGTCTCCGTGCACCGACGGTGTCAATACCCGTAACCGTTGCGTCTGTGGCGGCGCGGATGCCTGACACACGGTGCCGCGCCTTCCCGCGGGCAAAAGAAGCCGCGCGGGGTTCGGCCCTGATTCCGCCCGCTGCGGCACGCTTACGTGCAATTCGTCGCGCGCGCGCGTCAACGCCACGTAAACCGTGTTCAATTCATCGAGCAGGGCGCGGCCGAACTCCGCTTTCTGCAATAGGCACAGACGCCGCGAAAACACGCCGTAGCGTTTGCGTAAACGCACCAGGCGCAGTGTACCAGGAGGCCCCCCAACCACGATATCCTGGTCAGGCTTGACGTTGAGCTCCGCGAACGGCACCGCCACTACGGGAAACTCCAATCCCTTGGCTTTGTGCACGGTCAAAACTCGCACCGCGTCAGCATCGGCGATCTTGACGAAGAAATCGGCGTCAGGCGCCTGTTCAAGATATTCGAGAAACGCGCCGATGCCCGCGTGGCGTTCTTCCTGCTTGATGATAAGCTCCAGCACATGCATGAAAAACCCATGGGCCCGGGCAAACCCCGCCATCACGCCGTAGCGGTGGTACATACTGATCACGAGCTCGTAGAGGGGGACAAAACCGACGCTGGTAAAGAAGGGCTCGATGAGCTCATCCCAGACCGCCGGATACGCGTTCCTGAATTCCCGGTACAGATACGCAGCCCGGTCTTTCCTGCAGCGCTGGCGAAACAGGAAATCGCGCACCTCCTGAAGCTCAAGACGCGCGGCCGCGCGGAAAATACCGCCGAGCACAAACGAGGCAAACGCGATATTATCGACCGGCGAATGCAGAAAACGCAAAAATGACAGCAGCTCCTTGATACACGGATGCAGGCGGATATCGAGGGTCTTTTCCGACGCCACGGGAATGCCTTCGGCATGCAGCCAGCCGGTAACGCGCTCGACTTCTTCGTTGGTGCGCACCGCAACGCAGATCTGCGAACAGGCGTACCGGGTACGGCAGTCCGCGACCGTCTCAAGCAGCCAGGACCGCACGGCCGGATACAACTCATCCCTCGTGCGGTTATCAATCCAGCGCACGTCGACGAGCCCGTCGCGGTCGCGACGCACCGCATCCTGCACTGCCGAGCCGAATACCTCTTTGATGCGCAGGCGTTCCTGGTCTCCGATGAACTCATCGTCTTTTTTCAGTTCGGCGAAGTCGCCGATAAAACGGTCGAGGTTGGAGGCACAGAAGACCTCGTTGTTGAAACGGACGATCTGCGGCGCGCTGCGGTAATTCGCGCAGAGCGTCTCCTCGATCACCGGAAAGACTTTGAGCTGATCCTTGACGACGTCGATAAACCCCACGTCGCCTCCGCGAAAACGGTAGATCGCCTGTTTCCTGTCGCCGACATAGAAGAGCGAGCCTCCCGAGGCAAGCGCCTCTAGGGCCATAGCCTGGAAATTTTCCCACTGCAGGAGCGAGGTATCCTGGAACTCGTCAACCAAGAGATGCCGAAATCGCGTCGCCAAACGGTAATACAGCTCGGGCAGGCTCACCTGCCCGCCTGCCAGCAACAGATTCGCTTCTTTGTTGAGCGCCTCAAGGAAGAGAACGTCGTCACGGCGCGTCGCCTCCTTCAGAACGCCAATAACCCGGGAGAAGATCGTGACGTAAGCATTGAACACGCTCATCGCCTCGAGCTCGCACACCTCGCGTAACCCCTGACGCACGCCGTTCCAGAGCTTCCCGGCCTGCGCCGGGACCCTACCTCCCTGCCGCACGGGAAACTCGTCCCTGCCGAAATAATCCGAGACGTCGTCGATCGAAAAACCGTCCGTGTGCGCCGCGAGAAACTTCCTCAGACCAGCGGCAAAGCGGACATGAGTCATCTCGGGCAGATGTGCTTCGAGACGGCGCATCAATTGCAAGACCTGGCGTTTTGCCTCGGCCTCCTGGCGGATATCGAATTCCGATGCGGAGAAATCTCCCGCATGCATGTTATTCTTGCTGAACAGGGCGCTCACCACGTTGATGATATCCTGTCGGGGAAACCAGCCGGATTTACGCTCGATGAACAGGTACTGACGCAGGAATGCCTTAAACAGCTGGGCAGTCGGCGCGTCTTTTGTAGCCGCGTCGATAAGCAGGTCAACGCAATAGGAAAGATACTGCTCGTGGCTGGGGTCGGTCCTGAAATAAGCGGAGAGATCCAGCTTAAATGCGCATCCGGAAAGAATGCCGTTAATCAGCGAGTCGATGGTCTTGATCTGGAAATAGTTGTAGCTGCGCAGGATTTCCTCGAGCGCCAAACGGGCTTTCGCGCGGGCATCGGGTTGCGGCACGCCCAGGGATGACAGGATATCCCGGCGCTCATCCTCATCGCGAAAACAATCCAAGGCTATTTTCTTGAGGAAATCGAGAATCCGCTCCTTCATCTCAAGGGCGGCCTTATTGGTAAAGGTGACTGCCAGCACCTGGCGTATGGGGATATCGCGGGGATCCAGGGTGGGATTAATCAGAAGCTGCAGATAGCGTTTGGCGAGGGTATAGGTCTTACCTGAACCTGCCGAGGCCTCGACGATCATGACGTGCGGAAAACGCGGCAACAGGCTCATTTCTCTTGACATAGCGCCTTGATTTCAGTATACTTAAGGCCTTGCGAAAATCTTACAACGTCACCAACAATATGAGGTAGGTTGCGATGTTCAGAAAATGTGCTCTCTGCGATAAAGGGCCCCTAACGGGAAAAGTCGTCACGCGAAAAGGTCTTGAGAAGAAAAAAGGCGGTACCGGAAGCAAGATCAGCCGCTGGTCGAAACGCCAGTTCCTTCCGAACTTACAGAAGATGCGCATACTGATCGACGGCCATCCCACCCGCGCCTATGTCTGCACGAAATGCATGAAAAAGGGAAAAGTCATACCCATCGTTAAAACCAAGGCCCCGGCTGCGTAATCATCCGTCACGCTGCACTACTCACGCCGCAAGGATTTCATCCTTGCGGCGTTTTTTCAGCGGAATACCAGCTCTTTAATCTCAAAAACGATACTGCTCAATCCTCCCCAAGTATCCAGGCGGGGCCGAAACGCCATCCCGAATTCCTGAGCGTTCATCAGACTGCCCTTGACGTGTGACATGCCGAATCCGATAGCCTGGCATGATACACTGCCGTCGGTCACCCAGAATTTCAGCGTCTCCCTGCCCATCACCCGCGGCTCCGATTTCAGGCTTAAACCTTCGGCATACAATAACGGTTCAGGGTTGCCCGCTCCGAACGGCTCCATGCGCTGGATCTCGGCAAGCAATCCATCCGTTATATCCTCCAGCTTCACGTGAGCGTCAACGTTGACGCCGGGAATAAGATGCTCCAGGCTCAGGCGTTCATGCGCCCGCTTGTTGAGCGACCTCCTGAAATCATCGATATTATCCCTTTGTATTACCAGCCCGGCGGCGTGCGAGTGCCCGCCGAATGACGCCAGATGGTCTTTACAGTCGCAGAGCGCGTCAAAGAGATGAAAATCCTTGATCGAGCGCGCAGAACCCTTGCACATGTCGTCAGTCACCGAGATCACGATAGTCGGGCGGTAGAACTGATCGGCGATTTTAGAAGCAACGATACCCAAAACTCCCTGGTGCCAGTTTTCTTTGGCAACCACGATCACCCGCTGATCCTTGAAATTGACCTCGCTGTTGATGATCTCAAGAGCCTCCTCCAGTATTTTCGCCTCAATTTTCTGCCGCTGGCGGTTGTGCGTTTCCAGAACAGCTGCCATGTCCCTGGCCTCGTTCTCGTCGTGTGACAGGAGCAGGCCAAGCGATACCTGGGCATCGTCCATCCGGCCGCTGGCGTTTATGCGCGGCGCCAGGAAAAAACTGACGACCGTGGGATCGAATTTCCTGCGCGTGAATCCCGCGGACTCCATGAGCGCCTTGAGCCCCGGACGCCGTGTCTGCTCAAGACGCACCAAACCCTCCCGCGCTATGATCCGGTTTTCATCGACCAGGGGAGCGCTGTCGGCAATCGTCCCGAGCGCGGTCAGGTCAAGATCATCCAGACGCTCATTGCCGGTCAGGGCCTGGCAGAACTTGAATGCCACCCCTGCTCCGGCAAGCTCCCGGAACGGATACCCGCAGCCCGGAACCTTGGCATTCAAGATGGCATGCGCCGGAGGCAGCGTGCTTGAAGATACTTCATGGTGATCGGTCACCACCACCTCGACCCCCTGCTCCCGCAACGCCCGGATTTCATCGTGATTACTGATGCCGCAGTCAACCGTAATCAGGAGGGAGATATGCCGTTCGCAGACCATGCGCGCGGTCTGTGCGTTTAACCCGTATCCCTCTTTCACGCGGTGCGGCACATAGTGCAGCGTGTCGAGCCCCAGAGACGCAAGCGCCCCTTTGAGCAAAGCGGTCGAAGTAATCCCGTCTGCGTCATAATCGCCGAAAATCATTACCTGCTTCTTCGCGGCCGCGGCATCACGTACGATGCGTACCGCCTTCCCCATATCGACGAAAAGCTCCGGGTTGTGCAGATCACGAAACGAGGCAGACATATACCGTTCCCCATCCTGAGGTGTGCGAATGCCACGATTGATGAGCAGTTGTGCGGTCAGGCGTGATATGCCGAGCGCAGCGCTCAAGAGTTCCTGAAGCGCGGGATCCGATTCGGCAATAGAGAGGATTTTCTGCATGAGATTCCTAAAGGAAACTACATCTGATCGGGTTTGGAAACTCCGGCAAGATCAAGACCCTGGCCGATCGTCAGGCGCACCGCATCCACCAGGGCAAGGCGCGCCTTTGACAGCGCGGCATCGCTGCCCAGGACGCGATGAGCGTCGTAGAATTTGTGGAAAGCCTCTGAAAGCTCCTGGAGATACACGGTGAGCAGGTAGGGATCAAGGGCCGCGCAGCAGACGGAGAGCACCCAGGGGAAATGCATGATCTTTTTGATCAGGGCGATCTCCTCTTTTTCCTTCAGCAGCGAAAGGTCTGCCCCGGAAAAATCCCGTCCCGAGGCATTGCGCAGGATGCTCCCGATACGCGCGTAGGCGTACTGCACGTAATACACCGGATTCTCCGCGCTCTGCTTCTTGGCAACATCCAGATCAAAATCGAGGTGGCTTGATGTTCGCCGCATGAGAAAAAAGAACCGCGCGGCGTCTTTGCCAACCTCGTCGAGCACTTCGCGAAGCGATATGTACTGCCCCTTGCGCGTCGACATCTCGATAACCGCGCCGTTGCGGTAGATGGTAGCAAGCTGCACGATAAGCACCGACACGGAATCCGCCGGGTATCCGAGCGCCTCGACCGCGGCTTTAATCCTGCTGATATACCCGTGGTGGTCCGGTCCCCAGATATTGATCAGCCACTGGTAGCCTCTGCGGTATTTCTCCTGGTGATAGGCAATGTCAGGCGCAAGATAGGTGTGAGAGCCGTCGCTTTTTATGACAACCCGGTCTTTATCGTCGCCGAAAGCGGTCGATTGAAACCACACCGCGCCGTCCCGGTCATAGATGTGCCCGCGGGAACGCAGGTCATCCAGGGCTTTTTGGATACTGCCGGATTCGCGCAGGGACTTCTGCGAATACCAGCAGTCAAAACGCACCCCGAAATCTTCCAGTTCCTGCTTGATGATATCAAGGATCACACTGCCCGCATAGTCGCCGACATCAACAGGTTTGTCTTTGAGCTGGTCGTACTGCCGGGCAATGTCATAAATGTAGTCTCCCTGGTAATAATTCTCGGGGAATTCGACTGTTTCTCCTTTGAGTTGACGCAGACGGGTCTGGACGGAGTTGCCGAGTATATTGATCTGGTTTCCTTCGTCGTTTAAGTAATATTCCCTGCTGACCTGGAATCCGAGAAAAGCCATGATGTTGGCAAGGCAATCCCCGACTGCAGCCTGGCGGGCATGCGCCACGGAAAGAGAACCGGTAGGATTGGCGCTCACGAATTCAAGCAGCACCTTTTTTCCCTGTCCGTGGGAACTGCGGAAGGAATCAGGGCCGCGCTTCAACAGCTGCTCAAGCCGGGAATAAAAATAGGGATTGGAGAAATAGAAATTGAGGAACCCTGCCCCCTCTATCTTGATGTCTTCGATGGCCGAAGCAAGCGGTGTTTGAGACAGGGATCGTTTGAGCTGCGCTGCCAGGGACTGGGCGACGTCGCGGGGATTACGCTTGTGTTTCTTGGCAAGACGCATACAGACAGCCGTGCTCAGATCGCCGAAACGGCTGTCAGTGGGGATATCGAGAGCAATCTCCTCATCGGAGACCTCGCCGAAGGAGGCCGCTCCAACGGCGGCTTTGATCTGCGTAAGCAAGAGATCGTGTAATGAAGTATCCATAGTGTGCCTAGAGGATGGGAGACAGGAAGGAGTTAGTGCGCGTGCTTGGCCACGGAAACGCCACGCGTCACAGGTACCCTGACGCGCTTGGCATCAGACCAGAGACGCTCCAGACCGTAAAACTCCCGCGCCTCGGTAGTGAATATGTGCACGACCACGGACGAATAATCGGGACAAATCCAACCGGATGCGTCCTGCCCAGAGGGGCGCACCGAGCCATCCGAGAGGCTCGGGTGAACCGCTTGAAGACGCGATCGCGGAT
>CAZDUF010000068.1:0-7340 GCA_964508555.1 uncultured Planctomycetales bacterium
GCCGAGCAATTCCGGGTCAGGATGCGGACCGGCATCCCGGGCGGACGCTGTTCGCCGCATAACCTCACGCAGCGTCGTCGTAAACCTGGTCTCACTCATCGGCGTATCCTTTTGTCTTGAAACACTCGCGCAACCGCGCCAGGAGGCGCGATTTGAACATGTCGACCGAACCACGGGACACGTTCAGGAGTCCGCTCAGGTCAACGAGACGCACCCCGCGGTTCAGGTGCATCTCGAGGAAAAAGCGGGAATCCGTATCGAGCAGTTCGACGCATTCGCGCAGCTTCTGGAGAAGCTCCTGCGCTATGGCGCCTTCTGCCGCCGAGGGAACCGTCGTCCCCGGAAGCTCTCTCGCCTGCGCGGGAATGCCCCGTTCGGCGTCAACCGGCATATCGACGCGCAGAGCGCGGAGGTAATCGATGGTAAAATTGACGGTCACCTGCCTGAGCCAGGTGGCAAAACTGCAGCCGTTACGCGCCTGAAAAGATTTTAGTTTCTTCGCGTCTTCGGCAAAGAGCGAGCAGAAGAGTTCCTGGAATATATCGTTGATGTGGTCAGAGGCACAGGGCTGCGCCTTCAGGGCGACGACCCTGCGGATATACGAATAGATAAGGCGGGAGTATTTGTCAAGAAACTCGCTACGGGACTGTCTGTTTCCCTCGATGCAGCCACAAAGAAGAGTTGCGTCCTCCATAACAGCTTCAGTATAGCACCGTGAAGGACAAAAACAAATAAAAAAAGGGTTGCGCGTAACAGGTGGTAAGCGGAAAAAAGCACAAAAGCCTTTGCTCTCTTGTCACCTGCCGCGCGCAACCCTTCTTTTTCTTATTTACTTTAGCAATGCATTTGACACAATAAAGGATGCAAACACGATGGATACCATAGACATAAGCTTAATCAGAATGTTCAAGCTCGGCCCCGAGGTATCCTTGAACGGGTCGCCGACCGTGTCTCCGACCACGCTTGCCTTATGCGCCGCTGAACCTTTACCGCCGTGATGCCCTTCCTCTATATATTTCTTGGCGTTGTCCCAGGAGCCGCCGGAATTCGCCATCATCACCGCCAGAACGAACCCGCACACGGTAGCGCCGGTGAGAAGCCCTGCCACCGCCTCGACGCCGATCAGTAAACCGACCGCGATCGGGGAAATGATCGCCAGAAGAGACGGAAGGATCATTTCCTTCTGCGCGGCGACGGTCGCGATGCTGACGCAGCGCGCGTAATCGGGTTTTGCCTTGCCCTGCATCAAACCCGTGATTTCGGCGAACTGTCGCCTGACCTCGACCACGATCTTGCCTGCCGCCCTCCCGACTGCGCGCATGGTCAAGGAGCAGAACAGAAACGGGAGCATACCGCCGATAAACAGGCCGACCAGCACAGTCGGCTCAAGCAGGCTTCCGGCAATCTCCTTACCGAAGAGCGCGACCTGATCGCGATACGCGGCAATAAGCGCAAGCGCTGTGAGCGCCGCAGAACCGATGGCAAACCCTTTGCCGGTAGCGGCCGTGGTATTACCGAGGGAATCAAGCGCATCCGTGCGTTTCCTCACCTCAGGCGGCAGATGCGACATCTCCGCGTTGCCTCCGGCGTTATCAGCGACCGGGCCGTAGGCGTCGGTAGCCAGAGTAATCCCCAGCGTCGAGAGCATGCCGACTGCTGATATACCCACTCCGTAGAGACCAGCTCCGAAATTATGCGTCCCTCCCGAAATGAAGAAACTCAAAAGCACGGCAATCCCGACTATGAACACGGGAAGCGCGGTTGACATCATGCCGATAGCCATACCGGAGATGATAACCGTCGCAGGACCGGTAAGCGAGGAATCGGCGACTGACTTCGTCGGTTTGAAACTGCTCGAGGTGTAGTATTCGGTGCACAGACCGATGAGGACGCCCGCGACCAAACCTGCTACCACCGACCAGTAGACACCGATGTGTTCCATGCCGAGCGTGTATTTGACGAGAAAAAACGCGCCGACTGCAACGATAAACGAACTCGAAAATACGCCCTTGCGTAATGCGGCAAGCAACACATCCTGCTTTGCCTCTTCCCCGCTCTTGACAAAAAAGGTACCGACGATCGATGCGAGCACGCCGACCGCAGCCATAACCATAGGAACGGTCACCCCGCCGATACCCAGGCCTGCCGCGCAGCCGAGCGCGGATGTCGCCACAATCGAACCGACGTAGGATTCGTACAGATCAGCGCCCATGCCTGCGACGTCGCCGACATTATCTCCGACGTTATCCGCGATAACCGCGGGGTTACGGGGGTCGTCTTCGGGAATTCCCGCTTCGACCTTACCGACCAGGTCAGCGCCGACATCCGCTGCCTTGGTGAAAATGCCGCCGCCGACTCTGGCGAACAGGGCCTGAGAACTTGCGCCCATGCCGAAACAAAGCATGGTTGACGTGATCGCCGTAATCTTATCCATGCCCACAGGAAGCGGATGAGAACCATAATACCAGTTCAGAAGATAATACCAGATACTGAGGTCGAGCAGGCCCAGTCCTACTACGGTCAGCCCCATAACCGCGCCGCTTGAGAATGCCACGCGTAACCCTGAGTTCAGGCTCTTCATCGCGGCGGCCGCGGTCCTGTTCGAGGCCTGTGTGGCAATGGTCATGCCGATGAAACCGGATAGACCGGAAAAAAGGCCTCCGGAAAGGAACGCGAACGGCACGAACCATACCAGATGGCCTTTCGAAGCAAGGAAGCACAGGATGACGAAGACGACGGCGAAAAACAGGGCCACTGCCATGTACTGACGCTTCAGATATGCGCGAGCGCCGACACGGACAGCCTCGGCGATTTCTTTCATGCGGTCAGTGCCCTGATCCTGCTTCAACACCATGGCTGCAAGGTACCAGGCAAACAGGAGCGCCACCGCAGAACCGACCGGCGCCAACCACAGTAAATCAATCATTGTCCATCCTCCTTTATACGGATCCCGTTTCCATGAAATAATTTATGGGGTATATTATCAGAACGGCGGGAAATGTCAACCGATTTCGAACGACCAATGCGGTCAGAATCTTTCCCAATGCAACAGGTCAATGAGGCTGCGTTTATTCTTCTCGGCGAGATCCGAGGCTTTCAGCGGATACCCAAGCGCGCACAGGCTGACCAGCTTAAAACCAGCCGGCACGCCGAGCAATTCCGATACCTTTGATGCGTACTCCTTCTTGTCGCCTGCCACCCAGCATGATCCTATACCCAGCGCAGCCGCCTGAAGCAGGATATTCTCGGTTGCCGCGCACCCGTCTTCCAGGTAATACTTCGTCTCCCTGCAATACACGCACACGCAGGCTGCGGCAGAAGCGATAAAACGGCCGTGATCGGCTGCGCCGGCAATAGATTTAAGCAGTTTGCGGTCTGTCACCACGACGAATTCCCATGGCTCTTCCCCGCGCGCAGTAGGAGCGAAACGCGCGGCATCAATGATGCGTTCCAGATCTTTCCGGGGAATTGCCGCGGCGGCGTATGCACGGATACTGCGGCGCATCTTGATGACATCGAAAAAATCCATGGTTGTTTACGGGTTGACCGGATTAGAGTTTGGACTTGATTTCCTCAGGCACCGCCTGAGGCTTGAGATTCTTATCCACGCACACCAGCGTTGTCAGCGCCTTAACCAGAAGGCGGCCGTGCTGATTGGTGATAGAATGCTCGAACCCGAGGCGCGCTCCCGACGCAAACATCACGCCGGTTTCAATCGCGAGCGTGTCGGCGTAAAACCCGGGATACTTATAATCAACCTCCTGCCTGCTCACCACAAACAGCGTTCCCGCCTTTGCAAGCGACCCCAAATCGATCCCGCGTTCGGCGAAATACTCGGTACGCGCCTCCTCGATGTACTTCAGATAATTGGCATAATACACCACGCCGCCGGAGTCGGTATCGTGATAATATATTTTCTTCTTCAGCATGTGCATACGACGAAAATCACCCTTTCTGTTCTGCCGCTGCCGGAGCCTTCTGCGGACGTGATTGCGCCGCCTTCTCGAGCCGCGCGACCTTATCCAGCTCGCGTTCAAGAAGCAGCGACAATTCTGCCAACGACGCTTTGACGCGAGACAGATGCTCTCTGGTCGCGGGCTGGGTGATCGAGACAGTCGAGGAAAGATTCCGGATGTTCAGCTGCGCGGTCCGCCTGACCTCCTGAAGCCACGATTTCAGGTACGTGACGGAATCCGCCGTAGGTTCACTGACGCTTTCATACATCCCAACCAGATAGAAATAGGCGTTCAACTGCGTCGCGGTCATGATACAGGTGTCCCACAGGGATACGACCGCAACCGGATCCTCAGTCGAACTCAGCAGCGCCTGCAGCTCCTTGGCCTGCTCAAAAATTTTGTTGCGCGCGTTCAGAAGCCTGGTATCGAACGCAAACACCTGCGCGTGCACGCACAGCGCGCATACCGTCATGAGAATTATCTTTTTCATAACTCCTCCGTCTCTTTACATGATGACCTTGTACAGGGTCATACTGCACGAAGCGATGCTGGAATCTTTTTTCTTCGGCGCGATCTGATACTTATCGATCACAAACATGCTGTTGGACCGCTCGATGGTGTGCATGAACTGGATGATCTGGTACATATCTCCTTCGCCGCTCAACGTTACCTGGTACGTATTCCAGTCCTTGAGCGCCTTCTTTCCCTGAGGCTTGAGATTCTGGAGATTAACCTTGCTCTCAACGGCATAGGTCTCGATTTCTTTCAGCAGCGCGGAGACGTCGCGCTCGTCGAAATCGATGCGGTTGAGCATCGGCGCATAGGACATGGCCTCCTGCCTGATACGCTCCCGTATGGAAAGGATGGCAAGATCCTCTTTGATGACGCGGGCGGCCTGCGCCGAGGATTCATCGAGCGCGCGCATCCGGGCCTGGATGGGATGAATCACCACCCGGTCGAGCCCCATCAGCGCAACCACCGCTACCGTTGAGTAGAACAATTTCTTTTCCGCGCGGGAGAGTTTTGCGACGAACTGCGTGATTTTCCGGTAGTCGGGAAGATTCATCGGGACTGCTCCTCGATCAGGGCGCCGATTTCGAAATCCGTCACGTCCTTATCGTTCTCCCTGCGTTTCATTGTGTTTTTTGTTTTGACCTCGCGGAAGAGTTTCGACCGCTCCAGGTTCTCGGCGAAGGAAAAAACCGTCGACATCGAATCCGCGCTTCCCCTGACGGTGAACTTGTCGGCCTCGAAACGGATATCGCTCAGCTGCAATTCCTGCGGAGAAACCTCATACAGCTCCGTCAGGACGTCGAGCGCCAACCCCCTGCGGCGCAGATAACTCTTGATGAACGCGACCTTTTTCACGTCCGCATCGAGCTCCTTGACCTGGGCCGAGAGCTCGGCCTGGCGGCGGGAAAGCTGATGCAGATACGAACTCTTGAACATAAACCGGGAGATGACGAGACCGGAAACCAGGACGAACAAGACGAGCACGAGAACGCCTGTCTTCATGAGCTCTCTGCCTCGCTGCTCGACCAAACGGCGCATCCTGATTTCGTCGGGGGTGAAATCCACCGAACAGTCGTCCGCGGCAAAGACAGCGGCCGCCGTCTCAAGATACGAGACGCGCGGAGAGGCTGAGAGCTGTTTCTGCGCTTCAGGCGACAGTGAAAGAGCGCGCGCGTATGCCACGAGCCTGGAGTTCATTGCCAGAGAATCTTCCAGCGCGGCGGCAAGTTCCTGGTTATCGTCGGAAACACCCGTGACGTGGATGCTCGCCGGCCGTTTATCGATGTCCTCATTTTGATACGCTTCGAGCGATTTCTTCAATTCGTCGCAGAATTTCTGATACCGGGCGTCTTTCTCCTGGGCGAACTCGGAGGAGCCCAAAGGAATCGTGCGCACGAACAGCGTGCGGTTATTCCGGACGATGACGCAGTCGGCATGATGATCATGCACGTCCACGATCAACGACGGCGCCTGAGCGTTCTGGTCGATCTTGCACAGGCGCGTCGCCGTCACGGCGACCGCTTCAGGCGCGAAAAGCACCCTGCTCACGCGGATGCCGGCGCGCTCCAGGATATCCATGCGCTGTTTCAAGAGTGTCCGCGCCAGAATCACCAGCAGTATCTTGCTGTAATTATTTTTGAACGCGCCGATGTTCAGATAATCGGCGACGATCTCATCGCGGGAATACGGCGTATGCCGGCCTGCCTGCAGGTTGATAATCTCCCTGATTTCCTGCGGGTTGTTGGAGGGAATTTCGATATTCTTGGTGATGGTATCCTGGGCGCTGATGACGGCGGAAACGCTCTCCGGCTTGATGCGCCACCCTTCCCACGCCTGCCGCAGCGCCTTTGCCGCCTCCATGTCCTTCAGGCCCGCGATGCGCACGCATTCCAGGCGCACAATCTCGCGCTTATACGGAATAACCCGCACCTGGCAGAGACGCACGATATCCTGCGTCACGCACACCGCAACCTGGTCATTCGGCTGTACCTCAGGCAAAAAAGGAAACTTTATCACCGCTACCTTTCCCTCCAATAGAGGATGCTCCCCTCGCTGTCGATAACCGCGCGCACCTCGGCTCCAGGAATTTTACCTCCGGGAACGTATGCCCTGCTCGTGACGGTAAATGCCGTCGCTGCCGTGCCGAGCTGGACTGCCGAGGCGTTGAGCAATTCGGTAACCTCATCCTGCGTCAGGGCGTTGGACTGCTCGAGTTTCTGAACAATGGTCAGAGACGAATCGAAAATCCCGTCATCAGCGGTGCCGGGTTTGGAGTCGCGGCCCGCGCGATACGAGATAATATCTCTCCTGACGCCGGGACTTAAACCGAGGGCGGCAAGCACCGGCTCAGGGGCAGTATTCGCATTAATCTTACCTGAGCCGTACACCGTCACATAGGGGATGATTTTTTCATACAACTCAGGCGTCATACCTTTGACCAGCATGAGTTCCTCGGGCACGCTCAAAGCGGCGTCCTTACAGTCATAGGGTTCCGACTGCCCGCGGTAATACGCATCTTCGGCGCCCAATCCGGGAGGCGTCATCACGGAGTCCGCGTCCCTCCAGTCGATCACGCACGCCGCAATTGCTTCGGCATCGGATTCGTCGACACCCAAGGCCGCCAGCAGACGCTCGATTACCTCTTTGTCCGCGGTGTTAAGATTCACCTTGCGCTCCTCGTCTTCAAGGCCGTACCAGATCTGTACCTGAGCGTCATCGTCGGTAACATCATACCCGACGCGGTACATACCTCCCTGAAGCGCAATGTCCTTAAACAGCGGTTCGTTGATGCTCCAGTCGCCGGAAAGCGCGTGCCAGGACGATTCTTCGGCATTCGCGACAAGTGAAAGGGCCTGCATCACGCCTGCCTGG
>CAZDUF010000069.1:0-7279 GCA_964508555.1 uncultured Planctomycetales bacterium
CTGTTTCCGGCCTGCGGGGAGGAAATCCGCAGGTCACGATCAGGCCATTGCGGCACACGCCCATTGCCCTGCGAAGGGTATCCCGGAACTTTGCTTCATCACGGACAAAATGGTCGCACGGCACCACGCAGATAACGGCGTCCGGATCGCGCCGATGGATACGGTCGGACAGAAGCGCTATCGGAGCCAGGGTATTCTTCACAAGCGGCTCGAAAAGGATATTCCCGCTATCAAGCCCGATGCGGCGCGTTAAAGCCAGCACTTTACCGCGATGCGCGGCGCTGGTCGCAAGAAACATCCTCTGTGTGTCAACCAGCGGCCGCAGCCGGCGCACTGCATCCTCGAGCATCGGCTTATTTGAACAAATGTTCAGGAACTGTTTCGGTTCGGTTTCTCTGCTCAGCGGCCAAAACCTGCTTCCCACTCCCCCTGCAAGAATGATGACGTAATCCATAGATTCTACTGTCATTGCGAGCTCTCCGCAGGAAGCGAAGCAATCCTACGATAGTCTGATTGATTCGCCACCCTTCGGGGCTCCCCGCAATGACGCTCCTTATGATTTTTCTTCTTTGAGTATTCTCTTTATTGTACCGAGCACTTCATCGACACGGATATCCTCCAGGCGCGACCGTTCGATAACCACGCTCCCTTGCGAGACCGGCCCCCAGCGCCGCGCGGTCTTACCCGGCAGGTCGCTGCGAAACAAAACCACGGACGGCACGCCGACGCAGGACGCTAGGTGCACCGGACCTGAGTCGCAGGAAACCAGGCACCTGCTGCGCTTCAGCAAGGCGGCAAGCTCGGGAAGCGTGGTCCTGCCGGTCAGATCAATTCCTTCGTTCCAGTATCCGGCCTGTGGAGCCGTTGGATCAGGCTTGCCGACAACCGCAACCTGCACGTTACACTGGCTCCGCAGTTGAATAATCAGATCTTTGAAACGTTCATACGGCCACTGTTTTACGGAATCGCTGGTATATGGATGCACTGCCACAACAGGAGATTCTCCGGTCCAGACAGGGCGCGCATCCATTGCCTTGATTATATCATCCTTCACATCCAAACCGAGAGACGTATCCCTGGTGTCCGCGCCGATGGAACGCACCAATTCGAGATTGTACTCGATCTCATGTTTTTCCGCGCAATGCCTGGTATCGGAAGAGCGGCGCGTCAACAGATAGCCCCATTTTCTGGCATACCCGGCGCGCACAGGTATTCCCGCGAGAAATGTCGCCGCGTGGAATTCCTTGGTCGGGTTAAACACGACCGCCGCGTCGAACCTGCCACGCCTGAGCAACCGCGACAGCGCAAGAGGCTGCATGCGCCTAGTATCCGCGTGCTCCCACACTATGCAGTCATCGATCTGCGGAATACAAGGGATCAGCTCGCTGACAGCCCGAGATACGACAGCCGTGATACGACAGCCGGCAAACGTCTCTTTCAACGCCCGCAGCGCGGGGATGATCAACAGAAACTCGCCGAAGCGGTCGTTGCGCACCGCGAGGATTGAGCTGAAGGCACGCTGACGGCTCATGCGCGAATCCCGCGGATACTGACCAGCAATCCTCCCAGATACCAAAAGATCAGCGCGACGCGGGAATAATACAGGCTGCTTTCTGTCAAACCGTTCACCAGGAACCCTGCCAGACACGCCAGGAGAAAAAGACTCGCGTCCTTCAGAAAACCGGGCGCGCAGTCCTGCCACGTGCGCACGCCGTGTGCGAACAAAACCAGCAGGAACCAGAGAAAAACGGCGACCCCGAGCAGTCCGGTCTCCCCCGCCATATGCAGCACATTGTTATGCGCGTACATGTAATCCGACGTTACCACGCCGCGGTACTCGGGCTGTTCCTTATACTCTTTGTACCTCTTCATGAACGTATTGACTCCCACTCCCACAATCGGATGATCCCTGACCATGTGCAATGAATTCCTGTACGCCGCAATTCGGTCGTCGTTGCACATAAAACGCACGGCGTTGTAATCCACGCTCTTTGCCCAGTCTTTCACGCTTGGAGGCGCGGCAAACGGAGCCGCTACTACCAGCGCCAGCAACAGACCGATCACGATCTTGTCTTTCTTGACGACGGCAATGATCGCGACGCTGATAAACAACGCCAGGAGCGTCGGCCGCGAATACGTCAGTATGGATGCCGCCAGAAGAAGTGCGCCGGCAATGCAGTAGATGATGCGTCCCCTACCGCGGGCAGTGTAGCGCGCCATGCCCAGGACGAGAGGCCCGAGCGCGCTTAAATAAATGCCGAAGACGTTCGAATCCACAAACGACGCGGTGACCCGGTAGAGGCCGATATTCTCGATAAGCTCATAGCCCCGGATAATATCTTTACCGGTCAACAACTGTATGAGAGCGTCGAAAGAAACCGTGAGCAGACTGATCAGACAGAAAAGCATGACCCTGCGCACGTCCTTCTCGCAGCGAATGACCGCACGCATGGTCATGACCACAAGGAAATATTCCGAGAGTTTCAGGAGACCGCGCATACTGTCCCGTATATCCACGCTATTGATCAAGGACAGCACGCTCACCGCGATCAGCGCGGCAAACGCCGTGTGCAACGGAGTCCATACGCGCGCCTGCTCTCTCCGCCGTGCAACCAGGACGACGGCACCGGCGACCAGCCCCGCAACCAGAAAAATGTTCTTCGGCACCTGGCCCAATGCCATGCCCAACGGCACGAGACTCAAACTCCACGCAGCGACTGATGCAGCCGAAGGAACAAACCGTCCTTTCATCTTTAGCGCGTCACCCTTTCTTTGAGGATTGCCATGATCGCGGCTATCCCATCGAACCAGCGGATCTTCTTACCCTCGGCGTAGCGCCGCGGATAATACATGATCGGCACCTCGGCAATACGCAGGCGTTTTTTGAGCGCGCTGCAGACGATGTCGACTTCGATATCGAATCCGCGCGCCGTCAGACCCAGAGCCGCCCAGGTCTGCCTGCGCGCCATCTTGTAGCAGGAAGCGTAGTCGTTGAGCCGCGTCCCGAACAACATGTTGATCATCGCGGTGAGAAAACGGTTACCCATCTGGTGCATTTTCATGCCGCTGTACTCCCGCGTGAACCGAGCGCCGACCGTCAAGTCGGCGCTCGCGTCCTTCAAAGGTTTCATCAACTCGAGATAGTCGTTGGGCTCATATTCCAAATCGGCGTCCTGAATCACCAGAAACTCGCCCGTGGCGATTGAAATCCCCTCCCTGACCGACTCACCCTTCCCCTTATTGTACGTGTGGAAAATGCCGCGGCAATTATAATATTCCGTTTTCTTGAGGATGTTCTGCAGGATAGCCTGCGTCCCGTCCTGAGAGCAGTTATCCACCACGATAATTTCCTTGTCGATCGGGACGGCGTTGATCTTCTCGAGTATCTTCTCGATCGTCGGCGCCTCGTTATACACGGGTACGACAACTGACAAAACGGCCATGGTTCCCCCTACGAATAGTGCTTGATCCTGTAGATACGGACGGTTTCGTTGGCAAAAACCTCCTCAAAGACATCCGGATGCTGACGCGCCCAGGAGTCTTCCAGAGGAAAAGAAACTATAGCGGTCTGGTGCAGAGAATACACGAAAAGGAGGGCTGTCTGTCTGCGCCCCAGATTGGCAAGCCAGGCCGCATAGTCAGCCCTGCCCCGGTAATTCTGCGGCTCCTCAAAACTCCGGTGCATGCCGAGGAAATCGTACCCCCAGCGGTATCTGCTCCCCGCGTACACGTGTATACCGGGGGGGTCAACCTCATTGACCGACGCGTAAAACACGTTGTTCTTAAACCGCGTCCCGTACAGAGGAAACGGCACCGGCCTGCCGGCGTAAGCGATATTCTCTCCGTGCGTGTTTTCATTGAGCCATTTCCATGCCGCGGTCGCATCCGTCCAGAAACCGGAATATTCGCGTGCCGATACATAGCTGTCATATTCAAACTTCAGATACCGCCCATAAGCGGGATAGAGAAAAACAGCTCCTGCCAGGCACAGCGCTCCGAAAGAAACAGCCAGTCTGCGCACGGAGAGTTTGTAGCTGTACCAGAAACCGGCGGCCAGAACGCAGGAAACAACCGCACACGCCGCCAATTCCGCATGGCTTGCAGTCTCGGCTGCGGAGACCAACGCGCACACCGCAACAAGCACCTGCACGAATCTGCGGGCAAGACGCCAATGCGCTGCCGCGTACATGCCGGAAACCATACCCAATCCCAGCGCCGGATACAGATACCGTGCATTCGCCAGCGGCACGCAGTAACGGTACAAAAGATACAGCGCAACGGGACACGCCAGCAGCCAATACAGCGCGCGCAGCGGGATTTTCCTGCGCAGCGCCGCGGCACACGCAAGCGATGCCATCCCGAAGAGAACAAACACGAGCGTTTGAGCACCCATCCCCTCATGAAACAAGAGTTTCGCAAAAGCCTCTTTCCCCGGCTCCATATGCGCCCGCACCGTCGACAGATCAAGGACGCCCGGGAAAATGGTTTTCCCGAACAGCGTCATCTCGCACGGATACAAAGGATTTCCGGTCAGGAAATAATTACGCGCGTACGCATACCCGCCCAACGCGAGCGCAACCGTTCCTGCGGCGGCAAACCCCATCGGTTTGCGTTCCCGGATAACAAGCGCCGCAAACGGCACGAGCAGCACGCCGGCATACACCAGCGCAACGCTCTTGGTGCCGACGCACAATCCCAGAGAGAGACCGAACATCACAACATCCCCGATACGGTAACGCTCATGCAGTCTCACCAGGTACAGGCACGCCGCCAGAAACAGCGCCCCGACCATGACGTCAACATAGGCGACTTCGAGCTGCTTGAAATAATTCGGCACCAGGGTAAACAGCACCGCGCCGAAAAAAGCGTATTCGGAGGAAAGCTTGAACCTGCGCGCAAGCGCGTACACGCTTGCGAAGCCGAGCACGAAAAACGGAACCTGCCCCAGGTCAGCAAGAAAGACGCTGTCCAGCGGCAGCATAAGCCAAAGATAGATGAGACTTCCGTTGATCGGGTAGTAGCTGGGGCTGGGGTCGTCAAAAACGGTGACCGGCATGTCAAGCGTGCGGCTCTTCAGCCACTCGACGGGGAAAGTAAAATGGTAATTCAACGAATCCCATCCGAACGGGGCGCTGATGAGATTCGTGATGATTTTGGTGAGAGCGAAACCGAAGAGGACCGCGGTGAGAAGAAGGACTGCGTAGTTCGCATGCAAAGCAAAGAGCCATTTCTGAGGAATACACTCAACCTGCACAGATGAACGCCTGCGCGTGCCGAGGAATATCGCTCCGGTGATCACCAGCGTCAGCAGCAATGCGTTAACCGGAGAGATACGGCCCGCCATGCCCAGGCAAAGACCGACACAAACGGCCTGCGCCGCAGAGAGCAGGATACAACAGACCGCCACTTCCGCCGCCTGGGTGTACCGCAGCCATCTCGTTGCCGCTCGGAAAGCCCCGGCGGCAGCAAGGAAATTCAGCGCGATAAAAAGTGTCATTGAAAGTCTATAAGCTGAGCGGTAACGAGTATCCCGCCGGCAAAGACTTTGATCAGGATGGGCGCATTGGCATGCTGTTTCGACAGAACAAAATTCATGCGCGAGCGGTGATACACGTTCTTGTCTTTCCTTCCCGCGCTTGCGGCAACCGTCACGAGCGTATAGGAAGCGTTCCTGACGGTTATATCCTTCTGCGAAACAGTTCCCTGGAGCAGGTACGTCTTCTGGTTCGAATTCACATCCATGCCGATAGTCGTTGTCCTGTCGAAATCAGTGCGCATAAGTTTATACAAAGCCGAAAGCGGGTCCTGGACTCCTGCCGGGACTTCCCGCTGGACATCACCGAGAGTCATGATCCCCGCTTGCTGATCATACGTAATGCGCCTGACGGAATCCTCTCTGCCTGAAACTTTGAGCGTCTGGGTGAATGCAAGGGGCGAGAGCGTAGCGCTGTCAATGGAGGAGGTCACGCTGACCTCGCCTTTGACCAGAGGCGACAAATACGGCGCTGTTTCCCCGGCGCCTGAAAGGCTGATCACCTCACCCCCCGCCAGGACACTGCGGCCGTTATTGACAAACCGGGCCTCGCCCACGGGGATGAGTCCAAACAGATACATCCGGTAGGTCAAGCGCGTGAAATCAGGCGCCGGGCCGCCTGTTGGCCCGCCGGGGAGTCCTGCAAGAGTATGCCCTACGCTCGTATTGCGCGTAAAAACGAAGACAACGATAACGCAGACAGCGGCTGCGATGAAAGCTATTCTTTTCATGGCGCTTGTCGCGAAGAGGCAGTACATAACGAATTATCCATAAGGTAGTATCGTAGCACAGGGGCGGGAACCTGACAATTGAAAAGTATTTTTTCCTACGCGGGAGTCCGGAAAACAGTCACCTGATACTTCCTGCGCAGAAAACGCGCGCGCACATCAGGAGGGAACCCCTCGTAGAGATACGCCGGCAGTGTCAGGAAATGAGGCGCGCGATATACCGGCACGGCAGTCGCCGGTGGCTGATACGGCGTAAAATCGGCATCATCAGAGCCCGGTGTAAAAAAACAGAAATTCACCAGGATATACTTCTTCTCCGAGGTGTAAGGCGCATGCGTCCACCTGTTGGAGGCACCCGGAGACATATACCGCATGTAGGGAAGCGATTCACAGATAAATCTCTCTGTGTTATACCCGTTCTTCCAGGGGCCGAAACTGACGGCATCCTGCCCCACGACTACATCCGTGTCGATCCCTAATGCGTACAATATGTCAGCCGGATACGCTATCCGGGAATAGTCGCGGGCAAACAATACGAACGAAACCAGGGACGCGCATACGGTTACTATGTACGCGCAGCGCCGCAGCGCACGGTGAGTGATGCGCGTTATGACGGTAATCCCGATCCACACCAGAAACGGCATGTAGAAATGCGCAAAACGCCCCTGAAACGTCGTTTTATGCAGAAAGAACGTCGTCGCAGCGAGCACCAAGGATCCGAGAAGACCGGTTACGACAAGCGCATCGAGAATCCCGAGCCTGCGCTCTCTGTTCGAACGCAACAACCCAGACAGTTGCGCCGGATATACCGCCAGGAGCATAAGCATGAGGACTCCGATGAACCGCTCTACCTGTACCAGGTAACGCGGCAGGAAGAGGAATCCTTCTTCGTGAATACCGGCAGGCAGGCCCGTCTCAATTTCCGCTGAGATTGCTTTCAGGGTCGCGACATAGCCGATGCCCCCTTGCCGCATGAGCCAGGCAAACAGACCGAAACATGCTCCCATCCCCAGCAGGA
>CAZDUF010000070.1:0-7146 GCA_964508555.1 uncultured Planctomycetales bacterium
TGCCGAAGCGCGAGCCCCAGATGCTCGCTCAATGGGCCGGGCTCTATGAGCGCATCCGTGAAAACTCCGAGGGAAAGAAAAAATACATTCTCCACGACGGGCCACCATACGCCAACGGAGACATCCACATCGGCCACGCCTTGAACAAAATACTCAAGGACATCGTGGTCAAGTTCCGCACCATGCAGGGGTACGATGCGCCCTACGTGCCGGGATGGGACTGCCATGGCTTGCCGATTGAACATCAGCTCCTCAAAGAATTGAAGATTGCCAAACACCAGATCGGCCAGCAGGAATTCCGCGTCAAGGCCCACGAATACGCCATGCGCTACGTAGGCATTCAGAAAGAACAATTCAAACGCCTCGGCGTCTTCGGCGACTGGGAGAATCCGTATTTGACCCTTGACCGCGCCTACGAAGTCGGCATTGTGCGCGCGCTCAAAGGACTCGTCGAAAAAGGATTCGTGTACCGGGGCTTGAAACCCGTAAACTGGTGCCCGAAGTGTGAGACAGCATTGGCAGAGGCAGAGGTCGAGTATGAGAACCACGCGTCCCCGTCACTCTACGTTACTTTTAAAGCAACGAAAGCTCCCGGGCTTCCGCAGGACACATCGTTTCTTATCTGGACAACCACGCCGTGGACGCTGATTGCCAACGTCGCGGTTGCCGTGCATCCTGATTTAACGTATGTTTCGCTCAAGACGGACAAGGGACATCTCGTCGTTGCCGAAGAGCTCGTCGATACAGTGATGGCCCTCAGAGGAATTACTGATTTCACGATTGAAAAACGCCTGAAAGGTTCCGAGCTCGAGGGAGCGGAATACGCACATCCACTTGGCATACGCACAGGCAAAGTCGTTACCGCGGAGTATGTGTCGCGGGAAGACGGAACAGGTCTGGTGCATACCGCTCCCGGGCATGGGCAGGATGATTATCAGACAGGAGTCAGATACAAGCTCGACATAGTCATGCCCGTTGATCATCAAGGTGCATTTGACGCCAGCGCCGGAGCGTTTGCCGGTATGCGCGTGCATGAAGCAAATAAACCGATCATTGAGGCATTGAAGCAAGCAGGGGCGTACTTTTACGAGGCGCAGATACAGCACCAGTACCCGCATTGCTGGCGCTGCAAGAGCCCCATTATTTTCAGGGCAACCAAACAGTGGTTTCTCAATCTGTCAGAACGCGGGCTTCGGGAGCGGTTGGTAGAGATTATCATGAAGGACGTCGCGTGGATACCGCCCGGGGGACGCGAAAGGATCAAGGCAATGGTCCAGACACGCCCTGACTGGTGCCTTTCGCGCCAGCGGTACTGGGGAGTGCCTCTACCAGCGCTTGTCTGCGGGGCATGCGCGGAGGAATTTCTTGTTCCCTGCGTGATCGAATCCTTCGCGCGCGTGGTGGAGAGCGAGGGATCGGATTCCTGGTTCATTCGCGAGGCGAAAGATTTTGTCCCTGCCGGTACTGCGTGTCCGCAATGCGGCTCGCATGACTTGATAAAGGGGAAGGATATCTTAGACGTCTGGTTCGATTCAGGCGTCAGTCATCGCTCTGTTCTTATGAGCCGGCCGCAGCTCTCCTATCCGGCGCAGTTATATCTCGAAGGCTCGGACCAGCACCGCGGATGGTTCCAGGCGTCTTTAATCCCGTCGGTATGTCTTGAAGACAAGGCCCCGTTTGAAAGCGTCTTGACCCATGGTTTCGTCGTCGACGGAGACGGCAGGAAGATGTCCAAGTCCATGGGTAACGTGATTTCACCGCAGGATATTATAAAGGATTACGGCGCGGACATCCTGCGTTTGTGGGTGGCATCGAGCGATTATAACGAGGATATCAGGATATCCAAGGAAATACTGACCAGGCTCTCCGAGGCATACCGCAAGATCAGGAATACCGCGCGGTTCATCTTAAGCAACCTTTCGGATTTTAACCCGCGTGCGGACATGGTTGCTCGGGCAGGGTTGAATCACATCGACGCCTGGGCTTTATCCGAATTCGAGCTCAATGTTGTCCCTGAAGTAGAGCGTGCGTACGCTGCGTTTGAGTTCCATAAGGCGTATAAGCGGCTCTACGAATTCTGCAACGAGACCATGTCCATGTATTATCTGGATATGGTCAAGGGAAGGCTCTATACATCCGCGCAGGCGGATCCCGCGCGCAGGGCTGCGCAGAGTGTCATGTATCTGATACTTGACGGACTGACCAGACTTGCGGCCCCGCTTATTCCTTTTACCGCTGACGAGATTTGGCAACATCTTTCCAAATGCGACCAGAATAATGTCGCGAGCGTGCACCTGGTACCCTGGCCGGCGACGAATGAGGCATTCTGGAAAGAGCGGCAACAGGATCTGGAGACTTTCAAGGAGCTGGTGATTGCGCGTATCCCCGAGATCGCCGGAGTACTTGAACAGCAGCGCGGCGCAGGTGTTATCGGAAGTTCTTTCGACGCACAAATAATTGTGTTGACAAATAATGAAAATCATTATAATTATGTACACGGCGTGGAGACCGAATTAGCGGAAGTCTTCAAGGTTTCGCGTGTGGCAGTTGAGAGAACAAGCGGCCGGAGCGCTGTTCTGGCCGAGAAGGCACCGGGCGACAAGTGTCAGCGCTGCTGGAATTATAAATCCTCGGTTGGGGAATCGCAGGAGCACCCGCAACTGTGCAGAGAATGCCGTGGGGCGATCTCGGGAGGAGGGTCTCGTTGAAAAAGAAACAGTTTCTGAAAAAAGAACTCGATGAATTCAAAAGAAATATCCAGAAGCGCAAAGATCAGCTGATCGAAGGCATACAGGCTATTTCCGAGAATACGCTCAAGACTTCCCAGAAGGACGCTGCCGGTGACATTTCCGGATACACCTACCATATGGCCGACCAGGCCACCGATACGTTTGACCGGGAATTCTCTCTCGGGCTTGCCTCGAACGAGCGGGAAATTGTGCATGAGCTCGATGAGGCGCTCATCCGCATCGATGAGGGGACGTATGGCATTTGCCAGTCCTGCAAAACTCCCATCGCGAAGGCCCGCCTGAAAGCAGTGCCGTACGCGCGCATGTGCGTGAAGTGCCAGCAACTCAAAGAGAAGAAATAACTTTGGGTGTCAAAGTGGCTAGTGTCTGGTGGCTGGAAAATTCGCTGGTCACGAGACACGAGCCTGTGTATGTTTCTTATCCTTGTACCCTTCATAGTCGCGCTCGACCAAGGGAGTAAATACCTGGTCAGCGCGTCGCTTGCGCTCCACGAATCTATTCCTGTCGTCAGTAATATTTTCCATATCACGCTCGTCCATAACCGCGGCGCTGCGTTCGGGCTGCTGAAAAACCAGACATACCTGTTCGTCCTTACCGCGCTGACCGCGATACCTCTGATTATCGTCCATATGCGCAGGCACGCCCGCGTGTCAGTGTATACCGTTGGTTTGAGCCTGATCCTTGCCGGCGCAATCGGCAACCTCATTGACCGTCTCAGATTCGGATACGTGCTGGATTTCCTGGATTTCAGAATCTGGCCGGTGTTCAACGTCGCGGATTCCGCGATCACCGTCGGCGCGTGCCTGGCGGTGTGGGTCACATTACGAAAAAAATAGGAGTTCTGTGGGATGTGGGATGTCCGCTCGCCGCCTGCTGCGCAGGCGTGCTCGCTCGGACGTAGGATGTCGACAACTCAGCTTTTACGTCCCACGTCCCACGGAAACACATTTTTTTCCGGCTATGCATCCAACCATTTGTACCATCGGACCTCTCACCGTGTATTCCTACGGCCTCATGCTGGTGATCGCGTTTCTCATCGCATCGCACCTGGCGAGCCGTCAGGCGCGCGTTGAGGGAATCGATCCGGAATTTGTCTTGAGCGTGTGTTTCCGGTCGTTTATAGCCGGTATTATCGGCGCGCGCGTGCTATTTGTCATCAGCCACGCCGGCCATTACCTTGAGAATCCGCTTGAGATCCTCAGACTCACGCAGGGAGGCCTTTCCGTATTCGGCGGTCTTATCGCGGGAATCGTGACCGCGTTTGCGGTCGTGCGCTCGCGGCGTCTTTCCTGGCGGCGCGTCTTGGATCTCCTGCTTCCCTTCGCAGCACTCGGTCAGGCAATCGGCAGGGTAGGGTGTTATCTGAACGGATGCTGTTATGGCAAAGAGGCAGTGTGGGGCGTCGTGTTTCCGGGAGAACCGCACGCCCGCATTCCCACGCAGCTCATTGCCTCGTTTCTTCTTGTCTGTATCTTTGTCCTGCTCAGGTTACTCCAGGACCGGCCGCACGCGGCAGGCTCGATTGCCTGCTGGTATTTTATCCTGTACGGCGCGAAAAGATTTTTCGTGGAGAGCCTGCGCGCGGACAATGCGCTCATTTTTGACGGCATGACGTTGTACCATGTGATGAGCGCGGGATGTATCGTTATTGGAATCGTATCTTTGATGCGAATGCGAGTGTCGAAGGTCCACACCCGGCCATATCCCCTGTCGGGGACAAGTCGGAATGGCCAGTGTGCGCCTGTACGCAAAGGTCGAAGGTCGAAGGAATAATACGGGCAACAAGAATGTATTAGTATTTTTCGACTTTTGTCCCTGGACCTTAGACGATGAGAATGCAAGAATTCACCTTCACCGTTACTCCCGAGCAAGCCGGCCGGCGGCTGGATACGTTTCTCGCCGATAGCCTCAAAACAGACTCCGGGATTTCCCGCACGCAGATACAGGCCCTGATCGCGGACAGGTTAGTCGTTTCCGGCGGCGTCCCCCTGACGAAGAAACACGAAAAAGTGAAGGCAGGAGACGTCATCGTCGTGCATGTCCGTGAACATAAGCAGACGACTCTTGAGCCGGAAAACATCCCCCTGGAGATCGTGTTTCAGGATGAGGATTTGGCAGTCGTCAATAAACCCGCTGGCCTTGTTGTGCATCCAGGAGCGGGAAACCGGCGACACACCCTGGTCAGCGCATTGCTGTACCATCTCAAGACGCTCTCTGATATCGACCCCGAGCGGCCCGGTATCGTGCACCGTCTCGACAAGGAGACGTCCGGACTCCTGGTCGTTGCCCGGAATAACGCCGCGCACATGAAACTCAGCGAACAATTCGAAGAGCATTCCATCCGGCGGGTGTACGTGGCTGTCGTCAGCGGCATCGTGCAGTTCGACGAACACGTGATCGAACTTCCGCTCGGCCGCGATCCGCGCAATCACGAGCGTATGGCGGTTTCGTTTGCAGGCAGCGACTCGCGTTTTGCCAAAACCGCCTACAAGACGATTTCCCGCTCGGCGCGAAATTCCCTGATCGAGCTGTATCCGTTTACCGGCAGGACGCATCAACTGCGCGTGCATCTTGCCCACATCGGGCACCCCATCCTGGGAGACACCAAGTACGGCACCCAGAGGAAGTTCAGCCGCATGGCCCTGCACGCTCGCGACCTCGGGTTCCGGCATCCGCGCACAGGCTCTCACATCGAATGTACCTCACCGGTTCCTCCTGAATTCGCGGTTTTCTTAGGGTCGTAACAGGTTCACCAATAATCACTTGACCTTTAGAAGACCAATTGCTATAGTAGGGGAACGGCATGCCGTCCACCTGCGCGGTAGAATAACGGTGTGTCCAAAAAAAATACTTAAGGAGGCGTATATGAACCGAAAAGTCAGCGTGTCGGTCATTATGCTCGTTTCAGTTATATCGATGTTGGGGCTTTTGTCGGGAGTGACGTTTTATCTCTACCGGCAGGAGAACGCGCGCTCCGTTATGCTCGGAGAGCAGCTGGACATTGCCAACAAGAATTACCAGATGACCGAGGCAAAACTCAGCGAGTCTGAGCGCATGGTGACGATGCTCGAGGGGAGTCTCAAGGACGCCCGCGG
This sequence comes from uncultured Planctomycetales bacterium, assembly GCA_964508555.1. Classification (GTDB taxonomy): domain Bacteria; phylum Omnitrophota; class Gorgyraeia; order Gygaellales; family Profunditerraquicolaceae; genus CAZDUF01. The sequence goes on from CAZDUF010000070.1 coordinate 5,846, forward strand.
TCAGATCAAATCCCTTGAGATTACCGTCAAGGATGAAATCTCCGCGAAAGAACAGGCGATGGCGCGCGTGTCCGAACTCGAGGCAGACCTGAGGCAGACGCAGCAGGCTCGCATAGAGCTTGAGAAGAGGCTCAGCCTCGTGCAGTCCGAGGTGGACAAGGCCGCCACGCAGATCAAGTCGCTTGGAGCTCGCAAGGCGGAGCTTGAGCAGCGGCTGCAGGACATTCAGGCTATGTCTGCGCAGGCCACGGATGCCGCTGGCGGCGTCGCACTCGGCAACATCGTGGTGACGCAGGACCAGAAGCCTGGTGATCCCATCCAGGCAGCCGCCTTGTCCGTGCAGGAAACCGGCGCATCCGCGCAGCCCGCCCATACGATTACGGACGGCAAAGTCCTCATCGTCAATCGCGAGTACAATTTCGCGGTGATCAATAAAGGCAGTAAAGACGGAGTTTCCGTGGGCACGGATTTCGCGATTTACCACAACAATAAATTTATCGGTGATATCCGCGTCGAGCAGCTTCACGATGCCATGTCCGCGGCCGGATTCCTGACGCCTGAGCTGCGCGATAAGATCCGCGAGGGCGATACCGTCGTCAAGAAGTAGGCCCTCTGCGAGGGCAGCGTGGTATGACCCCCTTTGCAATCCATCCGTGCCGATCCCTCAACGGCACCGTCGTTCTACCCGGAGACAAATCCATAGCTCATCGCGCGCTTATCCTGAGCGCGCTTTCTTTCGGCCAGACCATAATCGATAACGTGCCTGATAACGGCGATTGCCGCGCTACTATCGCCGCGCTTGCCAGGTTCGGCGTCAGGATGACCGTGCGCGAAGCGTCGCCGGGCGCCTTATCCGTCATTATCGATGGCACGGGCGCGCGCAGTCTCGAGAAGCCCGACGGACCGGTGCGTATCGATGCTTCGGGCACGACGTTTCGTCTTCTGCTCGGCGTGGCTGCCGGACAGCTGATGACCGTTACCTTCGAGGCTGGGGAGGGATTGTCAGGCAGGCCGATGTCGCGGATCGCCCACCCGCTGCGCTGCATGGGTGCCGGGGTGACGTGCCGCGACGGGATGCTGGGCGGCGTTCGGGAAGAATTCGCACCGGTTACGGTGAGCGGCGGGATGCTCAAGGGTATCACGTACACGCTTCCCGTGGCGTCCGCGCAGGTCAAATCCGCGCTGCTGCTTGCCGGCCTCAATGCCGCGGGTGAGACGTCCGTGATCGAGCCGCACCCCACGCGCGACCATACCGAGCGCATGCTCAGACTCTTCAATGCTCCGGTGTCTGTGCGAGGCAA
>CAZDUF010000071.1:0-7119 GCA_964508555.1 uncultured Planctomycetales bacterium
TGCAGTCCCGCTGCTGTAACCCGGCCTCATGTTCCTGACATGAGGTTACGCGCAAGAATGAAAGCCACTGTTTCCTTCGGGAAACGGGAAGGCGCGCGATACGGGAAGCCAGAATACCTGCCTGTGCGTTCTTTGAGTCACCCCGCGGAGGGCACAACATATGCGCCGGCACTGCGACCCTTCGCGGAACAAATTCTGCGAGGGGTTTTTTATGCCTTCGGTTCTGATCGCGCTGCTGTTTCTCCTGGTGCCGCATGCGCTGCATGCAGATGAGCCGCGTCCGCGCTATATATCTCTGGCGCCGGCGGCCACGGAAATTCTCTTTAGTCTCGGTCTCGATGAGGAAATTGTCGCGGTAAGCTCATTCTGTAATTATCCTCCGGCGGCGCGCGATAAGGAAAAAATCGGGTCATTCAGCCAGCCGAACCGGGAAAAGATACTCTCCCTGCGTCCCGACATTATCTTCGCAACCGGCCTCGAGCAGGCGCCTGCGGTGAATGATCTGCGCAGATTGGGATTTCGCGTGGTCGTGAGCGACCCTGAAACCATTGATGCCCTCTTTGCGTCAATCAGGGAAATCGGGAATCTCACGCGCCGGGAAACTGAGGCCGATCGTCTGATCGAGTCGATGCGCGCCACGATCGATGCGGTTGAAAGGTCCTGCGGGCGGGTTGCACCTGAGCAACGGCCGCAGGTTTTCGTCGAGCTCTGGCATGAACCGCTGATGACTGCGGGCAAAGGTTCGCTGGTCGACGAGGTGCTCCGGCGCGCAGGCGGCGTCAATATAGCTTCCGATACGCCGCGGCCGTACAGCATGTTCAGTCCCGAGGCGGTGATTGCGCGTAACCCCGACTTCATCCTTTTTGCGTATATGGATCCGGCAGCACCTGCTGCGCGTTTACGCAGGCGCGCCGGATGGGACCGGGTGCGTGCGGTGTTGACCGGCAACCTCATTGACGATATCGATCCGGACATCATCCTTCGTCCGGGCCCGAGACTCGCCCAGGCAATCGAGCTGCTTCACAGGAAATTATACTCCGATGAATAAACGCGTGATGGTGTATGGGACTGTGCTGGTTGGTTTACTCGCGAGCGCTGTGTGCGCTGCGATTCTCTCTGGAGCGGTGCCCTTGAGCATAGCGCAGCTGTTGAGCCCGGAATGCCGTCCCATACTGTTTGTACGGTTATCCCGTGTCCTGACTGCGCTCATCGCAGGGAGCGGGCTCGCGGTGTGCGGGGTCGTGCTGCAGGCGCTCTTGCGTAATCCCCTGGCAGAACCGTATCTCCTGGGGACCTCCAGCGGGGCAGGCCTGGGCGCGGTAGCAGCGCTCGTGCTCGGGATTTCGTCGGCGTACCTACCGCTTGCCAGTTTCGTCGGGTCCTGCACGAGTATCTTCCTGGTCTGGAGTCTTGCCCGCGAGCATACCAGGATGTCGGAACAGTCGCTGATTCTCTCCGGCGTCATCGTGTCAATCGCGTGCTCCGCGCTCATCGTGTTTCTGGTTTCGCTGTTCCCCGATGAGACCCTGCATGGCATGACCTGGTGGCTCTGGGGCGGTTTGCAGTCATTCGATCTCGGGCTTATACTGCTGGTGGGCTCCGGGGTATTGTCGGGAATCGTCTGTATCTGGTTCCTGAGCCATGAGCTCAATGCGATGAGCCTCGGCGACGAGGAGGCGCGCCATCTGGGCGTATCCGTCGAGAAGACAAAAGTCCTGATGCTGTTTTTGTGTTCCTTCATGGCAGCGGGCATCGTCTGCGTGAGCGGCGTTATCGGTTTTGTGGGGCTGCTGATTCCGCACATCATGCGTTTTCTGATCGGGCCGAATCACCGTACGCTGATACCCGCTGCCTGCATCGGAGGCTCGGTATTCCTGGTAGTGTGCGACCTGGTCGCCCGTTCCATCATGCCTCCTTTTGAATTTCCGATCGGCGTGATCACCGCGCTTGTCGGTGTGCCGGTTTTTATCGTGCTTTTGAAAAGAGAACAGAGGATTCCGTGACGGATCAAGAGGTACGCATAACGCTCGAAGATGTCCGGGGAGGATACGGACGCGCCGATGTCGTCAAGGGCATCTCGTTTGCGGTCAACCGCGGCGAGTGCGTCGGGATTATCGGGCCGAACGGTTCAGGGAAAACGACGCTGCTGCGTTTGATGAATCGCGTGCTCCAGCCGTCTGGGGGCAGAGTAGCGTATGCGGGAGAGGAACGCGGTGTACTGACCCAGCGCCAACTCAGCCGGAGGGCAGCCTGCGTGCTCCAGGATACGTTCGTCCGTTTTCCGTATACGGTTGAGGAGATCGTGCTGATGGGCAGGATCCCGCATCTTGAGAGGTTTCAGTCGTACCGGCGGCGCGATCGTGACATTGCGCGCAGTGCGCTCGCTCAGACGCATACCGAGCATCTTGCTTCCCGGAGGGTGTCGGAACTCTCCGCGGGCGAGCGCCAGCGTGTCATGGTCGCCAAGGCGCTTGCGCAGGAACCTGAGATTTTGTTTCTGGATGAACCGACCGCACACCTGGATATTGCCCACCAGACGCAGATTCTGGACTTGATCCGCGTGCTGAACGAGTCCGCAGGACTGACCATTATCCTGGTTATTCACGATTTGAACGCGGCGGCCGAATACTGCTCGCGTCTGATCCTGGTCGATGACGGCCGTGTTTTTTTCGACGGCCTGCCTGCGAGCGCGATGACCTACAAAAACATAGAATCGGTGTATAAGACCGTGGTCGTCGAATCGCGCAATCCCATCACCGGAAAACCTTTTATCATGCCCGTGCCCAAACGGAGCCAGCGAAAACAATGACCCGGCTCATTCTGATCCGGCACGGTGAAACCGAATACAACGTCCAAAAACGCTACAGCGGCGTGCGCGACATATCCTTGAACGAGAGCGGCCGGCGTCACGCGCTGCTGCTGCATCAAAAACTCGCCTCCTGGCACGTGGACGTTTGCTATGCAAGCGATAAAAAAAGGGCGCTTGAGACTGCCGGCATCGTGTTTCCGGGACGGGAGATTGTCAGCGTTCCTGAAATCGCCGAAATCAATTTCGGCGTGTTTGAAGGATTAAACCATGCCGAGATCATGTCCCGCTACAAGGACGCGTACGTGGAGTGGATGAAAGATCCCTACAGCGCGAGTATTCCGCAGGGAGAGCGGCTCGTGGATTTCGAGCGGCGCGTGCGACGGGCGTTTGAGGCGATCGTCGAGCGGCATCGCCAGATGACGGTTGCGGTCGTCTCGCACGGCGGGGTGATCAGCGCTTTCCTGAACGCGTTGGAGAGACGGCGCGCCTTCTGGGAGTTCATTCCGCGGGGGACGTCGGTATCGGTTGTCGAGTTCGATGGCCGGGGACACCGGATTGTGTCCTTTGACGATCATTCTCATCTGGACGGTTGAGTATGGGCAAGATCATTCTGGTTACGGGCGGAGCGCGCAGCGGGAAAAGCGCGTATTGTGTGCGCAGGGCAGCGAAATACCGCCGGGTGGTTTTCATTGCGACCGCCCAGCCCCATGACGCGGAAATGCGCGCGCGGATTGCCCGGCACAAAAGGCAGAGGCACCGCCGCTGGAAGACGATCGAGGAACCGGTTGCGTTGGGCCGCGCGCTGAGGAGTGCCGCGGCATACGAATGCGCGCTCATCGATTGCCTGACGCTCTGGACGTCGAATCTCCTGTGCGGCGGCCTGGCGCGGGAGTCTATCGAAAAACGCGCGCGGGCAGTCGTCAGGCTTTTGCGGAAGTCACGGGTTGACGCGTTCCTGGTCACCAACGAAGTCGGTATGGGGATTGTGCCTGAGCAGACTCTTGCGCGGGAGTTTCGAGATGTCGCCGGGTCTGTGAATCAGATTATCGCTCGCAGCGCGGACGAAGTCGTGTGCATGGTGTGCGGACTTCCGGTGCGCGTCAAATAGCTATGGATACGATCGGTCGAATCTGTCAAAACATAGGAGCGCCTGATCAGGCTGCAATGCAGGCATGCAGGAAGAGACTTGATTCTCTGACCAAGCCGCAGGGCAGTCTGGGAAGACTGGAGGAGCTTGCTGTCCGTATTGCGGGCATTACCGGCAATCCCGTGCCTGCGATTACCGGTAAGGTAATTTTCACGCTCGCGGCAGACCACGGAGTGGCGGAGGAGGGGGTGAGCGCTTTTCCTCAGGAAGTCACGAGGCAGATGCTGTTGAATTTTGTCAGAGGAGGAGCTGCGATCAACGTGCTGGCAAAACACGCAGGTGCTCGCGTGGTTGTCGCCGACCTGGGCGTCGCCGCGGCGGTTGAGGCAGACGGGTTCGCGGTGAAAAAGGCCGGATGGGGCACAGCGAATATGCTGAAAACAGAGGCGATGTCCCCTGCACAGGCAGCCGCCTCCATTACCCATGGCATTGAGTTGTTTGAAGAGGAGTACGCTCAAGGCATCGATATCGCGGGGACAGGCGAGATGGGCATTGCAAATACCACTGCCGCGAGTGCCGTCACCGCGGCGTTTACCACCCAGCCTGCGCGGGCCGTGTGCGGCAAAGGCACGGGGATTTCCGATGAGAGGCTTGCGCATAAAATTTCCGTCGTCGATAAGGCGCTGCATCTGCATCAACCGGATCCGCGGGATCCGGTGGGCGTGCTGGCAAAGGTTGGTGGTTTTGAAATCGCGGGTATGGCAGGGGTCATGCTTGCCGCGGCCGCTCACCGTGTGCCGGTCGTTATCGACGGATTCATTTCCGGGGCTGCGGCGCTGTGTGCTTGCGCGCTCCAGCCGCGGCTCAGGGAATTCCTGATTGCCAGCCATCGTTCAGTTGAACAGGGGCATACGATTGTCCTGCATCACCTGGGACTTGAGCCGTTGTTCGACCTGGGGATGCGGCTCGGCGAAGGCACGGGCGCGGCCCTGGGGATAATGCTGGCTGAAGCCTCGGTTCGCGTTCTTCGCGAGATGGCGACGTTCGGCGATGCCGGCGTGTCTGATGGCACTACAACTACATAGAAAGACCGTATGAAAAGTTTCCTTGCAGCGTTACAATTCCTGACGGTTGTTCCGATACGTCTGGAGCGAATTACCAAGGAGGAACTGGCGAGCTCCCAGATATATTTTCCCTGCGTCGGGCTTTTTATCGGATTATGGGGTGTCCTGGTGCAGACGTGTTTGAACGGTATGGAATACCCGAGAATTGCCGTCGACATGCTGCTGGTCGTGTATCTTGCGCTGGCCACCGGCGCGCTGCACCTTGACGGGCTCGCCGACACAGCGGATGCGCTCGCGAGCAGAAAAGACCGCGCCGGCATGCTGGCAATCATGCGCGACCCGCATGTCGGGGCCGGCGGCATCGTGGCTGTGGTCTGCCTGTTTCTGGTAAAGACAGCATTGCTGCTGCGGCTGCCGCATACAATGGAGGCAGCGGTTTTTATTCTTATGTGCGTGCTAAGCAGATGGTCTCTGGTGTTTGTTATGCGCGGTTTTCCCTATGCCCGGCGGGAGGGCGCGGCATCGGCGTTTATCGGCACGCCCGGGTATAAAGGTATCATGTTCTCGACGGTCATCGCCGCGTATCTGGCCTGGGGTTTACTCGGTGTGGCGGGGTTTGTTGTGATGGCATCAGCCGCGGGATGTTCCGTTATTGTCGCATCCTGGGCGGGACGGAAGTTCGGAGGCATCACAGGAGATGTTTTGGGAGCGGCGCTTGAACTGACCGAGGTATTCGTTCTGTTCGCTGCGCCGATTTTCACAGCAGTACTCGCATAGGCGGAGGAAGCCCGGTGTGAACCCGGGCACTGCCTCGAGCAACGGTAAGGCGGATTCATTCGCCAAAGTCCGGTCGACCGCTTCATGCGATCAATGCCTTCTCGGGAAGGCGAAAGGGAGAGATGAACAGGATACGTGTCGTGTGTTTTGCTGCGGCCCTGGCGATGTGCGCGCCAGGGCCGTTCTGTTGTGCGGATGAAGGTGTGCGGCTTGAGCCGATCGTGGTCACGCCGTTACGTGTTTCTCAGGCGAGTTCGCAGACAGGCCGTCAGATCGACGTGATTTCCGCGCAGGATATCGAGGCGGCGCACGCGCCTGATGTCGCCAAACTCCTTGAGCGGATCTCCGGCGTTAAGGTAAGCTCCTACGGCGGTATCGGTTCGTCAAAAACCGTGCGCATGCGCGGCTCAACGGCGGCGCAGGTGCTTGTGCTCATGGACGGCAGGCCGCTGAACAGTCCCCGCGACGGAGAAGTGGATTTATCGACCATTCCGACGGCATCGATCGAACGCATTGAGATCATGCACGGGCCGGGTTCGAGTCTCTATGGGTCGGCGGCAATGGGAGGATCCATCAACATAATCACCAAGCGGCCCCCTGAAGCTCCCGAAACGGTCGTGGAATCGTCCGTCGGCACGTACCGCACGTTCGTGGAAAAGCTCTCGCACGGCGCTTCTGCCGGGCCTTTGGGGTATCTGGTGAGCGGGGAGTTTCTGGATTCAGAGGGACACCGTGACAATAGCGAGTATACCGCAAAGGCCTGCTCGACGCATCTGAGCTACGCGGTCAATCCGAAGAATCTGGTGCGCTTTACCTCGGGATTTCACCGCGCTGACGTCGGGACTCCCGGATTAACCACACAGTTTGACGCTGATGACCGGCAGCGCACACTCAACAAATACGGTACCCTTTCCTGGGAATCTCAGTTTGCCGAATCAGGCGCGTTAACGCTCAACGCCCACCGCAGTTACGACCGGCTTGAGTTCATGGAGAACACCGCGGGATCGATGTTTGACATAGCTCTGGATAAATTCATCCATACGACGAAAGTCGACGGCGCAGACGCGCAGGTTTCCGGCAGGCTCACTGAGCGCTATCTCGGCATATTCGGGTTCAGCTACGTCGGCAACCGCAACGATTCAACGGCCACGGGCAAACACTCCTATAATGTGCGGGCCGCTTTTCTGGAGAATGAATTCGAGGTCACCAATGATCTGAAGATGACGTTCGGATGCCGGGTGGACGAATATTCGAACTTCGGATCCGAGTCAAGCCCGGATCTGGGATTTCTGTTCAGGGCGAACCCGTCTCTGCGGCTGCGCGCGCGCATCGGCAGGTCGTTTCGCGCGCCGACCTTTAATGACCTCTATTGGCCTGACCAG
>CAZDUF010000072.1:0-7058 GCA_964508555.1 uncultured Planctomycetales bacterium
CTACGTGCTCAAGAACACGCCCAAAGACGCGGGCGGAGTCGAGTTTTCCTATTATGTCGTCACCGTTGATGCGCAGACCTTCTTGCCGCGGAAAGCCGAGTATTACGATAAGAACGGCAAGTTGTACCGCGTGATTTCGGCAGTCGAGGTCAGGGATGTCGAGGGATTCCCGACCATCGTCAAGATGAAGTCCGAGGATTTGAACGCCAAGGCGTCGACCGTCACCGAATTCACGAAGATGGATTACAACACCGGGCTGTCGGACGATACCTTCACCGAGCGCTATCTGCGCACGCCGCCAGCCGGCATGTGATGATGAAGCGATTCTGGGATTGGAAAATTACCGCCGCCATTACGCTTATTGCGCTCTCCGCGTTCTTTTACGGCGTGCACTACCTGATTTTCCGCGACGCGCACCACATTTTCCTGTATCTTCTCGGCGACATCGGGTTTCTGTTCCTTGACGTCTTAATCGTGATGTTAGTGGTGCATCGCCTGCTCGAATACCGCGAAAAGCAGTCTCTGTACAAGAAGCTGAACATGGTCATCGGCACGTTCTTCAGCGAGGTCGGTACGGAACTGCTGAGGCGCTGCGCGCAGTTTGATCCGGGATTGAAAGACCTCGCTGGGGAGCTTGTGGTGACCAAAGACTGGTCGAACGCGGAATTCGCCCGCGTGCGTCAGGACGTGGCCGCACACACCATCTGTATCGAGTGCCGGCAGGGAGACCTTACCGAGATCAAGCATTTCCTGGTGGGCAAGAGGGGGTTTCTGCTCAGCCTGCTTGAGAACCAGAATCTCCTGGAGCATGAGGCATTCACGAACCTGCTCTGGGCGGTGTTTCATCTCACGGACGAACTCGCGCACCGCAAAGATCTCAAAGCGCCTCCCCGGTCAGATTACGACCATCTGTCCGGCGACATAAAGCGCGCGTATCAGCAGCTTATCCTGCAGTGGCTCGATTATATGAAACATTTGAAAGAGGATTATCCGTATCTGTTTTCGCTGGCGATACGGACAAATCCGTTCGATTCGAACGCGTCCGTCGAGGTGCGTTTGTGAAGGGGGAGGTGAGGTATGCCGGGTGTGAAGAAAATCGGAGAGGTATACCGCTGTTCGGTCTGCGGTAACGAAGTCGAAGTCACAAAAGTCGGCGGCGGCGAGCTGGTGTGTTGCGGCAAGCCCATGACGCCGGTTAACGCGTAACAGTACAAGGAGGAATGCATCATGGCTGATATCAAGAAAGAACTCGCGGCAATGTGTAACAAGGCATTAGAACTCGAGCACGCGGCGCGCATCCAGTATCTGGCGCACGCCGAGCAGATTAAAGGCATCAACGCCGAGCCGGTCATCGAGCGGCTGAAAGAGATCGCCGGCGACGAGCAGAAGCATGAGGAAATTTTCCGTAACCTGATCTGCTCGTACCTGGGCGGTGAAGCGTCCATGGGCCTGGCTGAAACGACCAAAGCCGGGGAGACCAAGAAGATTCTCGAGGTCAACCTCAAGGCAGAGAAGGAAGCGGTTGATTTCTACAAGACGATATACAAGAAGGTGATAGACAACAGAAGCAGCCTGCCGTATGAGGCAGAGACCCTGGAGCACCAGATCCGCCACGTGATCATGGATGAACAGGAGCACGCGGTTGAGCTGTCAGTACTCCTGGGCTTGTGACCCAAACCCGCCGGTCCAACCCCGGGGGTTGAACCTGTTCAACCTCCGGGGTTTTATTTCCCCCCTGGACATTTACCCCCTCAGCGTGTATACTTTGCGGAAACTGACTATAATATATAAACATCCGTACTGCCACGAGGCAGTCATCGCATCAGGCAGGTTCGCGAAGTTCGCAGAGTACGACTCAGAGTTCGGCAACAAGATCTTCGTATATACGGCACAGCACGAGCCCGACTGATTTCCGCCCCCTTCATCATCGAGCAGTCGCAACAACGTATTGGGGACATCTATGCAATTGACACCGCGGGCACGGGAACACTGGCTTGACATCGCCAAAGGCATGGGCATCGTTTGCGTCGCGCTTGTCCACATCTATCCCGACACCGTTTTTTTTCGGGTCACCCTAATTTTTCTCCTGCCTCTTTTCTTCTTCATCAGCGGTTATCTCCTGAAGCCCGCGGCAGACATCCGCGCTTACGCAGTAAAGAAAGCCCGCTGTCTGCTCCTGCCGTATATTTCGTTCATGTTGGTGTACGTCTGCGCAGAGGCGATCTCGATCGCCCTTTTCCGCGAGAACCGGCGCCACGAGCTCGTCGAGTTCCTGACAGGTATCCCGCGCGAAAAAGGCCGCGTGGGCGAAGCCATGAATCCTTTCTGGTTTGTTCCGGTGCTTTTTGCCAGTCAGCAGATCGTGAATCTGCTCGTGCTACGTTTCAGGAAACCGGCGCAGGTCGTGATTCTGTCAGCCATGCTGTGCGCCGCGTACCTGAACTCCGTCTACTTGCCGACGCTGGTATTTCCGTGGTATCTGAACGTGAGTTTTATCGCCGCGCCGATCATCTATATCGGTTATCGCTGGGGCAGGCAGTTGCTCTCGCGTTTCACTACCGTGCACGCCGTCATCAGCATAGCCGCAGTAGCAGCGGTAGTCAGGGGATGGAACCTTGATTGTGACATGAAGGATATTAGTTACGGCACTCCCGTTGTGGCGTTGATTGTCGCGTTGTCCTGCACTCATGTCATCCTGAAAATATCCATGTACCTCCAGCGTTTCCGCAGTGTGGTCGTACCGTTACGCGCTCTCGGCAACGCGACGCTGGTGATTCTTCTCACGCACCAGGCAATCATGGTGGTGCTTGAGGAGCTCGGTGTCAGAAGCCGTCCGCTTGTGAGTGTCGTCTGTGTGTCTGGCTCATACCTGGTCTACCTCGCGCTGAAACAGTGCGCCTTTACCCGCCGTTTCTTTCTCGGTGAACTTGTCGCATCCGTGCCCTCATCGCGTGAGCACTCCTGTAGACAAACCTCTTCCGTAGATGTAGAATAAAGCTGTGAAAATTTTTATCGGTGCATTAATAGGCGCAGCCATCGGCTTTGCCGTCGGTTACTTCGGTAAGTGCTCATCCGGCGTCTGTCCGTTGACTTCGAATTACTGGGTGAGTACGATGATTGGAGCGCTGATGGGAGCGTTGTTAGCGAGGTAGGGGGACAGCGCCCTCGTTTCCCTGTCGGAGATTTTTCCGGTGTGGACGCATCATGATCCCTCATTGTCCTCCTCGGCAGCCTACCGGCCGTTAGCAGCGAGGTGCCGGGCGAGTAGAGCGGAGGACGAGGAAGCATCTCGAGTACATCGCTGAGATTCGCGTGGCAATCCAGTGCTTAGCATAATGATGCATTGCATTTGTCCGCAAGGTGGTGGCGTATGTCCGACGATAAAGTGAAGCCTGGTCCCGGTGTCTGGTTTGCCGCTACCCGGCCTTTTTCTTTTACGGCGTCGGTGACGCCGGTGTTGATCGGAGCTGCATGGGCATTTCAGTCGGGAGACAGGATTGTCTGGAGCATGCTGCCGTTGTTTGCTATATCAGCGGTTCTTATTCATGCGGGGACGAATCTCATCAATGATTACGAAGATTTCAGGAATGGCGTTGACCGCGAATATACGTTTGGGTCAAGCGGGTTGCTGGTGCGGGGCGAGCTGGCGCCTCGACAGGTGCGGAGTTTTGCGTTTAGTCTGTTCGCCATTGCGTTTGTGGTCGGATTATTTATTGTGCGCGAGCGGGGATGGGGATTGCTGGTTCTCGGCGCGGCGGGGATTGTCGGGGGATATTTTTATACGGTGAATCCGGTCGGGTATAAATATCGTGCGCTCGGCGAAGTGTTTGTGTTTCTGTTCATGGGCGTGTTATTGGTGGCGGGGGCGTATTGGGCGATGACCGGCACAGTGACTGCGGCAGTGGTGTGGGGCTCGCTGCCGATCAGCCTGCTGGTCACGGCGATTCTGTTCGCGAATAATACGCGTGATATGAAGCATGACCAGGCGGTGGGCGTGCGCACGCTGGCGGGCAGGATGGGGTTTGGGCAGGCACAGCGGGTGTATGGGGCACTGGTCGTGGGGTCGTACGCGGTGACGGCGGGGCTGATGCTTGCGGGACTTGTTTCGGTGTGGGCGCTGGTGGTATCCTTGAGTCTGCCGAAGGCGCTCGGGTGCATACGTACGATGCGCGCGGGGAGTGAGGCGCGGCCGGAAACGCTGGCTGCGCTGGTGTTTGGCACCGCCCAACTCCATCTCCTTTTCGGCCTTCTCTTCGCCGCCTCGCTGCTTCTGTAAACCGGGGACGTTCCCCAAGGTACCACCTTATTTACTTCTAATCTATTGTTGCATCTATAGTTACAGCTCGAGGTCTCGTGTTGTAATTAATTGAAGCACTGTCGGATAGGAGCGCAAAGGGTGGCACCTTGGGGAACGTCCCCGAATTCAAATGGATATTCTGAGTATATTTTTGATTGCGGTTGGGTTGGCGCTGGATGCGTTTGCTGTGTCGGTGGCATCGGGCGTGATCATGCAGAGGCAGCGGGTGAAGCAGGGAGTGACCTTCGGTCTCTTGTTCGGCGGATTTCAGATGCTCATGCCCGTTGTCGGCTATGCTGCGGGGAAAACCCTGCGGCCGTACATCTGCGCAATCGACCATTGGGTCGCTTTCGCACTGCTCGTCGCGATCGGCGCGAAAATGATCTACGAGGCGACGCGCATGGAAGAATTCGAGCAGGCGAAGCCGGATATGACCGTCATCGTGCTCCTCGGTCTTGCCGTGGCGACGAGCATCGACGCTTTGGCCGTCGGTATCAGTTTTGCCCTCTTAAACATCCCGATCGTCATACCCGTAATCGTTATCGGCGTCATGACGTTTGTGCTGTCGTTTGCCGGCGTATTTTTAGGGAATATGTTCGGGGGATTGCTCGAGAAGAAGGTCGAAATCCTGGGCGGATTGGTGCTGATCGGCATGGGTGTGAAAATTCTCCTTGAGCATTTGAGAGGGTAGCGATGGTATGCTGACTCTAATTTTTGTCTGCGCGTGCGGTGCATTCATCGCCGCATACGCTGCGTACGGCCGTTTTCTGAGAAAACATTTCTCACTCGACGATAAGAATCTGCCTCCGTCACAGACGATGCGCGACGGCGTTGATTACGTGCCTGCGCCCATGCCGGTATTGTTCGGCCATCATTTCTCGTCGATCGCCGGCGCAGGCCCAGTGCTCGGCCCGATCATCGCGGGCGTGGCGTTCGGATGGCTGCCGGTCCTGATGTGGGTCGTGTTCGGATCCATCTTCATCGGCGGCGTCCATGATTTCTCGAGTCTGGTGATTTCCGTGCGTAACCGCGGCCGCTCGATCGCGGAAATCGCCAATACCTATATGTCCCGCCGCGCGTACCGGCTGATACTTATTTTTATCTGGCTGTGCCTGGTGTACGTGCTGACGGTGTTTACGGATCTGACCGCGGGCACCTTTCAGACTGATGGGGCGGTCGCGACGTCATCCGTGGCGTTTGTGCTGCTCGCGGTGTGTTTCGGTATCGTGTTGTATCGTCTGAACCTGCCGCTGAGCAAGGCGTCGCTGATTTTTGTCCCGCTGGTATTCGTGTTCTTATGGCTGGGGGAGATGACGCCGCTCGCGGGGCTCCCGGCGCTGTGGGGAGATCCGGCGAAAACGTGGGCGCTGATTCTGATCGGATATTGTTTCATCGCATCGACGACGCCGGTCTGGATCCTTTTGCAGCCCCGCGATTATCTCTCGAGTTTTCTTTTGTATGCGTCGCTCATCGGAGGTTTCCTGGGAATTCTGCTCGGCCGCCTGCCGCTCGAATATCCTGCATTCACGGCATGGTCGTCGTCGGGCGTGGGCGCGATGTTCCCGTTTCTCTTCGTGACAGTCGCCTGCGGGGCGATCAGCGGTTTTCATTCCATCGTTGCTAGCGGTACGTCCGCGAAACAACTATCCAGGGAGACAGACGCTGTGCCGGTCGGCTACGGAGCGATGCTCGTGGAGGGGCTGGTGGCGGTGATTGCGCTGGCGGCGGTGATGGTGATTGGTTCCGGCGATGGGCTGGCGGCGGCGCCGCCGCTGCAGATATATGGTGCGGGCATGGCGCGCTTTCTCGCGGTGTTCGGCGTGCCGGCGAGGTACGGGCAGTCGTTCGGGCTTATGGCGTTGTCCGCGTTCATTTTGACGACGCTCGATACGGCGACGAGGCTTGCGCGGTATATTTTTGAGGAATTTTTCGGCATGAAGGGCAGGGGCTCGCGGTATTGGGCGACGTTCGCGAGTCTATGTCTGCCGGCGATTTTCGTGCTTATGACGATTAGGGACGATGCGGGCAACGTCGTGCCGGCGTGGAAGATCATCTGGCCGGTGTTCGGCGCGACGAACCAGCTGCTCGCGGGACTGGCGTTGATGGTTGTCGGCGTGTGGCTCAGGCGGCAGGGCAAGAGCGCGTGGTTCGTTATTCTGCCGATGGTGTTCATGCTCGTGATGACACTCTGGGCGCTTGGTATTCTTATTGTGCAGTATCGCCTGAGCCTTATCGCCGCCATCGCCCTCATCTTATTTCTGCTCGCGCTTATCCTCATCCTTGAATTTTTCCCCCGGGGACGTTCCCGAAGGTGCCACCCTTCAGCTTCCTAATCAATTGGCCTGTAGAGAATTAAAACACTGAAATTCATGTTAGACTTTGGGAGCATATTTCGATATAATATGCATGCAAATGAAAAAGTGGCTCTCTAACTATCTGAACACTATGTGGTTAGGGCACGTGAGGGTGGTACTTTGGGGAACGTCCCCGGGTTATGATTGAAATAATATTGTTGTGGGCGGGGGTTTTGATTCTCGCGAGCGTTCTCGCGAGTAAAATATCCGACAGGTTCGCGTTGCCGGCGTTGTTGTTGTTTCTGGCTATTGGCGTACTCGCAGGATCAAAAGGAATAGGTGGGATTTATTTCGAAGATTACGCCGCCGCAAAATCGGTCGGGATTCTTGCGCTGATTTTTATAATCTTCTCGGGCGGGCTGGACACGACGTGGAAGGCGGTCAAACCGTTGTTAGCGCGGGGTATC
>CAZDUF010000073.1:0-7053 GCA_964508555.1 uncultured Planctomycetales bacterium
TGATAGTCAATTTCCAGGGGTTTATGCGCATCGCAGGGATACAACGCAGCAGAGAGGTTACCGAAGGCCTGAATACGGTGATCGAAGCCGCGTTGCGTGAATTTACCCGCAGGCAGAAGACCCGGAATGTCTTCGTCTCGGAGTTCAAGCAGGGGGAGTGCACGATTGTCATTCCGAAGGTTGAAGAAGAGAGCGTGTCCATGCTCTGCGGGCTGTTCCGCAGGAGAGTTAACGGCTATCTGCGCTTTCTGGGGATCAGGGATTGTTTCATCAACGTGGGCGTGCTTGAATTCCTGTATCGGGATTCCCGGCGCACGGCGCGGTCGCAGGGAGCCTCGATTTATGTAAAGAAGATCTTTATCGGCGCGGAAAAGCGACGCTGCCGCAGGGTGTCGTATCATATGAGGGTGGAGCCCATCGTGCGTGATACGAGTCTGGGACAGACGTATTCACTGGATATTTCCAGGCACGGCATCTGTTTTATCAGCAATGCTCCGCTTGCGGCGAACGCCCGTCTGACAATCAACCTGGCTTTGCCCCGCGCAGCTCATCCTTTACCGTTAACCGGCCGGGTTGCCTGGATCAGGCCGGAGACCGGTGATCAGTCAGGCAAACCGCGCTATAAAATCGGCGTCGAATTCGTCAACGTAACGCCTGCGCGCCAGAGGGAATTAAACCGTTTCGTGGAGGCCTTGACGCGCGTCAAGGCCTGTCCGTCAGCATAATAGTTCTTGACAACGGGAATAGAAAATGATATAAACCAAGCTCATACGGGACGGTACGACACGGCTTCATGGTAGGGGGTCAAACCCGTACGGAGAAGCAGTACGAGACAAGCGACACGGCGTCAACGATAACCATGTCTCAAAAAGCAATCCTAGAAAGGAGGCTTCAGGCTATGAAGCGAAGAGGTTTTACGCTTGTTGAAATCATGATCGTTGTCGCGATCATCGCGCTGCTTGCGGCGATTGCGATCCCGAACCTGCTCGGAGCACGCAGAACGGCTAACGACGCAGCGGCAAAAGCCGGTATCCGTTCTCTCTCGACTGCGGCAGAGACCTATGCGGCTGCGCACAGCGGTATTTATCCGGCTGACGTTACCGAGTTATCCACCTACATCACCTCCGCTCCCAACTATTGTTCACAGACGGTCCAGGGGTTCATCTATTCCTGCGTTCTCGCCTCAAACGGGTACACCATCTCTGCGACGCCATCGAACTCAGGCGTGACCGGCACCACGGCATATACTGCGACCACGGGCGGCGTCCTCACCCCGTTGTAAAGAATCGTGTTTTCTCAGCAAAGGGGAGTCGGATATCGACTCCCCTTTTTCTTTTCCCATCCGCTCTTCTGGTTTCTCCTGCTGACAACGCTCACTTTTGTTTGTTACGCCAACACACTTTCGAATCCCTTCATTTTCGATGATATCGGGCTGATTGTTTCTAATCCGGCGGTTAAATCCTCCCCCCTCACCGGAGATTTTCTGCGAAAAAACCTCTACGCCGCGTCTTTCCTCGGTTCGAACTTTTACCGGCCCCTTCAGGAGATCTCCTTCATGGCGGATTTCCGAATTTGGGGGCTTAATCCTTTAGGGTACCACCTGACCAACATCGGGATACAGGCGCTGGTTTCCTTTTTGGCATACCTTCTTCTCCTGGGACTGACGGGGGATCGGTTCGTTGCTGGCGCGGGGAGTCTCTTGTTCTGCGTCCATCCGATACACACGGAAGCGGTTGCTTATATTTCCGGCAGGGCAGATCCCCTGATGGCGTTGTTTCTCCTGTCCTCGTTTCTTTTATTTATGCATGGTCAGACATCTTCCAGGGGCAGGGGATGGTGCACCATGGGTTCTCTTTTCCTGTTCATCGGCGCGCTGCTTTCCAAGGAACTCGCGGTCATTTTCCCTCTTTTTTTGTGCGCGTGGGGGTATTATTCCCGCCGCTTCACCGAAAAGTGGTTTCTGGTGAGGGACCTGCTCCCTTTTCTGGCGGTTGCCGCTGTGTACGCGTTGCTGCGTTCGTCGGTTTTAAAATTCTCTGCCCTCCTGGTTCCCGAGTTACAACAGTACCCTCTGTGGCTGCGGTTCGCCATTCTTCCCCAGGTTATCGGGACATATGGAAGGATCCTTGTTCTTCCCGTCGATCTGCACATGTCATGGACCTTGATCAGGCCGGTGACGTCGTATGAAATCGCAATCGCTTTGGCCGGCGCGGTTTCGGCGGTATTTCTGGCGGGATACGCGTTTTTTGCCCATCGGCGCCGTCCCGCGGCAGCGTCCCTCTTTGCATGGGCGGTTATTTTCTTTCTGCCGCAGTCCGGTCTGTATCCGATCAACGCCTTTGTTGCCGAACATTTCATCTACCTGCCTTCTATTGCGGTCTTTGCCGCAGCGGCATGGGTGCTGCGGCGGTGCCTGCGCAGGGCCCTTGCCTACGCGTGTGTGGCGGGGATTGTCGCCGCTTCATGCGCGTTGACCGCGGCGCGTAACTATGAATGGAGGGATCCGATCACTTTTTACGCGAGGATGATCGAACTTTCGCCCTCCAGTTACACGGCGCACGTGAATCTCGGCGTTGAATACCTGAACAGGAAGAAGTATGATCTCGCCGAAGAGGCATTGCAGAAAGCCCTGAGGATTAAACCGGACCGTATTGAAGGATATTCGAACCTTGCCGCGGCGTATTATCAGGCGGGAAAATATGAGCAGTCGCTTGACCAGTATTGGATTGTCGAGCGCATGGTCCCGTATTTTAAGGCAGGAGAGGTGCAGAATAACATCGGCCTCGTGCTGCTTGAGCTCAAGCGTTATGATGAAGCACTGGCGCGCCTGAACCTGGCGTGCACGCTTGATCCTTCGTTGAGTTTCCCGCACTATAACAGCGCGCATGTCTTGATGAGGCAGGGTAGAGAAGTTGAGGCCGTCAACGAGATCGTCCGTTCATTCCCGCCGGGTCTGTCCGGACACGACGGTGACACTCGTTTCATCGAGGCGTTCCGGCAGACTCTGCGCGTCGAAGATTTCAAGGCTCCTGCCACCTTGTATAATAACCTGGGGGTGCGGTTACTTACCGTAGGATTCGACGACTGGGGATATGTTGCTCTTCAGAAGGCGCTCGATATTATGCCTGACTACGCGGATGTGCATTGCAATATCGGTTTTTTTTATCTTACCCGCGGCGAGAAACAAAAAGCCCGGGTAGCATTCAGGCGCGCTCTTGCCTCTGATCCGCGGCATGCGAAGGCGGCGGGGTTGTTGCGGTTGAGTAAATAGAAGGGTTGCAAGTGACGGGTGGCAGATACATTATCATTGTTTCCCAATTTTCTCTATGCTATAATAGTGCAAAATATGGCCAACCAAAAGGCGAGGAGTTTTGTCACGATCATGATCGTTATCGCGGGCACCGCGCTCCTGATCAGGGTCGTCATCGGCATCTTTATCGGTTTCACTATCTCTCAGAATGAGTCCAGCGCATCATTGACGCTGAAGCTCATTTCTGCAGCCCTGGAAAACTATTCCAAAGACCACCAGGGTTCTTATCCGTCGCGTTTTTCCACGCTTACGCAGTCAAAACCTCCGTATCTCGATAAGGATTACCTGGCCGCATCTCCGGTAAAAGGGTATATCTACAACTGCGCGCGGCTTGAATCGTCAGGGTATGCGTGCAGCGCGTTCCCGGCGAACTGCGGATTAAGCGGCACTCAGTTATTTGAGATCACGACCGGCGGCATACTCCTGGCACAGGAGTGCGCGGCCAAGGATTGATCCGGATATGCTCGGAGCTGTCAAGACTCTTGCGCAGAAACTCCCTCTTCCTTCGAAGAAACCGGCAAAGGTTCCTTATGCCGTGGGGCTCGACATCGGCACGTCGTCGGTTAAGATGGTGCGGATGAAGCTGGCGGACGGCTCAGCAGAGGTCCTGGATTGCGACGTCAAACCTTCGCTCAAAGAAATCGACCTGCCTCTGGATGACCGCAGGGTCAATACCTCGTTATCCGGTCCGTCGGCGCTGTTACGGTATGTCCACTTTCCGCGTCTGACGGAGATTGAGGTCAAGCAGGCGCTCAAATTCGAGGCACAGAAACATATCCCCTTCCCGGTGTCCGACCTGAATCTTGATTCGAAGATCCTGAAGCCCGATCTGCCGGACAATAAGATGCTTGTACTTCTGGTTGCGGCAAAGAAAGATATCGTGCTGCAGCGGGTCAAGCTTCTTGAGGGCGCTGGTTTCAAGCCCGGGATTATCGACGTGGACAGTATCGCGCTTTTGAACGCGTTCACCTATTCGTACGGCTCCGAACCCGAAGTCGGTTCAAAGACGATCGCGCTTGTCAATATCGGGGCGACGTTCAGCAACCTGACGATTCTCGACGGGTTGGTGCCGCGTTTGAGCAGGGATATCCATCTGGCGGGAAATAATCTCAACCAGAAGATCATGGATGTGTTTGGCGTGGATTACCGTCAGGCTGAGGCATTCAAGACATCCGCTGACCCCGATCGCGCGCTCAAGATCAAGGCTATCGCCGACGCCGTGATGACGGATCTGGCGGGAGAAGTCAGGACGTCGTTCGATTATTTCGAGAGTCAGAGCACGTCGTCCGTTTCGAAAATATTCGTGACCGGAGGCGGCAGCGCCGGGTGTCTGGGCAAGGAGATGCTGCAGAACCTTCTGGGTATCGAAGCTGAATGCTGGGATCCTCTGCGTAAGATGACGTTTGCGTCGGAGACCGTGGAAAAGAAGTGCGCCGGGCTCTCGTTCATGCTGGGGGTTGCGGCGGGGCTGGCGCTTCGCGGATAGGACAGATATGATCGAAATCAACCTGCTGCCGCAGGAGCTCAGGTACGTCGAGAAGGAAAAGAGCAAGGTGCCGGTGGAGTGGTCGCGTCTCCTGCTCATCGTGCCAGCGTGCGCCGGTCTCTTGGTATGCGTGCAGATATGCCTTGGGATAGGCGGCGCAATGCGCGCACGCACCCTCAAAAGGCTTACCAGGGAATGGGCGGGGCTTGACGCAGAGCGCAAGCGTATCCAGGAATACGACCTGGAGTATGCGTCAGTGACTCAGCAGGTGGATAAGGTGCGCACCATGGCTGCGCGCAGGGTCCTCTGGGGAGAGAAATTGAAAGCCCTGAGCAGGCATTTGCCGCCGGGAGTATGGTTTACGGATATGTCTGTTTCCGGCGGTGAGTTTTCTCTCCAGGGCTCGGTGCTGTCGTTTGAGGCAGACGAGATGCTGCATATCCGCCAGCTGATCGACGGTTTGCACGCGGACAAGGAATTTATCGCGGATTTCCAGGAATTTCAGCTTTCGTCGGTGCAGAAGCGGACCGTCGGCGCGTACGATATCGCTGATTTTACCGTGACCGGCAGATTGAGGCAGGAAGGCAAATAACGATCCGGGCTTGTATATGGCGGAGTTCCCTGATAAAATATGCGCATAGAAAAACCCGTTTTGACCAAAGATCTCCTGCAGAAGCTGCTCCTCGGGTTGATCGTGACGGTGCTGTTTTTTTACGTGGACCTGGCAATTCTCAAGGGGCAGTTGAAGCGACGTTCCCAGGTCGGGGCCCAGGTCAAGGAATTGCGCGCGAATCTTGCCGGTTTGCGCGCGGCGCAGGCGCGCATCAGCGCGATGAGCCAGAGTCAGCTTGATGCCCAAAAGGCCAGGCTCGCCGCAGGCGGAAGGTTCGTGTCCGAGGACGATATCGTCGCCTTCCTGCAGTCGATCGCCCAGACTGCCGAGAGGTACCGGATAAAAATCAATCATATGCGGCCGGCAAAGGATTCCTCACCGGACGGACAGGGATTGCGGCCGTTAACGATTACGCTCGACGGCATCGGTGAATTCCATAACGCGGTTTCTTTCGTGCATGAGCTTGAAGCAGGCGTATTCTTCCTGACGGTTCAGGTTATCAGAGTGACGCCGCAGGCTGATATGTTTCGGCAGAAGTTCCATCTGGTGATTAAGACCTATGTCAATTAGACGTTCGGGAAGAGGATTCTACACCGGCTGGTTCATCATCATCACGCTTGCGCTGTTCGCCGCTGCGTATGCCGTGCGTTCCTGGGGTGTTTCCTCGGAGGCCTCGGCGCAGACCGGGGCATATGATTCAGAAGGAAGGCGCAATCCGTTCATCCCGTTGGTGGGTGAAGACGGCAGGCTCCTGCGGCTGTCGGGAAGCGTCCCTGAGGCATCGGCTGCCAGCAGTATTCCGGATGTCTCGCGGCCGGGCATGGATCTCCGCGTCGAGGGTATTGCCGTCGATCCGAACGGAGGCTCGTTTGCCGTGGTGAATGACGAGATCGTCAAACAGGGCGATATGGTCGGGGAATGCAAGGTGTTGGTTATCGCCGGTGATCGGGTTATATTCGAGAAAAACGGGGATCGGATAGAGATAATCGTCCATAAGGAGGAGGGCACGTGAAAAAAACGCTGATCAGAAACGTGGTAATCTCCTGCGGCTTCATGTTGATGTTCTCCCGTGTGCATGCTCAAGAAGTGCAAGATTCCGCTCCTGTGTCCGAAGCCGCGGTTGCGCCTGTCGAGCCGTCTGCGGAGCCTGTTCCTGAAGCGCCGGTTGCCGATGCAACTGCACCTGTTCCCGATGACCAGGGAATGCCTGCATGGGAGGAGATTGACGAGCAGACTGCCGCGGAGATGGTTTCTCAGGACGCCCCGCAACCTGCCGCCGCAGGCGCCGACCGGGTAACGCTCGATTTCAAGGAAGCGGATATTCTCAATGTGCTCAAGATTCTGTCGTACAAGGCGGGCATCAATATCGTGACCACGCCGGAAGTTGTGGGCAACGTCACCGTGCGCCTGGTCGACGTCCCCTGGGAGACCGCGCTCGACGTCATCCTGAAAACCTACGGGTACGGCTATCAACGCCAGGGAAACATTATACTCGTCGGCAAGCTTGAGAGCATATCCAAACTCCAGGCGGAAGAGGTGCTGCAGACCGAGATCATCAATCTGAAGTTTCTTGATGCCCAGGATGCGGAAAAGATCATCATTCCCTTATTGAGTCCGCGCGGCAAGATTTCCGTTCTCTACGCG
>CAZDUF010000074.1:0-6881 GCA_964508555.1 uncultured Planctomycetales bacterium
CTCCAGTCAAAAATAAAAACCGCCGCTTCCCTGAAACGCGCGCTGAACCGCGCGCGGCGCGGGGGCGGGAAAATCGTGTTTACCAACGGGTGTTTCGATATCCTGCATTACGGTCATGTGCGGTATCTCGAGCGGGCCGCCCGGTTCGGTGATGTGCTCGTGGTCGGCGTCAACAGCGACGCGTCGGTGCGCAGGCTCAAGGGGCCCGCGCGTCCACTGAACACTGAGCGCGACAGGGCGGGCGTCATCGCCGCTCTTGACAGCGTCGATTACGTGACGATATTCACCGAGGACACGCCGCTGGAACTGATCCGCTTGCTTGAGCCGGATGTCCTGGTTAAGGGCGCCGACTGGAAACCCGGCGCAATCGTCGGAGCGGACGTTGTGCGCAGGCGTCACGGCGCGGTCCGGACCGTGCCTCTTGAGCGCGGCCGCTCCACGACCTCCGTTATTCGGAAAATAATGCGCGGATGCGCTCGGTAACCTGTTATGGCGCGTGTTCCCGTCGAAAGAATCATTGATGCAAATTATAACCGTGTCAAGGAAGGCTTGCGGGTATGCGAGGAAGTCGCGCGTTTTGCCCTGAACAGCCGCTCGCTTCGCGCCTCCTATAAAACTGCCCGACACCGCGTCGACGGTATCATCAGGAATATTCCCGGATCATCGCGTTTCATAAGCGGCCGCGACAGCGTTCTTGACGTCGGGGCTCATCCGGACAGCCTGGAAGCCGGCAGGAAAGACATTGCCGGCGTTTTTTATGCCAACAGCCAGCGCGTCAAAGAGGCCCTGCGGGTCCTCGAAGAGTTCTCTAAACTTATCCATCCTCCGAGCGCGGCAGCTTTCAAACGGCTGCGGTATGCGGCGTACGCGCTCGAGAAGACAACCGTTTCCCGAATGCATAAGGCAGGTCTTTCCTGATGACGCAGCTTGAATCAGCAAAGAAGAAAAAAATAACTCCGGCGATGCGCCTGATCGCGCCGCGTGAGAAGATACCCGTGGGGAAGCTCCTGCGGCTGGTCGCCTCAGGCAGGGCGGTTATCCCTTTGAACGCGACCAGACAGCTTGAAAAGCCGTGCGCCGTAGGCAGCGGTTTACTGACCAAGGTCAACGTCAACATCGGCACTTCACCGGACATTTCCGATCCTGCCGAGGAACTCAAGAAGCTGAAGGCGGCGGTAGAATACGGTACGGACACCGTTATGGATCTCAGTATCGGAGGGGATATCCCCGCGATCAGGAAGATCATCATCGCCCATTCTCCCGTACCGGTAGGGACCGTGCCGGTGTATGAGATTGCGGTCCGCGCCGCTCATGACAAGGGGCATTTTCTCTCCTTCACGCAAGAGGATATGCTGGATGTCCTGGAACAACAGGCGCGTGACGGCGTGGATTTCTTCACCATCCATGCAGGCGTCACGCGTGCCGGCATGGCGCTGCTCGCCAAACGCCGCAGGGTGATGGATATCGTTTCCCGCGGCGGCGCCATGCTCGCAGGATGGATGGCGCGCACGGGTAAAGAAAATCCTTTTTACACCGCGTTCGACAAGATTCTCGATATCGCGTACCGGTATGATGTCACGTTGAGTCTTGGCGACGGGATGCGGCCGGGATCCATATTCGACGCATCCGATGCCGTGCAGTTTCAAGAGCTGAAAATCCTGGGAAGACTGGCGCGGGAATGCCGTAGACGCAACGTGCAGGTTATGATCGAAGGGCCGGGGCATGTTCCGCTGGATCAGGTTGCGATGAATATCAGGAAACAGAAGGAAATCTGCGACGGAGCTCCTTTTTACGTGCTCGGTCCGCTGGTAACCGACGTCGGGGCTGGGTACGATCACATCACTGCCGCTATCGGCGGCGCGCTCGCCGGGGCGAGCGGCGCAGATTTCCTGTGTTATGTCACTCCTGCCGAGCATCTGCGGCTTCCGACGCTTCAGGACGTGCGCGAGGGCGTGATTGCGTCGCGTATCGCGGGGCACGCGGCGGATATCGTGAAGAAAAATCCTCTGGCTTTTGATTGGGACAGAAAGATGTCCAGGGCCCGTAAACGCAGGGACTGGCAGGCACAGATAGATTTGAGTATCGATCCTGAAAAGGCACGGGAATACCGCGCGTCGGCAATGCCCCGCCGCGCCGATGTCTGCACCATGTGCGGTGAGTACTGTTCGATTAAGGTGATGGGAGAGTGTTTCTCGAGTAAAAAGTAAGGGGCACATCCGGCGCAATCGGAAACACCGGTGTGCGCCCGGCCAGGCGGCCAGGCGCAACACGTGCACAAGGGCAGGCATCGTGATGTCATTGCGAGGAAGGCCCATTAGCCATAGCGTCCTGACGAAGCAATCTAACATAATCAACAGCGCTTACGATTGCTTCGTCGCGACTCAGGAATCGAGGCGCTCCTCGCAATGACGAGTGATACAATCTCTAAGCGCAAACGATTCTACTTGTGACTTGTGCTCCTGTAACCCCTGTGATAGAATAATGACTTTCCGAACATTTGACTATGAGATTGCGGGCGTAGTTCATCGGTAGAACACCAGCTTCCCAAGCTGGATAGGTGGGTTCAATTCCCATCGCCCGCTTAATTCTGGACGCCCGACAGGGCGTCCAGAATTAATGCCGCAGCCTGCGAAGCGAATTTCGCAGAAATTCGCGAGCGGTGAGGCAAGGCATAGTTCGAAGCGCCCGACAGGGCGTCCAGAATTAATCCGGGGCTGCCGAGCGGTATTGGCGTCATTACTAGATATCATATACTTTTTTTGCTGGCATGAATAAACCGTCTTTCTGGGGCAGAGAAGAGCTTCTTGTTGCCCTAAAAAAGCGAGTCAGCGGTCTGCGCGAGGGATACCGTCAGAACGTCGCCCTGATCGGCGACGAGCTCACCGGCAAGACGTCACTTATCCGCACCTTCCTCGAATCATTCTACGATACGCGCGTCATCCCGATTTATATCGACATCAAGCACGAGCCGGTGCAGGTTTTCATCAGGAGATACATAGGTATTTTCCTGTATCACTTTCTGTCGCACAGCGGCATCCTGCTCGGCGATGATCTTGAGTTTCTCCTTGATAAGGCGGCCCGCTATGCGCCGAACACCGTCGATAAGATGCGCGTTATACTCCAGGCATCGTCGACGCGCAGGAAGTTTGCGCTCTTCCCCGAGGTTCTGGCCCTTTCCGACAGCATCTTTCAGGAGACAGGAAAATCGTGCCTGGTGGTTTTCGACGAATTCCAGAATCTCGAGACTCTTGGGTTTACCAACCTGTACCGGGATTGGGGCAGGTGCCTCATGGCCCAGAAGCACGTGATGTATCTGGTGACGAGCTCCATGAAGTACCGGGCCCGCGAGATCCTGTCCAAACAACTGTCGCTTCTTTTCGGCAATTTCGAGATCCTGTCGATCGAGCCTTTCGATTGCAAGGAGACATCGCGTTTCCTGACCGCGCTGCTGGGGCAGGAGCGTCTACCGGCGCCGCTGAGGCATTTCATCATTCATTTTACCGGCGGTTTCCCTCTGTACGTGAGGATCATCGCAGATGCCGTCGCCGGCAAGGAATCAGGGGATTTCCCGCAGGAGCTTGAGTGTCTGTTGTTCGACGCATCCGGAGTTCTTCACCAGCGTTTCTCGAATTATATCAAGCGTTTCACCGACCTCAGGCACAGCCAGGATTATCTCTCCATCCTGTATCTTGTTTCCTGCGGTTATAACAAGACCGCCGATCTTGCCAGCCGCCTGCACCGCAACAAGACGGATCTTGCCGCGCGCATCGCATATCTGGTGGAGCTTGACACGCTGACCCGTAACGGAGATTTCCTCAAGGTGAACGACAGGGTTTTCAGTTTTTGGCTCAGGTTCGCGTACCGGGAGAAGTTTGAGGCGCTCTCTGTCGACGCCCATAATCAAAAGTCGCCGTTTCGGGATATGGTTGCGGCAATGATCAGGGAGTACGCGGTGCATGCCGAGCGCACGGTGCCTGACCGGCTCATGGATATCCTGCGGCAGTTTTCCGACGAGATGATGCAAATCGAGCGGCATAAGATACGTCTGAACAGCTTCAGGGAGGTCAAGCACCTCGAGTTCGAGAGCAAACATTTCCGTGAAGGCCTCATCGGCCGTTCGCACGAATGCGTCTGGATACTGGCATTTAAGAACGGGTTTCTCACCGATGACGACGTCGCTGCCTTTTCGAAGGAATGCAAAAAATACCGCCATCGCGACCAGCGCAAGATCATCGTGACGCTCGCTGACGAAATCGACACGAATACCCGGCTCAGGGCGCTCGAAGAAAAGGTGCTTACCTGGGATATCAAGAATCTGAACCAGGTATTCGACATGTTTCAGAAGCCGGCGGTGATTGTAGGGTAAAGACATAAGGGTGGCTAGTGGCAAGTGGCTAGTTGCAAGTGACAAGCGGCATGAGCTACCTGTAACCTGAAACTTGCAACTTGTAACCCTCTGGTTTTCCATGAAAATAGGTATACTCTCCGATACGCATTTCCCGGCTCAGGCGCGGCAGTGCCGCTTTCCCCAGAAACTTCTCGACGCGTTCCAGGGAGTCCGGATGATTCTGCACGCGGGCGATATCGGGGATCCCGCGTGCCTGGATGTGCTAAAGAAAATCTGTCCCGATATCCGGGCCGTGTCCGGCAATATGGATACGCTCCAGACGAAAAAGGATCTTCCCGAGAGACTGCTGATCAGCGTGGGCGCGCACACGATCGGCCTGACCCACGGTTTCGGAGCGCCGGCGCACCTCATCGAATACGTGCGGGATGTTTTCAAGGACGACCGGGTTGATGTTATCGTCTTCGGGCATTCACACACGCCGGTGAACGAGATGCGTGACGGCATTCTGTACTTCAATCCCGGCAGTCCCACCGATACGATGTTTGCGTCGTATAACTCCTGCGGGATTCTGGAGATCGGCGCCAAGGTTGAGGGGCAGATCATACGCTTATGAAAAAACTTTGGGCGCCTTGGCGCGCGCCGTATATCAGACGAGCGGCATCAAAGGGAATACGTCCCCGCGCCTGCATTTTCTGCTCGGCGTATAAGCGCAGGGATTCGCAACAGGTCCTTTTCCGCAGCAGTCACGCGGTGGCGATGCTCAATGCGTACCCGTACAACAACGGGCATGTGATGGTGGCGCCGAAGCGGCATGTCCCTGATATGTCGACGCTGTCGGCGGAGGAAGTGCTGGATCTGTGGCAGTCGGTTGAGAAGGCCCGCCGCCTTCTCTCCCGGACGCTCAAACCCCACGGGTTCAACATCGGTATGAACCTGGGATTAGAAGGGGGCGCGGGGATCCCCGGGCACGTGCATGTACATATCGTGCCGCGCTGGCGGGGTGATACGAATTTCATGCCGGTTGTATCAGGCACCAAGGTGATATCGCAGTCGTTGGAGGATGTGCGAAAGGCGCTTGTCGATGCAGAACGCTCAGATTAAAAAATTCGAGGATACCTTTCTTGCTCCGTACGCCATGAAGGCGAGCCAGACGCGCGGCAGGGCACATAGGGAGCAGGAGCATCCCTACCGCTCAGCCTATCAGCGTGACCGTGACCGCATCATCCATTCCGCGGCGTTCCGCCGTCTGGAATACAAGACGCAAGTGTTCGTCAATCACGAAGGTGATTATTACCGGACCCGCCTGACGCATACCATCGAAGTGGCGCAGATCGCCCGCACCATCGCTGCGGCCCTGGGACTGAATGCCGATTTGACCGAGGCTATTGCGCTCGGACATGATCTGGGGCACACGCCGTTCGGGCATTCCGGCGAAGACGCGCTCAACGCCCTGATGAAAGATCTCGGCGGTTTTAACCATAATCTCCAGGGGTTACGCGTTGTCGATTATCTCGAGGACCGTTATCCCGATTTTCCCGGATTGAACCTGACCTGGGAAGTGCGGGAGGGAATCGCCAAGCACACTTCTGCTTTTGACCCCCGCGTCTCGGTGCGCGGTTTCTCCCGGCAACTCATGCCGCTTTTGGAGATGCAGGTGGTTGATATCGCGGATGAGATTGCCTATGACAACCATGATCTGGACGACGGATTGACGTCGGGATTGCTTAAAGAGTCCGAGCTTGAGGAGCTGCCTCTGTGGAATGCCATTAACCGCAGGATTTCGGCAAAATACGCTGGTTTGAGCCTTGAGAAGCGCAAGTATCAGGTTATCAGGAGTTTGATCAATGAGCAGGTTACCGATCTGATAACTGCGACCCAGGAGGGGATAAGCCGTTATAAGATAAAGAGTTACAAAGATATCCGCAGGGTGGACAAAAAAATTGTCACCTTCAGCAAAAATATGGTACAATTAAGAAAACCTATGCGCCAGTTCCTCATGTCAAAACTCTATAAGCACTATAGGGTTATCCGCATGAGCGTGAAGGCGCATCGGTTCATAACCGAGCTCTACAAGGCGTACACGGGCAACCCGGACCAGCTACCTACCGCTATGCAGAAAAAGATAGCGCTTGACGGAACCAGAAGGGTTGTCTGCGATTATATTGCGGGGATGACTGACAGGCATGCTCTGGATGAATACAAGAAACTATTCGACCCCTACGAAACGGTATAAGACGCTTATTTCGTCGACGCACAGCGTTTACCGTCTCATCAATTCCACGTTTGAAGTCAAAGAATTTGTCAGCCGTTTAAGCAGGCTGGTGTGCCAGATATTCAATGCGCGGTATTGCCTCATCATCCTGGTTGATCCCACCAAGAAGTATTCCGTCCTGAAATGCCTTTCGAGCGAGCGAAAGAAGTACGTGATCGACAAGAAGACCCGGATCACCAATGCCACGGAGCGCAAGATGCTCAAGAAGCTGGTGATGATCGACCGCGACCTCAAGACCGTCAAGCCGGTCCTGGCGACCGA
>CAZDUF010000075.1:0-6714 GCA_964508555.1 uncultured Planctomycetales bacterium
TCCAAATGGCAAGAAAAACCTTTAACCCAATTTACACAATTTATTTGACACTACCGTAAACACCACGATCCGAATGTTCCCTGTGACTCTGTGACACGGTTACGTTGTGGTCCTGCCGTTTATATCTTTTCCAGCAAATCTTTCCCCTCTTTCCACGGGTTCACGAACTCTTTGATCCCTGCCTCCGGAGCGACAGCGCGCAGGTCAATCTTCTCGTGCGTATCCGGCACAACCACCTCAACCAGCGGCAGGGCAATCGCATCGTCATGCACCCGCCTGACCACACAGATCCTGCCGTCGGCAAGCCGCAGGAGACTCCCCACCGGCCAGACTCCCACTGCCGCGTAAAACGCGTCGAAGAGTACGGGATCGAACCCGCTGCCCCGGTCTTTTTTCATGATCCCGTACACCTGGTCAGGAGGGAAATCCGTCTTGTAACTGCGGCGCTGATGTAACGCGTCGTAGACGTCGCACAGAGACACGATACCCGAGACGGTGTGCTGCGGACGGTTCAACGCAGATTTGGGATATCCGCTTGAATCGAATTTCAGATGATGCTCGTACGCCGCGACGACGGGAAGGAGACCGAGAGTATCCGCGTACGCGAGCAGCATCTGCGCCCCGCGCGTGGTGTGGCTGCGCATCAGGGAAAACTCATCGTCGGTAAGCGCCCCCTGCTTCCCCAGCACTTTGCGGGAAATCTGGAGCTTGCCGGTATCGTGAAACAATCCGGCCATGGCCACGTCGATGCAATCCTCCTTGCTGAATCCCAGGCGCGCCGCTGCGTAGAGAGACAGGATACAGACATTGACCACGTGCGCGTACGTGGCGGGATCGTAGCGCTTGATAGTCACCAGTTTCATGAATTCGTCGCTGTGCGAGTTTAAACCTTCGTATAAATGATGCAGGCCGAAACGGATAGTCAAATGCTCGACGGTTTCGGAATTGACGATGCGTAACAGCGACTCAGAGGCATTCGCGTCTAGGGCCTGGTACACCTCCTGCGGCGTCCCCGCCCCGGCAGGGGCATTGCCCGCCGACTCACCCTGCCGCGCGTCCGCGCCGAGTTTGATGGCGCCCGCGCTCACTCCGGAAACCCCTTGCGCGGTGAGGTACTCCTCAACTGGAGGCAGGGTTCTGTCTTTTCCCGCGGCGCAATACGCGACCAGATGCTCAAGCTCTGCCTGGGTAAAGCCGGCGCTGATCGTTATGCGCTCGATCCCCTTCTTCTTCAACAGCTCTATCGACGGTTTCGAAATCGCGCTCAACTCAAAGAAAATCTCCTGTTCGAAACTCAACTCATCCTTAATGATGCCGAAGGTCAGTGCCTGGCGCCCGGTCAGAGACTCCTGCAGGGAGATACACGCCGCGGCCAACGCCTTCTGCACCATCGGGTGTTTCGTATCGTACATCTTCGCGGTTTGCAGCGCGGTCAACAACGCTCTGAATGCCTGCTCAATGTTTTCGTGCATACATCCTCGCGATCATAGCCCTTGCTTTTTCCCGCACGGTCTTATTCCAGAAAAACGGCCGTTTCGACAAAACCTCAAGCTGCGCGTACGCCTCTTTCTCCAGCTCGAGCTCAGCGACCATACCCAAACGTTCAAGCAATATCTTATTACCTGATCCGAAAAATGACTGTACCTCAAACAGCGTCGCGAGCGCCTTCTGCCGGGTCGCATCCCTGCGCGCCAGGACGGAGAATGCTGCCCGCTGCAAGGGATACTCTGCTTTCGTGAGTACCGAGAACAGGAATGCCTCGTTCACCGAGGAAAGAGATTCCATTCCTTTGAGCGCCTCGATCTTGATGAAATCGTTTGCCGCATGGAATATATACTCCAGGATCCCTCCCACGAGTCCCGACTGACACTGTTTCAACGCCGCAATACACTTGACCATAAAATCCACGCTGCGGCTCTTCTGGCAGACAGCGGTCTGGAACTGCCCGACCGCGTGAGGATACAAACGCAAGAAAAGCCTGACTAGGGACTGATTGATCCGCTCTTCTTCGCACATCTTAAACAGATACCGGTCTGCATCCATGGAAGGCGCTGTGACCGCGTCGAGCAGGGACGCGTACGCGTCCGGCAGAGGCTCGCGCCAGATGACGGACTCCACGAAACGGCTGACCCACTGCTCTGCTTCGCTCAACGCCGGAGCGAGAGCGGCTTGTGTTTGGCGTTTCTTGCGGATGAGCTCGGCGAAGGCCGCGATATACTCCATATCCCGCTCCTGGGTAACCCGCTCCCACTCCTTGCCGATGCGCGAGACGACTCCCGTGAGCCTGACGGGATCTGTTTCGGATGATGTCAGAGACAACAGGATCCATGCGTAATTCCGGCGCGCGCGCTCGCGGTCGAAATCGGCGTGCTTCACAAACACGAGTTTCTGCATGATATGCTCAAGCATCGCGCGGTACACCGCCGAGAAACTTCCTCCGGAGGCGCTTTCGAGCAGCGCGCTCAGGCGTTTGACCACTGCCTGCGTCTGCTGCGAACTCCCGGAACCCGCAAGTACCTCAAAAGCGTCTGCTACGGTCTGGTGACGCTTCTGCTCGACGAGCTGGTTATAGACCCTGAAACTGGTTGAGTCGAACGACTTGTTGCCGGCAAGCTCATCCCAGAGCAGGCGCGCCAGGCTTTCTTCGTCGATCTCCCGGAAAAACTCCTTGATCTTCTCGATCTCTTCGTTTTTCAGGGACGATTTGTATTTTTCCAGGACGCCGAAGAGCTCGCGCGTGCAATCGCGGAATTTCTCGCGGTACTTATCCTTGACGCAGCGCAGGAAGGTGCGGATATTGTCGTGAAGTTCCTTATCCTCCGCGAGATCGGAAGGTTTAAGCGTCGCGGCAACCTTGCCGAAGGAATCGGCGAGATTTTTTATTTTCTGGGTGTCGTCGCGTTCGATCGCCTCTGCGAGCAAAAACACCCAGACGTCGACCTCGACCGTGCCCCCCTCGCCGAGGAATCCCGAATAATCCAGCTCCTCGACAAGCACGTGACCGCTCAAAGCTTTGAGCAGATGCCGGCATCCCCCTTTGCGCAGGAAATCGCGGCGGGGCATGCCCACGACCTTGAAAAATTCGACCAGCTCCTCGGCAGTCACGGCCCGGGTCAAACCGATACTCTTGATCTTGCGGTAGTGAAACCATGCCGCGAGATCGGTGTACAGGGCATTCTTCTGCCACGAGCGGCCGTCGACTATCAGGGAATCCGGGGTGCAGTGGATCCAGGCCGGATCCAGAATGTCGAAAACCGGGGTTATTTTTTCGCGGAACTCCTGAACTGATGTGAGAAAATACGGATGATCGGCGGAATACGCGGAGGCGTTGTTGAGGACGATGCGCAGGCCTCGCAGGAAGAGAATGATGAGTTCATCGCGCGGCGAAGGGGCTTCCATGATGAAATCATTGTAGCCGCAATTGCCGGGGCGCGCAACAAATATCCAACCCCGGGGGTTGAATGCTGCTCACCCCCCGGGGTTGAGGTGGTGCCTTATTTTCCGTCGAGGATCCGCTCCGCCTCTTTGCGGTAGGCATCCATGACGTAGGGAATGCCTGAGATTTCCTCGGCTTCCTTGGTCAGGCTCATCAGGTCCTTGCGCGAGACCGTCGAAAGAGAGAAGTTTCTCGAACCTGCCATGAGCTGCTGCAGGCCGACCTTGATCCGCTGGGAGAACGTGTAGATACCGACCGCGCCGAGCGGAATATCCTTCATGTCATCCCCGTACTTCTCGGCTAGCTCCTCGTAACAGACGAAGATCTCTTCCGGCTTGACGCCGAATTCTGCGACCGTCGGAGGCAGATTGTTGTTGGCGATCCACTCTCCGATATTCTTGCCCACGAACCCGGGAATCATCAGCGCCCTGCCCATGCACACCGCCTTGACGTACGGCGCCCCCATGGCAATGGCCTTAAACACATGGTCTTCCATGGAAAACCCGCCTGCGATTGCCAGATCAGGCACGCGCATCTTCTTTTTCGTCAGTCTCCCGGCAAACTCGTGCGCCAGCGACTGAAGGTAGAATGTGGGAATCCCCCATTCCTGCATCATTCTCCAAGGGCTCATCCCGGTGCCGCCCGGAGCGCCGTCGATGGTCAGGAGATCGATCTTGGCCTGCGAAGAGAACCTGAGGGCCTGCGCCAGCTCGACGAGCGAATACGCGCCGGTCTTTAAGGTGATCCTCTTGAAACCGAGATCACGCAGACGCTTGACCTCTTTCATGAAACCTTCCTCGGAAACAAACCCTAAGCGCGAATGACGCTCGAATTCCTTGATCGCGCCTGCCTTAAAGGCCTCCTGGTTGGCATGAACGGTCGGATCCGGAGTCACGATGTAGCCGCGCTTCTTGAGTTCTTTGGCCCGGTCGAGGCTTTTGACCTTGATCTCTCCGCCGATGCATTTTGCGCCCTGACCCCATTTTAACTCGATGGTATCAAGTTTATGTTTTTTGCGCACGTACTCGGCAACGCCCAGGCGCGTATCCTCGACGTTCATCTGCACGAGTATCTCGCCGTAGCCGTCATGGAACCTCTTGTACAACTCTATGCGGCGGTCCATATCCGGGGCATTCGCAATCTTTCCTTTTGCGTCAAGCTCGAGTTTCGGGTCGATACCGCAGACGTTCTCGCCGCAGACGATAGTGACTCCGGAAATCGCCGCGCCCACCGCAAAATGCTCCCAGTTTTTACGGGCGATCTCCGTCGAGCCGAGCGCGCCGGTGAAAATCGGGACCTTCATTTTCACCTTCTTGTCCCATCCGTATTCGGTTTCCGTGCTTACGGACGGAAACGTCGCGGTATCGGAATTTCCCTCCACTCCCTTCGGAAGGCCGTTGGCGCCCTGGGCGTACCCCTGGATGTTCAGGTGTGAATAATCAACCGGATATTCCTTGTCGCCGCCTGCAGTCATTTCTCCGAACGGACCGGGATAAATCACTTCCCTGCCGCGAAACGACGACTTGAACACCTCGCAGTTTCCCCTGCAGGATTCAAGACACCGGGAACAAAGCCCTGAACATGCGACGACGTTTTTGGACCGGTTGAAAGTCCTGGTTGCGTCATCCCCTCCTACTCCGCCGAGATTCATACTCCCTCCTTTGTTGCTTTTCTCATCACGCCGTGCCTAAAATCAGGTCACTTGTAAGTAAAATAAAAAAGCGACCGCGCAGGTATGCGGACGCCATTGTTCGTATACCGTCTTCGGTACACAACGCTTCATGTCTGCGCCGTTGCAGACGTACTATCTAGAATATCGTTTACCCTATTTTTGTCAAGCGGTTTTGCTCCTGCTTTAAAGCCCGATATCGACCGGCGCTCTGCCGATTGAATGCAGCAACTCAACCAGATATTTGATACGCTGTTTCATATCAACGTTGACACCGGCCCGTTCCGGATACAATTCATACAACTGCTGATACTGCGCGGGAGTGACATTCACCATCAGGGAATTCCCCCCGGCAAGCAGACCCTGCCTGAGACCGTCGTCTTTGTTGAGCGTCTCAAGAGACGTAGTGACCAGTATCTTCGCATCGGGATTCATGATCCTGATGCGCGCGATCGTATCAACAGCCTGATCCCAGCCGGGCGCGTTTTCCTGTCCGAGCGGAGTCTGAGGATGCGGGATAAACGGGCCGCAGGAAAACATATCGAGGCCCAGAGAGCTCGCCAGTTCAATATCCTTGAGCACATCCTCCTGCGCCTGACCCGGGAGCCCGACCAGGAAACCGGTCATGAGCAGATATCCCATATCGCGTAATTTTTTAACGAGCGACAACCTGTCCAAGAGATGCTTCCCCGGCCGCATGCGTTCGTACAAAGAGGCGTCTCCCGTTTCGAATCTGAGCAGCGCTGCGCGCGCGCCCTCTTTGAACAGACGTTCGTAGACTCCAGGCTCGCGCTCGCCGATGCTCATAATCAGCAGTGCCGGGCTCCTCTGTAGGATACCGCGCACGATCTGCGCCAGTTTTTCCTCATCGTACCAGAGGTCCTCTCCCGACTGTAAAACCAGCGCCTTGAATTTGAGTTCCTTGATAGCGTATTCTGCGG
This sequence comes from uncultured Planctomycetales bacterium, assembly GCA_964508555.1. Classification (GTDB taxonomy): domain Bacteria; phylum Omnitrophota; class Gorgyraeia; order Gygaellales; family Profunditerraquicolaceae; genus CAZDUF01. The sequence continues at coordinate 6,047 of CAZDUF010000075.1, forward strand.
CATCGATAATCTGAGGGACATCCATGCGGTAGCGCTCGATTGCGGAGTTGGAGCGCCGCAGTCCGCAATACAGGCAGTCCTGCGTGCAGTAGTTCGAGAACTCAAGGATCCCGTGCACACAGCAGGCGTTGCCGCACGAACGCTGACGCAGGGAATTCGCGGTCTCGCGCAGATTCTTGGGTTCCTTTGCCAGGCGCAGATCGACTTCCTGGAGTTTGAAAAAGAGCTCCTTCCATGTTTCCAGGATCGCCTCGGCTTCGACAGGTGAAACGCGCTCGATAATGAAACCGCCCTGCGCGAGCACGTACTCGCCGACTTTGAGCTCGTAAAAATCGTTGCGGCAGCGCCGTTTCTCGCCGAAATAGTCGACGACAACTTGATTGCCGTTAATTTCGTCTATGATACCCGGTATTGCGTAACACATGTTCGCTATCCACTCCCGAAGTGTCCCTGGCGCAAACGATACCCACACTCCGGGAGTGGATACCTGCGCGTTCCTACGGCTCTTTCCGAAGGTTACCGATATATTCCTCTATTTCCCGTGCGATTGCCGGCAGCCGCGCCTTAAGCGGCCGGCTTAATTCCTCGCCGAAAGCAACGCTCTCGACCTGCACGCCGGCAAGATATATCCGGGTTGCAATCCCGAGGTTTTTGGAGAGGTCAAAGAA
>CAZDUF010000076.1:0-6711 GCA_964508555.1 uncultured Planctomycetales bacterium
ACAATTCCGCATTCATGAAACTGTATCTGTCCATCGTTGAACTCCCGCTCGCCGAACTTGCTGGCGACCGGAACCGACGCAGGCACGCCTGCGCGGATACCGTCGCGCATCTCGGTCTGGAGAAGCAGCCCGAGGGCCCACTCAGATAAATCCCACGAGATATACGACGCGTTATAGAGCACGCGGAAAAATGAAGCGTAATCCCTGACGGTCAGGTAATCGCTCATCTGCGGCATCTCAATCCCCATATCCCCGTAGATCTTCATGATGTCATCCTCGCCCACCGCTCGGCAGAGCATATCTTTTGCGACATTATCCGAGTAAACAATCATACGCCTGATAAGCTCCTTGACGGTGTATTCCGTGTTCACTGCGATCGTCTGCTCAGGAGGTATCATTTGCGGCGAGATCTGTATCGGTTGAGATATGAAAAGTTTCCGTTCAAGTATCGAGGGATTTCTCTCGGCCAGTTTCAGATAGGTCATCATCGTGGGGATCTTCAGCAGGCAGGCGGGAGAAAACTCCTGTTTCTCGTTGATACCGAGCCACGGCCCGTTGTTTAAATCCCTGACATAGACGGACACCATGGTGGCATCTCCCCGTTCAAGAGATGCATCGACGATCTCCTGGATACGGGGTTTCACGGCCCTCAAATTGGTGCGGGGTATACAATCTTCGCAGCATTCAAGGAGGGGGCTGGTCAGCCGGAAACCAGCGGACCGGGCGAGCCTTTTCTCGCGAGCCCGTCGCATCTCCTGCCCGCGTCCGGCGGTGATCGATCCCCAGGTCAACAGAATACCTGCGGCTGCGCCTACTGCGAACCAGAGAACCGCTTGCATACGTCTGTTCAATGTCGGCATAATCGGGTATACTATCAGCAATACTCGGGGGTTGCACGACAGGATGGAGAGAATCTCTTTCTCAACATGACAGGATCAGCTATTCCGATACTCTACGAAGATGCCGACGTCGTCTGCGCGGACAAGCCGTGCGGCATGGCTTCCGTGGCCGAAGGTGTCCGTGACGAGCGCTGCCTGCGTTCCGTGCTCAGAAACCAGACCGGCTGTGAGCTCCTGGCCGTCCACCGCCTGGACAAGGAAGTCTCAGGCGTTATTATCTTCGCGAAACACCCCTGTGCCCACGTCTTCCTGAACGAACAGTTCAGCTCGCGGCTCGCCGCAAACGATACACCGCGCTCGTGCACGGGATCGTAGCAACTGACCGCGGGTTAATCCGCGCCCCCTTACGGGAATTCGGGTCTGGCCGCATGGGCGTCGACGCGCGCGCGGGGAAAAAGAGCGTCACGCGTTTCAAGGTAACGCGCCGGCTCGACCGCTGCACGCTGCTGGAGGCCTTTCCCGTAACCGGCCGCCGGCACCAGGTGCGGGTGCATCTCTACTCGATCGGACATCCGATCGTCGGCGATCGCCGCTACGGCGACAGACACCTTCAGGAGCGATTCCCGCGCCTTATGCTCCATGCCCGCAGTCTGCGCATCGGTCTGCCTTCGGGGAAAACCGTCATTGTCGAAAGCCCCATTCCCGCGGCATTCAGTGAGCGTGGCCTTCGTGCGCTGCTTTCATGAAAAACATGAGGGCGATGCCCGCGAGAAAACAAACCATCGAAAGCGCCGCGTTCTTCTTGTCAGGCTGGCGGTGAATCTCGGGTATTAAATCGCATCCGCCGATATAGATAAACCCTCCGGCGGCAACCGCAATCAGTATCCCGGCCAAATCCCCGGTTCGGCTGGCAAAGAGGTACCCGACCGCGGTTCCCGCAACGGCGGTGACCGCAGACAGGAAGTTGTAAAAGAGAGCCTTTGCCTTCGTCAAACCTCCGTACACCAGAACGCCGAAATCGCTCAGTTCCTGCGGCACCTCGTGCAGAATAATGGACAAGGTCGCCACCGCGCCGAGATGGAAGTCTGCCATAAAACTCGCGCCGATAATCAGGCCGTCAATAAAGTTATGGATGCCGTCTCCGAACAAATTCAGGTACGTAAAGACGTGGACGTCGCACGTGCCTTTATGGCAGTGCCTCCAGAACAGGTACTTTTCAAGAATGAAGAACATGATAAACCCGCTTAAAGAGTACACGAAAGCGTCCATCTCGCCGTGGGGAAGATGCTCCAATGACTCCGGCAAGAGATGCAGAAACGCCGAGCCGATCAGGCCTCCCGCGCCGAACGCCACAAGATAGATGAGAATTCTTTTCATGAACTGTTCTTTGAGCGCCAGCCCGATGACGCCGACCAGCGACACCGCGCTCACCGCGACACTCGCTCCCAAAGCCCACAGAAAATTACCGCTCATCTTCCTCTCCCTGTCGTTTTGTCCTGCCGGTTGCGTCTTTCTCACGCGCCCATCTATCATAGCCGAACTCGTCCTCCGGCGCAAGTGCGGAAAATAAAGCGCGCAAAAAAAGCCCCGCCTCCGATAACGGAAGCGGGGCTTTCTGTTCGGTCGAGAACCGTACGGATTACAGCTTGACCACGTTGGTCGCCTGCTCTCCCTTCGGACCCTGCTCGATGTCGAACTCGACAGCCTGGCCTTCTGAAAGAGTCTTATAGCCGTCACCCTGGATCGCGGAATGATGCACGAAGACATCGTTTCCGTTCTCAGGCGTGATGAAACCGTACCCTTTCTGGTTCGAGAACCATTTTACTGTTCCTTTTGCCATTACTTACTAACCCCCTTTCTTTACAAAATTTGTATGCCCCTGTGACGGAGCGGTAGTAAATAACGGCAGTGCAGAACAAAAAAAACCGCTTGGCAGTTGATCCTTCTGCCTCGCGGCTTCAGTCTAACGTGCTTCATTTACTTACTACTGTTGGATTAAGTATACACCGATTCCGGTGGTTGTCAACTCTTTTTTTACGTCAGCGGTGCAGCATGCGAAATCCACGACAGGGCGCGGTTATGACGGATCCACTGCCGGATGATGGAACGCCCGATGAAACAGAACATGGCATTCCGCAGGTGCAGACGCACCAGGAGGCGCGCAAGCCTCGGCAGCGAGTAGAATCTCTTGTAGGCCTTGAGTACGCCCAGCTGCAGCTCGCGCGCGGAGAGCAATTTCGGATTGAACACGATATGCTGGCCGTCGTACAACCTCCAGTCCCGGGTGAAAATCCGGTCCTGCGACGCAAGCTCCTGCTGCACCTTGGTGCCGGGGAACGGCGTGAGGATACTCATCTGAATGGTGTCGATTTTTTCCTTGAGCGCAAATTTGAGCGTCTGCCAGACGGTATGAATACCGTCCTGCTCCGCGCCGAGCACGAACATTCCGTGCACCTTAATCCTGTTTTTGTGAAATGTCTTGATGGCGGATACGATATCTTCGCGCGTCTGCGCCTTCTTGTAGGCTTTGAGCGTCTCCGGGCTCACCGACTCTAAGCCGATGCACGCCAGCCTGCACCCGGCGCGCGACATCATCTTCAGCAATCCCGGATCCTTCGCAGCGTCACAACGCACCTGACAGCACCAGGCAGGGACGCTGGTTTGCAGCATCATGTCGAGCAGCGAACGCGTGCGCGCGGGAAACGCGGTGAAATTATCGTCGCAGAAAAAGAGCGAGCGCGCCTTTCTCGTAGCAATCTCTTCCATGATGTTCCCGGGTGACCGGAAACGGTACTCGCGCCCGAACACCTTGGTTACCGAACAGAAACTGCAATCGAACGGGCATCCCCGTGACGTGGAAATCGGCATGATGATCGGATTATGGGGATAGCCTTTGATCAGGGAGAAATCGGGAAACGGCAGGCTGTCGAGCGACTCGACCGGCCGGCCGGCCACAATGGGCTCAGTCAAACGCCCCTCAACCACGTCGACGATCACCTCTTCGGCCTCTCCCTTGACCACCTGACGGCAATACTGCAGCGACTCCTCCGGAAGAAGGCTGGCGTGCACTCCTCCTATAATAACCTTTTCCCGGCGGAACCTGCCGGCTATCTCATATCCCCTGCTTGCCGTGGAGGTAAGGATGGAAATACCGACCACATCCGCGCCGCCCAGCTTGTCGAAATCCAGCGGTGCCAAATCCTCGTTATGAATCTTAACGTCATGCCCCCTGTTTTTGAGGATCGTTGCAAGGTAGACCGGGCCCAGCAAAGGCATTGACATCCTGCTGTAAACGTTTGCCTCGGTGGCGCGCGGCTCAATAAATACTATCTTCATTTTTCCCTTTCGTTCCTTTCGATGCCGCTTTCCCGGGAGTGGAATCTTTTTTTTACAGATCCCCGAACACTTCCGGCAGCTTCGTTTTCATCTGATCGAGTAACATGAAGGCAACCTGGCGTATCTGCGGATGCGCCCGGGAAGACAGGCGCATCTTGAAAAAATGCCGCCACTCCCTCAGGTTCATAGTCATCACGAGTTCGGTCTTGAGCGCTGTCGGCAGCACGGCGCGCGCCTCTTCGGGTTTCGCGCCCCGCCGGATCAGCTCGCGGTACGCCTCTTCGGCATCCGCCATTGCCTTGCCGAAAATCCCCTGCTGTTCCCTGTTCCACTCGAAACACGGCCGGACCACTTCGATGCCATCGCGGTAATTGACGTACCTGGTCGACTCCTGGCTGTAGGAGGCGATGCGGTGTCGCACGATCTCGTGCGACACGCCGCGGTCACAAACCACGCGTGCGGTGATCTTTTCATGCTCGATCACCGATTCGTGGCCGCGTTTCACGATCGTGCGCACGAACGCGGCTGCGGAATCCTCCGTGATGCGAGCTTCGCTCTTGTAACAGGTCCTGCCCGCGCGCTCGATATTCCTGAGCATGCGTTTGGCATCAAAATGCTCGATCTCGACAGCCGGCTCAATGATTTTCATGGGGACTTCTCCTGCCCGTCAGATTCGTCTTCAAGCGGAGGGAAAAAGAGGCCCTTGCGCGTAACATCGCCGAAGAAAAAGATATCGCTCACGGCATCATCTTTGAAGAATACCGAGACGTAGTTGAAAGGGAAGAGCTTCCGCCGCCAGGGAACCTGCAGGCCGCCGGTGAAAGACACAGGATACGCGACGCTGCTGATATCCGTTATGGGATCGGTGCGTGTCTTCCCCGAAGTAAACGAGCGCATCCGAATCAGAAAATCGTCGCGCGACATGCCCGGTTCGGCGACAACCGTCCCGTCAATGGTCTTCAGCGAAGCCGCCCGCTCAAACACGGCGTCGTTATACACCATGACGGCGGTCACGGACACGATCACCGCGACGAAGAATTTCGTCGCGAACCCTGAATCCCAGAAATCCTCTCCCCAGAATGCCATTGCCTGTAACCGCAGGAAACGGCAGCTCTTCGAGCGCCGTTATTTTGTCAGATTGACATTGACCGCGCGCGGCCCCTTCGGCGACTGTTCGACATCAAACGTCACCGACTGATCCTCGCTCAGAGAATCAAACTGCAATCCCACCAAACCGCTCTGGTGGAAAAAAAGCTCTCTCCCGTCAGAATCGGCGATGAAACCGAATCCTCTATCGCGAACAAGTTTCTTGATCTTTCCCGTATGCATACCTGACCCTCCTGTATCCGGCCCGCTTGATTGCGGCCCGGGAATTTCTTATCCGAAAAAAAAACCGTAAAGGTTAGACTCACCCCCTTACGGCCGAATTCTAATCTTTTCCGAAACTGGTTTATTGTATCACGCTTTCTGCCGGATGGCAACAATTATTACCGGACACCCGTTTCCATGCCGGTTGGTCCGGGCACTTCAGCAGGAGGCGCAATCAGCGTCTCCTTCTCCCGGACCGGCCGACGGAGATCCTTCAACGCGAGCAATCCCATGGGAATAATCCCCAGCGGCACCAGGAGTACGAGCAGACCGACCCAGCCGGGATACTTCCGCTGCCGCGCGACATTCCACCAGATATACCCCACAGCGAGTATATTAAGGTAAATGCCGACCACGGGTATCAACCCGGTCAGGAACGCGGCCACCCAGGCGTACCCGAGCCCTGCAGTCCGCACCAGCAGGAAAAGATTGGCAACCGGCACCCAAGCATGCCAGGGGCTGGAGACGCCGGCCTTTTCGGCGATTTTCATGAGCAAAAACATAATCGCGATGGCGTAGATAACAACAGCCCCTGCCAGATACAGGAGAAAACGCTCGGGCACTCTCGGCAAACGCTTATCCCCTGCCACATCCTTCAGCGCGCCCGCAAGAACCGACGCCTGTTTCTGGGAAGAAACGCCGGCAGGCACTGCCGCCTGCTGAAACGCGGGAACCGGCGCAGGCCTGTCCTGCCCCTTCGGCTGTGTCTTTGCAGCCGGCTTGACGATCACAGGTTTTTTTCCGTTGACGGTCGAGATCTCGTTCGCAGTATAGAGCGTCTCAGTGTCAGCGGTGCGCACGATCAGATACTCGTTCGCCCGTTCGACGATCGTACCCTCGACAACGGCGCCGGTCTTCAGCCTGATCGTATCGGCATAACAGAACATCGTGCCTGTCGCGGCCGCGAGCACACCGAATACCATCAGGAATCTGCGCATGTATCATCCTCCTTCACAAACGTATCCTTTAATGTTATAATTCTTAAGCTTCAATGGTGGGTGTAGCTCAGTTGGTTAGAGCACCTGACTGTGGCTCAGGATGCCGCGGGTTCAAGTCCCGTCACCCACCCCATTTGCCCTCGTTTCTCTCCCTGCAAATGGCTTCTCATCCTAGCCCGATAAATTCCGAGGCGCAGCCGAGGAATTTATGGGCTGATTAGGATGAGAAG
>CAZDUF010000077.1:0-6633 GCA_964508555.1 uncultured Planctomycetales bacterium
GCGCGGATCACCGTGCGTTTCGATGCGGTTCCCGAAGGCACATACCGTATCTGGTTATCGCTGCCCGTATACGTGCCATCCGCGATGATAAGCGTATCTCCGCTCGCCATCAGGGCAATGCCTGATTTAATGTACTTCTTCGGGCTTGCCTGTGAACCGGTGCCGAGGTCGTTACCGACTGAACCGTTGACGTAATAGGTAGCAGCAGATGCGGCGTGCGGTACGAGGAGCGCGAGCGAAAAGATCAGATAACGTAGTCTCATGGTAACCTCCCTAAAGTTGTATCCCGCGAATGATCAAATCTCTTTTCATTTCACTATCGATGATCGATGATAGCAGATGACGGATTAAAGGAACATGAAGGCAGAATTAATTTCTTTTCATTATCTGCATCCGGTAAACACAAAGCCCATTCCGAAGAATGGGCCTTGTAAAAGACTTTTTGACTTCGGCAGCCGGAGAGAACCGGCTTTGCGCCTCGCGCAGCACAATTGCGCGGACACCTTTTCGGTCAAATGAGAACCTCAGGAAAAATATACCACACGCGAAGCGGGATTTCAATACTATGTTGAATAAAAGTCAACACATATTTGATATCATGTGCCTATTTGGTAATGAACTTGGTAGCAACAAGAACAACTGGCTTCAACAGGGCCCTGACTGTCGAACACGCCCATGGCCGATTTCTGATGTAGTTGGCAACCGGAGGGCTGAGTCGGTAATACCATGACACCAGCATCCTTCCTGCTTTGTTTCGCATAAGATGTTCATCACGAAAATGCTTGAGCGTCAGGACTTCTTCAGCGTAGGGAGTGCCGTACGCGGCCGTCGCGATGAAACATCCTCCGCCACCTCCCCCGCCTCCTCCGCCGCCTGAGTCGCCTGTTGCGGCGCGCGAGGCAGTATCATTGCTTCCCGTGGTACCGTCAGCGTTTATCCAGACTTCGTTGGAGTATGAGGATGTTCCCGTTTCATCGTAGGCGCAGACGCGGTAATAGGCCGCGACTCCCTGCGGTACCGATGAATCGACGTAGATGAAGACATTCGCGCCAACTGTGCCGATCTGAGCATAGGTCCCGGCGGAGCCCGATTTACGCTCGATCCTAAACCCGTTTTCGACCAAACAGTTATCCGTCCACCCGAGGGCAACCGATGTCGGACTCAATACGGACAGTGTCAGACTGGTCGGCGCCGAGAGGGTCATCGTGTTGTTCAGGTACTCCCAGACATAACTGCTTAACGTTTTGCCGTCAGCGCAGAATCCGCGCTTCCCGTCGACGGCAGGGCTTCCGGGATACAGGGCACCCGCTGCAAGATAAAACGAGCGCATGTCAGCGCGCATTGCGTCTTCATAGGGGAACGGCCAGAGATTGTCTGCCGTCAGCGTATTCCATCCGCTCTCGCCGTAAAGCGAGCCGCTGGTCCCGATCCTCTTTGTGACGGTGGCCCCGATGTCTCCTCCGTCTGAGGCCTTGCCGTCGAGCGATGAACCGTCTTCGATCTTGACCAGATATTTGAGCGCGTTCGTCAGGGGATTGACGTTGGTGATAGAGTGGGAACCAAAATTCCCGTTTCTCCCCCCTGTGTTGGCGTAGAAACAGTTATAGTCCTCGCTCGAGAAGCCTTCGAGCGCGTAGCGCCCGGTGTTCAGCGTTATGCCGTACATGATGCTGTTGCGGATCGAATCGTTCGGCAGGGCCTCGTACTGGATGATGCCTTCTCCGAGATCGCACACGCCGAAGGTGTTGTGGTCCAGGGTCAGGGGTCCTCCGGTTGAGTCATATCGGGAATAGAACAGCCAGGCGTCGTATCCCTCCCCGTCTTTCTGCCCCGCATTCTTGCAGTCCCAGGCTATGCAATTTTTCAGCGTGACGCTTTTGATGGGGCTGTCCTCGATATAGAAGCCGCCGCCTTCGAGGTTTAAGGCGATGCAGCCTTCAAACGAAACATTGTCCGCTCCGTTGGGCGTGAAGAATCCCTTGATACCGTCGTACGTCGAGTCGACGCCGCGCACATCCTTGCCGTCGATGGCGATGCAGTTCTGGAAATAAATATGGTTGACGTCGTAGCTGGCAAAACAGGCCTGCGGTTCGGCGGTGTTCGAGTAATCCCACCTGACCACGCAGCGCCGGAATATCACGTATTGAGCCGCGCCGAAGGCGCCGAACGGATACCTCCCTGCTCCGTAGGCGTAGCAGTCTTCAAAAAGCACGTACTGGCCCGTGGTAAGGAACGATGAAGTGTTCCCTCCTGCTCCGTTTGACGCGCAGGCAATGATCTTGATATGGTCTCCTTGGATGTAGCATTTCGGAGCGACGGTATTGAAAAATTTAATTCCCTGCACCTTGATATACCTGCGTCCCGCGTCGATATTGCAAGGATAATAGCCGGATGACTGGCCCGTCACGATAACGCCGCCGTCAGTTTCAGCCTTAATGGTGGTGTAGGCGCCCGAGGAGCCGCTCGGCGGATTGTTGATGCGGTTATTGTCTCCGGAATAGGTGCCGGATTTGATAATCAGGGTATCTCCCCCTGCCATGATACCGATGCCGGCGGCAATTGTTTTTTTTGCCGTCTGCCAGGACGTGCCGTTACCCGAATCGTCCGAACGCGCTGCGTCGACATAATAGGTCGCCGCATGTGCGGCGCCAGGCATCAGAATGAACGCGGTGATGAGTAGATGTGCTAATCGCATGGAATCCCCCCTTTTTGCGCCGTGAGTCGGAACACGTGCAGCATGAGCATAGCCGATCGAGGATTAAGCAGACATTAAGATACTATTAATTTTTTTTAATCCGGGAAAGCTCAGCAAGCAGCTGGTCGGTGAGTGTGCCCCATTCGAACCTGTTGCGCACGGTCATATACCCGCGTTCGACGCGGTCACGAACGTCAATCCTGCCGTTCGCGACTCCGTCAATAGCCGTAATAAGCTCGTCCGCGGTATCCGCATACAGAAGAAAATTATCGTCGATGCGCTTGACTTCGTTGAGGGTGGTTGAGATCACCGGTTTCTTCATGGCGAGATACTCGAACAGCTTGATCGGGCACGCCCCGTGAGATATGGGAATCGGTTTGAAGATGTTCAGGCAGATATCCATGGCGCCGATATAGCGGTTGATCTCCTGATGCGGCACCGCGCCTGTCAGGATGACGTTACGCATCCGGTCTCGAATGATAGTTTCCTGAATGGCGGATGCTTGCCTCCCTGCTCCTACCAGGAGGAATGTGTACGACGGCATTCGCCTGGCAGCCTCCAGGATGAGAGCGAAATCAATAAAGTATTCGAACGACCCGATAAAACCTACAATCGGGCCGCTGTAGCTGCCCCGTATACGTGAAGCTTCGTCCGCCCAATTGTCCGCGGGCATAGTCACTCCGTTGGGAAGCAGGTGGATTTTCTCCCGCAGAGCAACGGGAAAGGTCTCTTTCAGGGAATTCGCTACGCAGAACACGCAGTCGCTCTTTCGAATCAGGTCGGCAAGAATCTTTTTCCCTGCGGCCATGACCAGCGGATTATTGTATTTTCCGAGTTCCTGCGCAAGCATGGCCGGATAATCATCGGCAATGTCGAATACCGTCATACATTCTGCGGTCTTGAGCAGCAGATACTGCGGTATATTATAAAGTATGAGGACGTCGATTTTCTCATCGCGGATGAGTTTTCTGACCGGGGCTGCGGATTTCCAGCTGTAGTATCCTTTGGTGAAAAGCTTCTTGAGCGGCAGACGGGCGTTCCATAAAGAGCGGTTCACCGACACGTCGTGCAGGTGAAGATTAGGCGGGATAGACGCCTCAATCTCTCTGAAGTTCGTTTCTTCGGAATGGACCGGAGGAGTCTGCAGGACGTGGACCGTATGGCCTTTCTCGGCGAGGTTCACACAAAGCTGATGGTATCGCGTCCAGTTGGCCGCTTTCCAGCGGGCCATATAGTGAAAGAGAAAGTTCACGTGAGTGGCTAGTTGAGAGTGGCTAGTGGCGAGTGATGAGTGATGAGTGACTAGGAATAAGCCAACATTCTTTTTCTGGCCACCAGCCACTAGTCACTAGCCACTCTCCGTCCAATTGTTTCATTTCATTTTTTTTATAATCGTGACAATCCGTTTCGACGCACGGCCGTCTCCGTATGGATTGACGGCTTTGGACATCGCTTTGTAGCGGCGCGGCCTGGTCAGCAAGATACCTGTCTCTTTGAATATGCGCTGTTCGTCCGTGCCGACGAGTTTGGCGACACCGGCCCTGATTCCTTCCGGCCTTTCGGTCTCACTGCGTAAGACAAGAACCGGTTTACCGAAAGCCGGCGCCTCTTCCTGAATGCCTCCGGAATCCGTAAGGATAAGATATGCACTGCGCATCAGAGAGACGAGTTCGTGATATTCGACCGGCGGGATGAGGCTGATTCTGGGAACCGCCTCGAGCATCCGGTGGACAGGCCCGTTAATGTTCGGATTCAAGTGCACGGGATAGACGATTTCTATGTCAGGATACGTGAGTACCAGGTTTTTGAGCGCCGAGCAGATATTTTCAAGGGGCTTGCCGAAATTCTCCCTGCGGTGAGCGGTGACGAGGATGAGTTTCCTGTCAGCGTGCGGCATCCAGGATGAAACAATCTTTTTTTTGCTTTTGACAATCATGCGCAGGGCATCGACAACCGTATTACCGGTTAGATACACGCCTGAGCGCTTATTCTCCCTGACGAGATGACGGTACGCGGTTGTCGTCGGCGCGAAATGATACGTGGCGACTGCCGAGATCACCCTGCGGTTGATTTCCTCCGGGAATGGGTTGTAGATATCGTGCGTGCGGAGACCAGCTTCTACGTGGCCGACTGGAATCTTCTGGTAAAACGCGGCAAGCGCCACGGTCATGGCAGTGGTGGTGTCACCCTGCACCAGCACGCAGTCAGGCCGGTGTTCCCTGAGCACGGGCGTGACCGCGCTAAAGGCCCGGGCGGTGAGGCTCTCGAGTGTCTGGTCGGGCTGCATCAGGTCTAAATCGATATCAGGCGTGATGGCGAACAGCGAAAGCACCTGATCGAGCATATGCCGGTGCTGAGAGGTCACGCATACGGTTGCGCGCAGCGAGCGGTCCCTGCGGAGTTCTTTGATTACGGGCGCCATTTTGATTGCCTCGGGACGCGTCCCGAATACGACCATGATATGTTTCATAGAATAGTCAGGATTCTTTCGTACGGGGCAACCCAGATATCGCCTGAGCGTTCGTTCAGATAATCGAGTATCTGTGTGAAACCCTTCATGCCGACCAGGTCAAACGGGTCGAGATAGATGTTGATATAGGAATGCGTCTCGATTCCTGTATCGATCAGCCAGCGCAAAAGCGCGAGGTAATCTCCGGCACTGCGGTGAATCATCCGGTAGAAAAGCCTTTTTGATACCAGGGAATGCCAGGTATCAAACACGGTAAACGGATGCCGTGGACAGGTGCTCAACGGAAACTCCAGTATATCGCAATCGGCCTTGAAAGGCAAACCGTTCGATGGCGTATTGGTTATCCAAGTTGAGGAAGAATAGCGATAGCCGAGTTCCCTCAGGATACCGTAAATTTCGGTGGTAAAGAGATTTTTAAAATGCGGGATCCGGCATCCTGTGGGTGATACCTTCAGGATGCTGCGGCAGACCTCATGGCAGCGCTCGATTTCCTCCTTCTTTTCCTGCCGGGATATCGTCAGGAATTTCCTGCCGGGATTCAGCAGTTCGTTGTCCGGATGCGAATAGGTGTGGTTGGTGATTTCGTGCCCTGCGTCGACGATCAAGGAGTGCTGGTCAGGATAATCTTCAATCCACCTGCCCACGCAGGCAAAGCTTGTTTTAAAATGATACGGTTTGAGCATCGAGAGAACGAACGGAAGCGCTTCAACATCCCGGGGATAATCGCAATCAAAGGAAATGGTCAGGCAGGATTTTCTGCCGTTCCAGGAAAACTGGCGCGCGGCATTGAGGGTATAGAACGACATGAGCAGCGGCTTGGCCCATACAAGCGTCGCGGCCACGGTTACCAGGCGGTTATGCTGATGCCGGATGATCCAGTTTCTGACATTTGAATGCATAGGGATGATGATACGCTGGTTGCCGGGTCACCGAGTCAGGAGATCATTGTGCGCCGGTGTCCCGGTTGCTAGTATAGGCAGCTTCAATAATCTGAGCAACATGTCTCCAGAAGTGTCGGCGTTCGACAGTGGCGCGTGCGGCTCTTCCGATGTGTTCCCTCAGCGAGGCGTCGTCCAGCAGCGCCTGAAGGCAGCGCATGAAGTCCTCCCTGTTGCGCTGCGCAAACAACAAGCCGTTTTCATTGTGCGTGATGACATCTTCTATCGGCGGGAGCCGCGGCGCAAGCGCCGGCCTGCCCCCTGCCATGTATTCGAACAGTTTCATCGGCGACCCGTAGTTGTTTGAATCGGGAAGCACGCAGACATCCATCGCCGCGATGTATTCGGGCAGGATTTCGTACGCCACGCTTCCCGCGAACACGAACGGAGTTTGCATCCGCTCACGCTGGGCGAATTCCCGCAGGTGGGCTTCCATCGGTCCGGAGCCAACCAGGAGAACAGCCATATCAGAGCGCTTCTTCTCCAAGTCTCTGACCGTTTCGAACAGAAAATCCAGTCCGTGCCAGGGA
>CAZDUF010000078.1:0-5121 GCA_964508555.1 uncultured Planctomycetales bacterium
TGTGCGCCATCAGGATGCTCGGCCGCGACGCCGGGAGAAATCCCCTGATACAGTACAGGCAGATTGCCGCCGCCGCGGCAGTCGAGACGACGGTGGCAACGGCGATGCCGGTATACCCTAATCCCGTGCCGAACGACAGCGCAAAGTTCAGCACCATGTTCAGCGCTGCCATAAGAGACACCGCTGCCAGCGACGCCAGGATCATGCGCGCAGAGCGCAGGATGGCGTTGGCGCTGAACATGACATACTGGAACAGAAGCCCCAGCGAGTAGACGCGCATCAGCGTCTGGGCCGACCGGCGCATTTCCTCCGGAACGTTGAAAATGCCGCTGATCAGCGGCGCGAGAAAGAAACCGACAACGGCAAAGAGCGCGCCGGCAATCGACGCACAGAGCATCGCCGTCGCTACAGCGCCCCTGCATTCGGAGCGGTCTTCCTGCATGCACAGCCTCGACACCAGGGCCACCGTGCCCACGCTGATCGCCGATCCAGCAATCGACAGAATAAAATAGGTCTGGAACGCGAGGCCATAAGCGGCCTGCGCGGTCTTGCCGAAACGCCCGGCGACATAGACGTCGCAAAAACCCACGAGAAACTGAAACAGCATGATCAGGGTCATCGGCCAGCTCACCGCCCAGCTGTTCCTGAACAATGCGACGATCTCTCCGCGGCGGCTATGTCGAGTGAGCCTTGAGAGCATGCGCGGGAGAAAGACTCACCGTGAATTTTGTGACCAGATAGCGGGGATAATACGACTCCTTGGCTTTGCGCAGGCCTGCGATGCCCAGGTCCTGCTCGAGGTTGACGTAGGCGTACCCGCCAGCTTCTCGGCTCAAGAATTCGTTGAGCATGCACTGGTAGAGTCCTTTGGCATCGGCATGCGCCTTGAGTATGTGCACGACCATCGTCTGTGCGTTCAGCCGCTCGGCAACGGCGAACGCGCGCACCCTGCCCTCGACGGTTATCGCGGCGCCGGTCAGGCCGAAGGCTTCGTACGAGGAGATGATTTCTCGCAGGGCGTCCGACTCCGCCATCAAACCCACGTCGGAAGCGCAATCTTTGATCTGGCACCATTCGTCATGGAAATCGAGGCATCCGTCGAGCAGCCCGCGGTCGAGCGGACGGTATTCATACCGGTGAGTTGCTTTGAATTTCTTGATCAGGTTGCGCTTGCCGTCGTACTTGCGGCCGGCAAGCGTCACCAGGTCGCTGACCGCATAGACATAATCGAAAGAGTCTCTCTCGGCGACAACCTGCACGTGGCGCGTGCCTGCCAAAGACTCGATATGCGCCTCGGGAACGCGTATGAACGATGCTCCGGTATCGCGCATCACCGCTTCCATCATATCCCCCGCTCCTCTATCGGGCCCGATAGCAGGGAAATAGCAGACCCTCTGCGGGGTCTGGGAACGCACCAGGATATATTCTCCCCTGCGCGAAACGCTCAAACCGTATGCCTTCCTCCAGGCAAAAAGATTGGTAAAGGTCATTTCCGACGTCACCGGAGGAAACGATACAAGCGCCGCGTCCAGATATTCTTTGTGGTGTTTTTCAAGGGCGGCGGAATCGGGGTACCGGGGAAGATGTGTGCTCATGGGGGAAGGAAGGTATTCGGGGGAAACGGCTATTCCACCGGATCCATCGTGTAATAGGCTCCGGGAGCGTAATACCCGTAGTACAATTCATCGTAATCGAGAAAGAGCTTGACGCGTTCACCGGTCCGGTAATCCTGTTTCAGCCCGGCAGGGAATTCATCCGCTTCCCCCGTGGGAGAGAACCATCCGAAGTACACCTGAATCTTTTCGCCCGGGGGCTTACCGCGCAGCACCTGCTCAACGTGCACGTCAAGCACCAGATACGACATCGCCGGGTCGCGCGCCGCCTTCTGCGTCTCTTCGTTGATCTTCTCGCGGATGCCGGAGATGGTTCCGATAACCACGAGCTCCGCCTGCCTGCGCCAGCGCACGATCTTTCTCTGCATCTGCGGACTGACGCCGTAAGCAGAACCCAGGTTCATGCCTTTTTTCAGGTAATGCGCCATCACCGCCATGACAAGCACCACTACGGCGATGATATACCCGACCTGCTGAGATACCTGGCCCCGGCGGCTGCGCAGAATCATAGCGGTTATTTTGCCTTTCCCTGCTGCGCCACCTGGTCCATCGCCTTACGTATCTGTTCGGGATCGCCCAGATAGGAATGTCCCAGCGGCTGAAGAGCGCCGTCAAGTTCGTAGACCAGAGGGATGCCGGTCGGAACATTGAGGTTGACGATGTCCTGGTCTGACACGTTGTCGAGATATTTCACCAGCGCCCTGAGACTGTTGCCGTGCGCGGCGATAATCACCCGTTTGCCTTTTTTTATCTGCGGCGCTATCGCCGAGTGCCAGTACGGCAGAAACCGGGCCACGGTATCCTTGAGGCATTCGGTCAGCGGAATCTCTTTCGGATCCATGCCGGCGTACCGGGGATCGTTACCGGAAAAACGCGGATCGCTTTTTTCCAGGACCGGCGGCGGAGTGTCATAACTCCTGCGCCAGATCTTGACCTGGTCTTCGCCGAACTTCGCTGCGGTCTCTGACTTGTTCAAACCCTGAAGCGCTCCGTAATGACGCTCGTTCAAACGCCATGAATGCTCGACGGGTATCCACATAAGATCCATTTCGTCGAGCACGGTCCAGAGCGTGCGGATGGCCCTTTTCAAAACCGACGTGAACGCCATGTCAAAAACGAATCCTCCTTTCCTGAGCACGACGCCTGCCGTGCGCGCCTCTTCCCTGCCCTTATCGGAAAGATCGACGTCTGTCCAGCCGGTGAATCTATTTTCCCTGTTCCAGGTGCTTTCTCCGTGTCTGAGTAATACCACCTTGTACATGTGTCTGATTCCCCTTTCGCTTTAAAACCTGTTATATCCGGACAATTATTCTAACAATAAACGCATTTTTTTGGAAGAGAAATTCCCTCCCCGTGCCGCAAGACTTCTAACGGTCCTTCTTTTCTTCAAGCATAAGCTGCCGCGCGCCGTAATCGATCTTGAAATTGTAGTTATTGAGGAAAGAGAGGCCCAGCAGACCGTCCTGCATGTCGGGGAACCCGGTATCCTGCAGCAGAATGAGCGCGGGGACATCCTCATTCTGATACCCTCCGACATTGATGCTCCTGATCGATGCCTGTACTGCCCTGATGGTCTTGCCGGCAAGACTCACCTCGACGGTCTGCCCCCTGTCCAGGGACACGTCGAGCCTGCGAGCCAGCCCCTTGCGGATAATCACGTACGGAGCGCCGGTATCGAGCAGGAGCGTAACCGGAACGGTTCTATTCAGCACGGCGCTGATGTAGATTCTGTTCGGGGTGTCGGGAAAACTGATACTTCCCTTCTTGCGCACAGGCGCCTGGGCCTTTTCCCGGCTGGCGGCTTCGGCAGCCCACTGCATATGCTGCTGGCGGTTCTCATCGAGAGACGCGCGGTCGATGCTCTCGACCGAGGTTTTTGGAAAGGTGAGCGCGCCTCCGGGAATGCTCACCACGACGGAATCTCCTTCGTCGTTTTTGATCACGCCCTTGACGCTGCGGCCGTTCTTGAGCCGCACGACGTCAGCGTTTACGGCCGTTGCGAAACAAACGGCCGCACACACCACCGCACACATCCTGCCCCATCGCATAACTTCATAATACCACGTCCTCTCTGCAATTTCCATCTCTCTCGAGGAAGCAAGCGCGGGCCTGCCGGGCGCACCGGCATTCCTGCATGGCCTGGCGCCGCGCACAAACGCACACCGGTCACTCCTGCATGGCCGGGTGCATTTCGACAACCACAAGGACGAGCGAATTTTGAATGAAATACAAAATGAAATACAATTGGTATAGATTCCATCGGAGCCAATATCGGAAAGTCCAGGGGCGGACATATTCCGAACGGGGTCTGCGAGGGGCTTTGCGGGCATGGTTGCCCCGCTACCAATACCGGGCAGAACAAAATCCCGAAGCTGAAGCGCAGGCGCGCCTCGCTGGGGCGCGGCAAGCGCCCCCGAGAGGAATATGTCCGCCCCTGGGACTTTCCCTCTCAGCGGCAGAGGGAGAAGAAGGGACAATACGAACACGTGCGTTCGTTGGAATCGTCGGGGACAAACGGGACGGAAGGGTTAAAGAGTTCGTCGAACAGCGCGGCGAGAGCCCCGAGGTACGCCTGCATGGATTCTGACTTCTGCGCCAGTTCTTCTTTGCCGCGAAACAGGGTCAGGACACTGCCGTCGAGCGGCGGCTCGCGCAGCGGATACAGCGCGGCGTTTGAAAGACGGCCGGCGTACGCGGGATGCGCGTCCACGAGCGCCAGGTACAGCGGGAGCTGGAAACTTTTCACGGATTTTCGCAGCGCCTGGCGCGTGTATCCGGCCGCCGCTATTTTTACGGGATCGGTCTCAGGCAGATTTCCCACGGAGCCGGTTTTGTAATCCAGGATCAACACCGCGCCCGCGCATAGATCAATACGGTCCACGCGCGCGGTACAGCGGATATCGTGGCTTCCCGCGCGCAGCGTGCGCTCGAACCGCTCCTCGAGCGCCAGCACGCGCTCTACTGACCGGCGGCGCTCGTTCTCCAGGAACTGCCCGATGCGCAGATGCAAGACCTCCTTGATGAGGAAACTGTCCGGCCGCATCGTCCGTTCGAAGGTGTCGCGGAACCGTTCATCGAGCAGCTTCATGCAGGAGGCCTCGAATGCGGGACCCGTGTCAGGTGTGGAGCCCAGATACGGCCGGTACGCATCCTCGAGCACGGCGTGCACGAACGAACCGATGTCCGCCCCTTCAGGCGCGTCAAGCAAGTCCTCCTGCTCGCGCAGACCCAGCACATACTGGAAATAAAACTGCAAAGGACACGTCAGATACGTATTGATGCTCGATGCGGAGAAGGTCATCTCTTTGAGAAAACGCACCATCGCAGGCGTCTTCTCCGCCGGACAGCGGTCGCCGGCACCGACGACGGCGAATTGCGCGCCCTGCACGCGCAGGACGTCCAGAGCGCCGGCCTTCTGCTGCGCCTCCCAGATCAACTCCTCCAGAAACCTGCTTTTCTCGGTATCGGGATTATCCTGATAGATCAACACCGCTGATTTCGCCGTTGC
>CAZDUF010000078.1:5131-6589 GCA_964508555.1 uncultured Planctomycetales bacterium
TGCGGAACCAGTACCGCTGGATCTCCTCTTCTTTCTCGATGTGGTTAATGCCCAGATGGATCATGATCTCGCGGGGAATCAGCGGCTCGTACACCTTCAGATTCGGCAGGTAGGCTTCGTTGACGTCCATCACCACCACGGTATCAAAACTGAGGCTGCGCGTTTCAAGCAGGCCGAGTATCTGCAGCCCCTCAAGAGGGGATCCCTCGAACGATACCATTTCCCTTTGCAGGATGTCCTTGAAAATCCTGAAAAGCTCAGCCTGCTCAAAACGTTCGTCACGGAAACGCGCGCGGCTGAATTCGTCGCAGACGCCGAACATCGCCTGGCAGAGCGCGACGTTGAGGGGGAAACTGTCCAGAGAACTCAATTCCACCAGTTCATCCAGGGTGCGGCGTAACGAAAGAGCGAACGCACCCGGCGTCAGGCACTCTTCCCATCTGCCGAACACGATCTCGTGCAACCTGGAGAGCGCGGTCTGCAATTCCTCGCGGCTCAACTCCGCGCCCATACGCTTCATGGTAACCATGGCGAGATCGTACAGTTCACGGGACCTCTCGATACTCTTCAGCGACACGAACAGGCATCCTGCCAGCGGTGTCTTCTCCACGCCTTTGAGAATCTCCTCGATCTTGTGGATGAGCACGCGCGTCGACGCCGCTGATCCGAGGATACGCAGGTTCTTGACCAGCGGATGTCCGAGTGCGGCGAGATAGCGCGGCGTGTAATAATCCCCCTCTTTGCGGGTCTCCTGCGCGCTGCTGACCGCTTCGAAAAACGAATAGAGCGCGCTCCTGCGCAAGGGATACCCCATGGAGATGTTCGCGCCTTCCAGACGCGGCCCGAGCTCCGATACCAACGGCATAATGTGCGCCGATTCAGGCACGACCACCACGGTTGTGCGCAGATCCGCGGCTTCAGCCAACGCCTCGCGCACCAGGCAGACCTCGGAATGGACATCGAACCCCGCGCGGATGGATACCGGCGGCGCAGGAAGCGTGGTCTCCTCGGGCGTTTCAATCGACGCCGAAAACGCATCTGCCGCCTGCGCCAGCACGCTCCACTGCCGCATGTCTCCCTGCACAAACAGCGTTGCCGTTCTGGCGTCGAGCATCCGCTTGATGAACGCCTGCTCTGATTTCGACAGATAGAAAAATCCGCAGAAGAATATCTCATCGAGACCCGCAGGCGCGCGGGCGCAGGACGCAGCCTCATGATACATGAAGCCGCGGGAGTACGCCCCTTCCGCGCGCATGTATTCATGGAACGCGGCGCGCACGGCACCGATACCTGCGAGCAGCGCGTTCAGAGATTCCGGCACGTCGAAACCGATCCTTGCTTTATGTTTGACGTTGAGCAGGGCTTCCTGCGGCACCAGTTCGCGGTCGCAATGCTCAATGAAGGTAAGCATTTCCCGCGCCCACGGAAGGAACTGCGCAAACGAACGCTTATTCTCGA
>CAZDUF010000079.1:0-6515 GCA_964508555.1 uncultured Planctomycetales bacterium
CGGTCACAGGAAGCGTGACCGGCAGCTTTTGAACATACGCGGCGAGGTCCCGCACAAAAAAACCAAGCACGTTTTTCGTGCCTGGTTTTTTTATGCGGGAGGAGGGAGTTGAACCCTCATGTCTTGCGACACAGGCTTCTGAGACCTGCGTGTCTGCCATTCCACCACCCCCGCGCGAAGAAATTAGTATAACGCACGGGATACCTTCTGTCAATATAGCCTGCTTCGCTTGTTTCGCGCGGGGCTTATGCTATAATTATATGTCCGAGCACAGGTTAAATCAACGAAGGAGGGCAGGTGTTCTGGGATTCCTTTAAGAGTACGTTCTCCGCGGTGCTGCAGATCGTCCTTCTGGGCGCGGTCGGATATGTCGCGGTCAGGAAGAATCTCTTCGAACAGACGCATCAGGCGCTTGAGACGGTCTCGAAGCTGGTGATTTATCTTGCTCTCCCGTGTTTTATCACCTCGCAGCTCTTCGGCGAGTTTGATTTTGCGCGCTATCCGCACTGGTGGATTTTTCCGCTCCTGAGTTTCGGCATCACGGCTCTTGGCATCCTTATTGGCAGGCTGCTTGCCGTATTCCTCACAGGCGCCGACGTGCGCAGCCAGTTCGTGAACCTGACTGCTTTTCAGAACGGGGGATATCTGGTGCTTGCGCTGATCACGGCGCTTTTCCCTCAGCAGCAGGCGGATGTGCTCCTGGTGTATCTGGCGCTGTTTCTGCTCGGGTTTAACCTGGCGATTTTTTCTGTAGGATTATATCTTATGTCCTCTGCAGGGCGGGTAGTGCGCTGGCGCAGTATGGTCAATCCGCCGGTTGTTGCCATAACAGCGAGCCTCGTGCTTGTGGCATCCGGCGCGCACAATTTTCTCCCGCGTTTCGTCATGGAACCGGTGCGCATGATAGGCCATTGCACGCTGCCGCTTGCGCTGTTCGTAGTCGGCGGGAACCTGGCGCAATTAAGCTTTGAGCGGGTCGACAAACGGGCAATGGTACTCTTGATTGCAGGCAAGCTCATACTGATCCCTTCTGTTGTCTTGTGGCTGGTGCTTGTTCTCAAACTTCCGTATCTTATCGGCGCATTCCTGGTTATGGAGGCGGCGGTGCCTCCGGCAACGACTTTGTCCGTGATTATGCGTCATGAGCGTAAACCCGATGTTTTGATCAGCCAGGGGTTATTCTACGGCCACCTGGCAGCGCTGGTCACGGTGCCGATTTTTTTGAGTATGTATTTCACCCTCGCTGTGGTACAATAATTCCTGCTCCTTCCGGCGGGGAAACAGTGTAACGCCCTGTACAGCAATGACTATTAATTCGATACAGAACCGTAAAGCCCGCCGTGATTATGAAGTGCTTGAGACCGTGGAATGCGGGATTGAGCTTAAGGGGGGAGAGGTCAAGTCAATTCGCGACGGCAAACTGAATTTGAACGACAGTTTTGCGCGCATTGACCAGGGCCAGGTGACACTGCATAACGCCCATATCAGCCCGTATCCTCAGGCCAGTTATATGAACGAGGATCCGGTGCGCAGCCGCAGGCTGTTGTTGCATAAGAAGCAGATCACGCGCTTGACCGGGCAACTGGCGCAAAAAGGGCTGACGCTCGTACCCCTGAAATGTTATTTTAACGCGCGCGGGTTCGCCAAGATCGAGCTGGCAGTGTGCCGGGGAAAGAAATTGTACGACAAGCGCGACGACATTAAGAAAAGGGAGACAGACCGCGCGTTGAGAAGGACGATGAGGCACAGGAGGTAATAACGAGCTTCAGAGGATTTGCTGTGCAAATCCTCTGAAGCAAATTTCCGATAAGGAAAAAGAGGGAAATTCGGGGGTGAAAAGGGCTCGACTTAGGTAGGTCGGGTACAAGCAGCATGCCGCGGACGCATGGTGAGCCGCGTTAACAATCCGTGCACAATACAAACGCAAACACACCAGTGTTGAACCGTCTGCCGTCAATGAGGTCAGCAATGACTTCTATGCCGGCAATGGCGGGCGTCCCAGCCTTCGGGCTTAATTAAGTCCGAAGCCTCTCTGGTCCTTGCCTACGTGGGCTAGGGAGACGCCAGTAGGCTGGCTTTCTTCCGGGAGCTCTTTGCGGAGGAAGGCGAGAGCAAAGAGAGAGCTGCTGCGCGGGTGATCCTGTTTATCGGAGCTCCTGCGAGTAAGTTAAATGATAAACTGAGCATGGAGCGGCTTGTATTCGGGTATCTAGGGACGGCGGTTCGATTCCGCCCACCTCCACCAATTTTTTGCGACAAGCAAAAAAATTTACGCCTGCCCCAGAGGGGGCAGGCAGGGATGCCACTGCACCCAACCAGTTAGGTTTTTCCGGCACTCCGTACGACCACATGTCAAAACGATACACCTTATTTCTTGTCTTCGCGCTTCTTATCCTCCACGGTTGCGTATCAGCGCCGGCACGGCGGGAGTCTCTCGCCGCGACGCGTCTAAACGGCGCGGACTATTTCCCGCTCATCCCTTTATGCGAATCCGCGCGTGTGCGCTGGGAGTACGACATGTTCACCCGCGCAGTTCTCCTGGAAAAGGATGATACCTCCATAACCGTGCGTACGGGCGACGAGCTTGTCCTGGTCAATGACGAGCCTCTTTCCCTGGGATTCCCGGTTGTCGTGCACCGAGGTTCGCTTATGGTGCCGCGCAGGTTCAAGGAGCGCGTCTGGGACGTGTTTATCAGTCCGCGCACGGGAAGCGTGACTATCTGCAAGCTGCCTGGCCTGAAGAAAATCGTCATCGACGCGGGTCACGGCGGCAGGGATCCCGGCGCTATCAGCCGCAAAGGGATCCGTGAGAAGGACATCAACCTTGACATCGCCAAGCGGCTGGCAACGCTCCTGCGTCAGGACGGCATCGATGTGGTGATGACCAGGTCGACGGATGTGTTTATCCCTTTGGAAAAGCGCTCGGAAATCGCGCACCGCTCGGGCGCTGAGGCATTCGTGAGCATTCATTCCAATTCCAGCAGGCGTAAGACCCTGCATGGATTTGAAGTCTATTACGTTTCGAACACTGCTTACGATCCCAAGCGCGCGCGCAGGGCGCGGGCGCACGGGGCATTTCAACTCACCCGGCCGGCCTACGCCGCTGAAGATTCCGACTCTCCCCATGATGCCTTTACCCAGAGCAGGACACGTTCCATTACCTTGGCCTCGTCGGTTGCGCGGAGCACCGAGAAGAATCTGGGAGTCACTATTCTTGGGGTCAAACCTGCGCGGTTCGAAGTCTTAAAGAGCGCGTACATGCCGGCGGTTCTGGTGGAAGTTGGTTTTCTGTCAAACAGCTATGAAGAACGGCGTCTGGGAGAGCCGTTTTACCGCCAGCGCATGGCCGAATCCATCGCAGACGGCATCCGCGGCTACGCGGGCAGGACGCAGACGAAGGAGACGACAGCGCGATGAAATCAATCGGGGTATTCGATTCGGGGGTCGGCGGGTTGACCGTTGCCCGGGAGCTCATCAGGCAGCTGCCGCATGAGAGTATCGTGTATTTCGGAGACATCGCGCGGGTTCCGTACGGCGTGAAGTCGAAGGAGACGGTCATCAGGTTCTCCATCGAAAATATGCTTTTTCTGCTCAAGCAGGATGTGAAGCTCATCTGTGTCGCCTGCAACACGGCGACCAGTTTTGCGCTTCCCGTGATCAAGAGCCATTTCAAGGTGCCGACCGTGGGCGTGATTTCTCCGGGCGCGCGCGAGGCGGTGTATGCCACCAAGAACAGGCGCGTGGGCGTGATCGGCACGCGCGGCACGATCAGAAGTAAGTCGTACGAAATCGAAATCGCGCACCTGGATCCCGGTATCAAAGTCTTTGCGGCGGCGTGTCCTCTCTTTGTGCCGTTCGCCGAGGAAGGATATTACGACGGCAAGGTGGTGGTGAGCGTCGCGCGGGATTATCTGAAACCTCTTCAGAAGGCTGGCGTCGATACGGTGATACTCGGATGCACGCATTATCCGCTGTTGAGGGACGTGATCCAGAAAGTCATGGGGTCGGCAGTGACGCTGATCGATTCTGCGAAACAGGTCGCGATCGAAGTGAAGAAGATGCTCGTGCAGGAAGGTTTGACCAGCGAGACAAAGACCCGCGGCAAGCACCGGTTCTTCGTCAGCGATAATCCGGAGTGGTTTAGCGAACTGGGCAGGAAATTCCTTGACCGTCCGGTCGGCAGGGTCCGGAAAGTAACGATATGAACAGTTAGCGGTCTAAGGAGTAGCTATGTATACCATTCGAGTCGAGGGACACTTCAGCTCCGCGCACAGCCTGCGGCATTACCGCGGCAGATGCGAAGAACTGCACGGGCACAACTGGATCGTCGAGGCAGGCGTCAGGAAAAAGGAGCTCGATAAGACGGGCATGGTCATGGATTTCCACGATCTGAAATCCGCGCTCCATGACGTGCTCGACAAGCTCGATCACAAATATCTGAATAATCTCCCCGAATTCGAGATCAGGAATCCGACCTCCGAACTGCTTGCCAGTTTCATTTACCAGGAATTAAAACCGAAAGTACCCGGCCTGACCTACGTCACGGTATGGGAGAATAAGGGTAATTCCGCGACGTATGAAGAATAATTCCGGCAGGCACCGGGCAGTGGTGCTGGTTTCCGGGGGGCTCGATTCGGCAGTGACGCTGTACGCCGCGCGCGCGCAAGGGTACGCGTGTACTGCTCTGATCTTTGATTACGGCCAGCGTCATCGCAAAGAGATACAATGCGCGAAGAAAATCTGCCGCGCGGCGGGGGTGCCGTGGTTCCTGGTGAAGATCGGCATGCCGTGGAAAGGTTCTGCGCTCCTAGATTCGCGGCAGGCGCTTCCCGTCTCCGGGTATGACGGAGGTATCCCGGCGACCTATGTCCCGGGAAGGAATATTATTTTCTTAAGTTTCGCGGTTTCCTGCGCCGAGGCGCTCAATGCGGAAGCGGTCTTCATCGGCGCGCACAGCCAGGATTATTCCGGGTATCCCGATTGCAGGCCTGAATTCCTCGCGGCGTTCGGCCGTGCAGTCAAGCGCGGGACGAAAACAGGACTCAGGAAGAAGGCGATCAGCATCGTCGCTCCGCTTGTGCATAAGGGCAAAGCGGATATCATCTCGCTTGGCGCGCGGCTCAAGGTTCCGTTTCACCTGACCTGGTCGTGCTATGCGGGCGCAGCTGAGCCCTGCGGGACCTGCGACAGCTGCAGGTTTCGCGCACGGGGATTCAGAGAGGCGGGGCTCAAGGACAGTGGATAGCGGCGAGTGGTTAGTGAAGGGCACGAGATGACGTCAGGAAGAATCGAAGAAATATTCGAGAGTATCCAGGGCGAAGGGCTCTATCTGGGAGAGCGCCAGGTATTCGTGCGCCTGTTCGGCTGCAATCTTGGCTGTTCCTACTGTGACACCGAACAGGCGAGTTTCACCGAGTACGGGCCGCACGAGCTGTTCGATGAGATTGTCAGCCTCTATGGTAAAAACTACCATTCGATTTCGTTTACCGGCGGGGAGCCGCTGCTGCAGAAGGATTTTCTCAAGGAGGTCCTGAAACTGACGCATCCGCTCTTGATCAGGAATTATCTGGAAACAAACGGCACGCTTCCTGAAGCGCTCGAGGAGCTGGTCGTCTATCTCGACATCATCTCCATGGACATCAAACTCCCTAGTTCGACGGGAATATTTGAGGATTTCTGGGACAGGCAGCGGGAATTCCTGAAGATCGCGTCGAAGAAAAACGTGTTTGTCAAAATGGTGATCTGTGATACGACCACCGTTGATGATGTGGCTCAGGCGGTCAGGATTATCCGCCAGACCAATCCCGGCGCGATGCTGGTGCTGCAGCCGGATACTTTCTCCCCGGTCGACCTGACCCCGAAGCTCGAAACGTTCAAGGAGTTGAGCCGGCGGGAGCAGGTGACGGCGTGCGTGATACCGCAGGTGCACAGGTTTGCGGGCATCAGATGAAATGAGCACGCGACTTATGGAGTGCAGCAGGCGCGAACATAAGTCGCTGTGCGAATTTCATCCCGAGCCCGCAGGGCGAGGGATCTCCTATAAGATATACCGCAGGATTGCTTCGTCAGGTTGGTATCAAGATGAGGCCTTCCTCGCAATGACGGGATTGGACAATGGCTAAACACATATCGTCGTATGAAGGGTTGCAGAAGAATATCAAGGCGCTCAAGACGCCGGAGATGGAGGTCTGGGAGAATCAGTACGCGGGCACGGAGTATACGGTGATGATCGACGTGCCTGAATTTACCTGTATCTGCCCGAAGACGGGGCTGCCGGATTTCGCCGCCGTCAAGATCGAATACCGGCCGGCGCGTCACTGCGTTGAGCTGAAGTCCTTCAAGATGTACACGGTGTACTTTCGCGACATCGGCATCTTCCACGAGCACCTTGTCAACAAGATGATGGAAGATTTCGTGCGCTGCGTCAAGCCAAACTGGGCGCGCGTGACTGCAATCTTTAATCCCCGCGGCGGCATCACCACCCGGGTGACGGCGACGTACTCGCGACCCGGCCA
>CAZDUF010000080.1:0-6471 GCA_964508555.1 uncultured Planctomycetales bacterium
CGATATCGAGATTCGCGCGGGCAGACGCCTCCATCGCGGCGAAACGCTCCCTGATCCTGCCGTTCTGCGCAAGGGTAGTCAAATGCGTGAAACAATACGCGCGCAGGTGCTCCGCGTCTGTAATTTTCTGCAGTGTCTCTTCGATGACGCGCGGCTGTATGCGCCGCGCCGCTCCAGGTACAGTTGTCATGGCCCTGACTCCTTCTAGAATCGCCACCTCTTGGGCCGTTCCTCTACTTTCGGCCTGTCTTCGTCATCGGTAAACGAGATTGCCGACGACGGACAGTCGGCCGCCGCATCCTTGACGACATCCTCGATGCGGCTCTGCACCTCCGGGGTAATCACCTGAGCCCGCTCGAACTCCATCTCAAACACCTCGGGACAGATGTGCACGCATAATCCGCAGCCGATACAGGCCTCGCTGTCTACCACTACTTTCATACCGATGCTCCTCGCCGGCGTCGCTCAGACCGACACGACTTCTTTGATTCCCGGCACTTCCTGCTTGATCATGCGCTCGATACCCATTTTGAGCGTCATCTGGCTCATCGGACAGGAGCCGCATGCGCCGCGTAAACGTACCTTGACGATGCCGTCCTGGGTGACATCCACCAGCTGCACGTCTCCGCCGTCAGCCTGCAGGCTCGGCCGCACTTTTTCAAGAGCTTTTTCAACGAGATCCTTCATGATTTTCTCCTTTATTTGCCTGCCAAAGCCGCTTTCATATCCGCGGCGGCGGTAGTTACCGGTTTAATCCCGAACTGCTTGACCAGCACATCGAGCACATTCTTGGACACGAACGCCGGAAGGGTCGGTCCCAGGCGTATATCCTTTATTCCAAGATAAAGCAGTGTCAAGAGAATTGCAACTGCTTTTTGCTCGAACCACGAAAGCACGAACGAGAGCGGCAAATCGTTGACCGAGCAGTTAAACGCCTTTGACAATGCCACGGCGATCTGCACCGCCGAATAAGCGTTGTTGCACTGCCCGACGTCGAGCAGGCGGGGTATGCCGTCGATCGAACCGAAATCGTGCTTGATGAACCGGTACTTGCCGCAGGCAAGCGTCAGAATTACCGTGTCCTTCGGCAGGCCTTCCGCGAACTCCGTATAGTAATTGCGGCCTGACTTTGCGCCGTCGCAGCCGCCGATGAGAAAGAACCGCTTGATCTTTCCCGCTTTCACCGCCGCGATCATTTTATCCGCGACCGAGAGCACTGCGGTATGATGGAATCCGGTCATGATCTTCTTGCCCGGTTTTTCCTCGAGCGGGCCGAGTGCCTCCGCCTTGGCGATCACCGCGCTGAAATCCAGCCCGTCGATATGCTTTGCTCCGGGCACGCCTGCCGGCCCTGCGGTAAAAAGCCGGTCAAGATAGGTGTTGGCAGGCGGGATGAGCACGCAGTTCGTCGTTACCAGTATCGCTCCGCCGAACTCCTTAAATTCCTTCTTCTGATCCTGCCAGGCGCCGCCGTAATTACCGGCAAGATGCTTGTATTTCTTCAATCCCGGATACCCGTGCGCAGGGAGCATTTCGCTGTGCGTATATATGTTGATGCCCGTGCCTTCTGTTTGTTTCAAAAGCTCTTCGAGATGCAGCAGGTCGTGGCCGGTAACCAGGATGCCGGGCCCTTTGCGCGTGCCGGTGTCAACCTCCGTGGGCACGGGATTGCCGTAGCGCGCGGTATGCGCTTTGTCAAGCAGCTCCATCACCTTCAGATTGATGCGGCCGGCCTCGAGCACGATCTTGATATGGTGATCAAGGTCAAAATCCACGTTGGTAATGGTCTTAAACAGCGCCTCATGCATGAAGGCATCGACTTCCTCGTCGCGCATGCCCAGCTCGCGCGCGTGATGCGCATACGCGGCGATCCCCTTTAAACCGAACAGCAGGATATCCTGCAGGCTCTGGATATCTTCATTCTTCCCGCATACCCCCATGACCGTGCACCCCGTCCCGCCGCTTGTTTGTTCGCACTGGTAACAAAACATGACACTTCTCCTTTTTGTTAGATAAGACAGTCCTTCGCGAATGAACACCAATCCGCGCAGGAAGGTTTCTTATCGCGGCGCACCCGCATCCCGCAGCGGGGGCAGGGGCGTCCGTATTCGTCAGAAAAAAGTTCGACCTCATACGCGCACGACGGGCACTCGACCGTCACCTGGTTGATTTTCCTCATGTCCTGACCGGGACAGCGCTGGCGTATCATAATAATTCTCCGCGGATACTGATGACCCTGTCGTGAAATGGAATCTCCTTGCCGCTTGCATCGATCGCCTGCCGGATCACGCCGATAAGACCCGAACAGCAGGGCACCTCCATGTGCGCGTAGGTGACTGATTTGATCGTATTGTTCCGGAAGACCTGCTCGAGCTTGGCTCCGTAGGCGTCGAGATCGTCGAATTTCGGACAGCCTACCAGGACAATCTTGTCTTTGAGCAGGTTTTCATGGAATCCGGCATAGGCAAACGGCACGCAGTCCGCGGCAATGAGCAAGTCGCTGTTATTCAGGTACGGCGCGAACGCCGGCACCAGGCCCAGCTGCACCGGCCACTGACGCAGCCGGGATGCGGCTGCGTTTTGGACAGGACCGGACTGCTCGGCCCGCTCGACGGGCGCACGGCTGAAATCCATGACTTTTGCTCCGGGACAACCGCCGCCATGGCCGCCGGAGACGCATACTTTCTGCTTCGGCACGGAGATGCCCCTCTCTTTCAAGAACGCAACTGCCTGCTGATAATATTCTTCCTGCTGGTGATCCTTGAGATGCTTCAGATGCGCAGCAATCGTGTTGGCTCCCTGCTTCACGATATTCTCCATGACCCGCCTCTCATCGTACTCCCCTGCCTCGCGCTCGACGACACTGATCGCCCCCTGCGGACAATGGCCGATACAGGCGCCCAGGCCGTCACAGAACAGGTCGCTCACCAGTCGCGCCTTGCCGTCGATCATCTGCAAGGCGCCTTCCGGGCAATTCGGCATGCACAACCCGCAGCCGTTACATTTTTCCTCGTCAATTTCGATGATTTTTCTTTTTGCCATGGGAATGGTTTCCTTTCGTGCCGTCAATAAGATCCTCAAGCGTCACGTTCTTGAGCTCATCGTACACATTCTGCTCGATCGCGCCGATTTTCTTGCGCAGCGCGCAGGTTCCGCGCGACGGGCAAAGCTTCTTCTTAAAAATACATTCGTTCATGCTGAACGTCCCCTGGAAGGCCTCCCGGATATCGAGCAGGCGGACGTGCGCAGGCTCAGCCTTGAGTACGAAACCGCCGCCCAGTCCCTTCGACGACGTAACGATTCCCTTCCTGCTCAATTCCTGGAGCACCTTGCGCAGGAACGGCCGCGGAATACCGAGGTCATTCACCAGCGTCGCGACCGAGACAACCTCTCCGTTTTCTGCGGCGATACGGCCGAGCGCCCTGATTGCGTAATCGGTGTTCCGTGTAATGAGCTTAAAGGACATAGCATAATGATACCATTATGGTATCATTTGTCAAGAACTTTTTGCGCCCGCACCGCGCCGCGCATGTCGCGTAAAATTTGTTTGCCCGTGGCGGGTTTTCCCGATATAATTGACGGATTATGAGACGGATACTTCTGTGGACTCTCGCGGCCGCGCTGCTTATCTCGCCGGCTGGGGCTGATGAACCGGTACGGAAGCACGCACTTGAGGCAGTGGAATTTGTCGGAGGATTCGGGTGGGGAGACCTCGACCGGCAGGACGATTATTCACTCTGGCCCTTCATGGTGGGCTTTGACTTCCCGCTCAAACCTCTGGCCAGCAGATTGAACCTCCACCCTGCGTCGCTCTTACAGTTTCAGATCGAGCCGTTCTTTGCGGTCGTCTCATCGCCGTCGTCAAACATCGAAACCGGCTCTACCTTCTATATTAAGACCGGCTTCGTGCCCGAGGACTGGGCTGTGCAGCCGTATCTCAAAGTCGGCGCGGGGTTCGCCTACATGACCCTGCATACCTACGAACAGGGCTCCCAGCTCAACTTTATCGAACAGGGCGCCTTTGGATTCCATTTCTTCCTTAATCCGGAGCTTGCCCTGAACCTCGAATACCGCGCCCGCCATCTCTCCAACGCCGATTCCATCAGCCCCAATAAGGGCATCAACACCTTCTACTGGACCGGCGGCGTCACCTATAAATTCTAATCGCTCTCGCGCTTGACCGCGCCGCGAGGGCTGATTTCGCAGCCCTCGTCGATCGTCACAATATACACCAGGAATTTCTCGGTAATATCGACTTCATACCCTGCGTGACGTTTACCGTCCTGCACGCCCTTGACGATGCGCTGCGCTGAAAGCTCGATCTGGCGGGCGGTGAATTCTTTCAAACACTCCTCGTATGCCGGGCCTCCGTCGACAATCTCGACCTTGCCGTTTAAACGGTACGCCATCAGGGAATCGGCGTCAAGCACCGACAACGAAACTTCGGGATTCGCCTTGATGTTATCGAAGCTCCTGCCGATGCCGTAGTCGATGAAATACGCGGTTCTGCCGTCGACTTTCAGGAGAAGTTTGGGCGCGCAATTCGGTTTGCCGTCGGGGCTTGCGGTGGCAAGAGCGACGAATTCACGGGATTTCAACAGGGTGAGCGCGGTGTTGATGATAGGCATGACCGATTCCTTTTACAGGCACGAGCCGGAAAGCAGTTCACGGCATCCGTTTTTGTCCTGGATATACACTTCAGGGATAAATTCGATTGATGTCGGTATCTTATCCGCGATCACCTTCTTGAGCCGGGCCTGCTGCGTCTCGTTCTCAGCGTCGAATAGGGGATTCTGGCTCAGGTCGTTGAGTAAGAGTATCACCGGCTCTCGGGAAAACTCATAATCCTTGAGCAGCTGCTTAACGAGCACGTCGAGATACTCCGGCTTATCTTTAAAAACGCTCACCGCGGTCTTGAACGTGATCTTGCCCCAGTCGGCGTCGAGCGTCTTATGCAGCAGCGCGTACGCCGTGGAATATTTGATCATGCGCGCGCTCTCGGGCGGCAGCTTGATCGCGGTATGCATGATGAGCGCCGAGAATTCCGCGTGCTTGAAGGTTTTGATTTCGTGATGGATGTCGATGGTCACGAGGTCGAAGATAAAGACCCCGCGCACTGCAGAGGTCGCGTCGATGGTCGAGCGTTTCACGAAATCCTCGACCGCGTCCCAAAGTATCTTCTCGTCAGCGCGGATAAAATTGAGCGCGAGAATCTTACAAGCCTGGCCTTCGCGCACGGCTCGGTAATAACGCACCTTATCCTCGCCATGCCCGGCATAGCTGATCTCGTCAAACAGCGGCATATGCCGGATCAAATTCGACCTCTGGAAACCAAAGTCAATTAAATTCAAGTCGGGGACGTTCCCCAAAGTACCACCCCTTCCGCTTGCGGCCCCATCTGCGCCATAGAGTTACAACTCGACTTACTTCCTTTCCTTCACGAACAACGGCAGCGACGCCTTTTCCTGCCCGTCGACGGCTAGATCGATAGAATACTCCCCAGTCTTCTCGAACTTCACTCCGCACAGGTTGAGAATCAGATTCGCCGACCCCGAACCCTGCTCGTCGGGAAACTGCATCTGCAGTACCCCTTGCGCCGCCGGAATCACCTGTTTCCCGTCGGCATCGACGAAACTCACCGCCACCTTATGTTCCCCGCGCTCGATCCTTGAAAACCGCACCCGCAGCGCTACCGCGCATTGCGGCAGCACCGCCGGCAATATACCAACCCACATCGTGTCGAACGCGCCGAGAAGATTCAGTTTGCCCGTATCAGCTGTTGCCGCGTCGCATAAAGCAAAAATTTCTATCTGCATTCATCGTCCTTTGGCTCACCGTGAAAAAGTCAGCTTGTATTCTATTGTAAGAGAGTGGGTTGGAGTGCGATGGGGTGGCACTTTGGGGAACGTCCCCGGGTTAAAAAACGTCGCGCACCGGGTACGTCCTGGCCCGATGCGCGACGGGTACTGACGCTTATTTTCCTCCGCCGAGCTGGTCCATCACGCCCGACACGTCACTTTTAACACCCTCCACCTGCGTCGCAGCCATCGCCGCGAGCTTTTCCTGCGCCATCGCAATAATATTCTGCGCATCGAGATTCTGCGGATCGATGCTCAACACCTGCTGCGCCACGGCAATCGCCTCATCCAACTTTCCCGTATCAAGCAGCTCTTTCGCCTGCGCGAGAAGCGCCTGCGCCTGATCGACCATTGCATTCGCCTTAGGCACTGTCTGTTCAACCGCCTCAACCGCCGGTGCCGCCTGCTCAAGCTGCGGCGCTGCCTGCTCCATTGCTTCGGCAACTCCCCGCTCCATCCGCGTCGCTTGCTGCTGCGGCGCCTGCTGCTGGCTCTCGCACCCTGCCGCGACGAATATTCCCGCCGCTAACAGTACCGCCATTCTCTTATCCATGTTGCTCCTCCTTACAGTTGGGCTTATCGCTTAATTGCGTATAGCCGCTTGTTCTACCTG
>CAZDUF010000081.1:0-6434 GCA_964508555.1 uncultured Planctomycetales bacterium
AAACTGCTGGCTAAATTCAGCGCGTCGCTTGTGCTCGATTACCGCTGTTTTCCCGTTGAGACCAACGGCCGGGAAGTCACGGTCGCCATCACCAATCCCTTCGACGTCTGGGCGGTCAAGCGGGCGGAAGAAGAGGTGCATCCCTTACAGTTGAAGCTCGCCCTGTGCACCAAGGCCGGCATGGATGAAGCGATTTCCCGTTATCGCGCGTACATAAAGACGGCGCGCCTGTAAACGTATGCCGAAAAAAACCGATACCCTGTTGGTACAGGCCCTGCGCGAAAAGAAGCTGATTCCCGCCGAACGCCTGGACGCGCTGCAGGCAGAGACTGCCGCATCGGGCGAGAGTTTGCAGGAACTTCTCCTGAAATACCGCCTTTTGTCCGAGCGGCAGATTCTCGACGCCGTTGCCGAGAAATCCGGCCTTTCCTGCATCGATGTCAAATCGCTTGAGATCGATAAGGCCGTTCTCTCGAAGGTTCCCCTGAAGGTCGCGTCGTACTACAAATTTCTTCCGGTGAAGATCGAAGGACGGGTCTTGACGGTCGCGGTATCGCAGCCGATGGACGTCAAGAAGCAGGATGAGATCAGGATGCAGCTTGGGTACGATATCACGGTGGCGCTGGCCTGCGAAAGCGACGTCATTGAGAGCATCCGCAGGGTGTATGGTCTGGGTGCGGAAACGCTCGACCGCATGGCTGTTGACGCGCACGCGGAACAGCCGCAGGAGCAGTCTGAGAGTATCGAGGATATCGGCAAGCAGGCACAGGACGCCTCGGTCATCAAGATCGTCAACCAGATCATCGTCGACGCCTTCAAGCGCCGATCCACCGACATTCACATCGAGCCGTTCCGAGAGGGCTTGAGCCTGCGCTACCGCATCGACGGCATCCTCTACGACGCGCACATCCCCGAGGGGATGAAATATCTGCTCAACGCCATCATCTCCCGCATCAAGATTATGTCCAATCTTAACATCGTCGAGCGCCGCCTGCCGCAGGACGGCAGGGCAGTGGTCAAGGTCGGCGACCAGGTCCTGGATCTGCGCATCTCTACCATCCCGACTCCCTACGGAGAGAGTATCGTCATCAGGATTCTGCCCACGACGATGCTCTTCAGCCTTGAGAAACTGGGGCTTGCGCACCGCGACCTTGAGGCGTTCGAGGGGCTGATCGCCAAGCCCCACGGGATTATTTTCGTCACCGGTCCAACGGGCAGCGGCAAGACCACGACCCTCTACGCCTGCCTGAGCAGGATCAACACCAAGGAACGCAAGATCATTACGATCGAGGATCCTATAGAGTATGAGATGCCCGGGATAACGCAGATTCAGGTATCGGCGGAGATCGGCCTGGATTTCGCGCGCGGACTGCGGAGCATGCTCAGGCATGATCCGGACGTGATGATGGTCGGCGAGGTCAGGGATCTCGAGACCGCGGAGATCGCGATCCGCGTCGCGCTCACCGGCCATCTAGTATTCTCGACGCTTCATACCAATGACGCGGTGAGCGGTATCACGCGCCTGATCGATATCGGCGTCGAGCCGTACCTTCTTTCGTCGAGCGTCGAGGCGTTCATCGCGCAGCGCCTGGTGCGCGTGGTCTGTCCGGCGTGCAAGGAAGAAGACACGAAGGTTTCCGGGGAGCTCACGAAAGTGATCGTAGCGGATCTGGTCGACCGGCAGCAGGATGAGATCAAGGTTTTCCGCGGCAAGGGATGCCCGAATTGCAATTTCACCGGGTTCTTCGGCAGGACCGCGATTTACGAGATATTGCTGGTTGACGACGGCATCAGGGACCTGATCATGAAGAAGGCGCCTGCCAATCAGATCACCCGCTACGCGCTCTCCCGCGGCATGAAGACGCTGCGGCAGGACGGCTGGAACAAGGTCATTGCCGGCGTTACTACTCCCGAGGAAATCATCAAGGTGACGACTGCGGATCAGGAGGCCGCGGGAGAATTACGTTTGGAGGCCGCCAGGCCTGCCGGACAGGCTGCCGGGGCATCGGCGGAAGACCTTATGTCGACCAAGCGCGCTTTCCGCCGCCTGAATCAGAAGATTAACGTCCGTTACAGCGTGGTGCCCGCGCACGGACAGGACGATGCCTCGCTCGACGCGGAGTACCGGACCGTGACGCGTAACATCTCCGCCGGAGGCATACTGTTCGCGGCGTTCGAGGCGCCGGCGCTCGGATCGGTGCTGGATCTGGTGATCGAGGTGCCCGACGGCAAAGACCCGGTCCGCGCGCACGCCCGCGTGGTGCGGGTCGAGGAAATCGAACACCTGAAAAAGTATGACGTTGCGGTCTGCCTGCTCGATGTGACCGGAAGCGAGCGGATTCGTCTGAACAAATACGTCGAATCAGTTTCCTGACGGAGGAAGCGAGGAGATATGCGGTACCGCTATAAGGCAAAGAAAGGTCCGGATCAGCTCATTGAGGACACTGTTGAGGCGGCAAGCGAGGCGGAAGCGATCGAAAAAATAAGCCAGCTCGGATTTTTTCCCGTTTCGCTCGACAGGGAGTCAGCCGTTGGTTCCTCTCCCGCAGGAGCGCCGTCCGGGCCGGGCCTGAGTTCCTCCGGAGTGAAACCCCGCGAGGTCACGATTTTCACCCGGCAGCTCGCGAGCCTCATCAAAGCCGGCGTTCCCATTCTGCAGAGTCTGGGCATTATCGTCGAACAGACGCAGAACCGCACCTTTGCCGCTATCCTGCGGCAGGTGCAGTCATCGATCAAAGAAGGGGCTTTTTTTTCTTCGGCCCTGGCGCAGTATCCGCGGCAGTTCCCTGCCTTGTATGTATCCCTGGTGCGCGCCGGAGAGGGAAGCGGTGCGCTGCCTGAGGCATTGGAAAAGATCGCCGGCTACCGTTCCCGCCAGGAGGAGCTTATGGCTGAGGTGAAGATGTCTCTGGCCTATCCCATACTCATGGCGGTCGTCGGCGCCGGTACCATTGCCTTCATGCTCCTGTTTGTCATTCCGAAACTCACCCAGATCGTCGTTTCCGCCGGCCAGGAATTGCCTCTGCCGACCAGACTGTTGATTTCTGCCAGTTCCGTGCTGTCGAACCCGTGGTTGTGGATCGGTATCGCCGTGTGCGTTCTGCTGGCGAGGCGTCAGCTCGCCGCCGATTACGCGCGGCTGCCGCTGGGGGCGTTTTTGCTCAAACTTCCTTTGGCAGGTCAGTTTATCATCAAGAGCGAGATCGCGCGTTTCTCCAGGACCCTGGAACTCCTGATCAAGAACGGCATACCGATTCTGCAGGCGCTGCGCATTGCTATCCCGGTTCTCTCGAATGAAGCGGTGAAAGTGCGCTTGGAAAAGAGCTGTCTTGATCTTGAGCAGGGAGGATCGTTTGGCATGAGCCTGAAAAACGCCCGGATATTTCCGCCATTCATGACCAACCTCGTTACCGTGGGAGAGGAATCCGGCAAGCTTGCCGACGCCCTCGCCGAGGTTGCAGAGGCGTACGAAAAAGACGTCGAGCGTTCGATGAAAGCGGCCTCGAGCATCATGGAGCCCCTGATGATTCTGGCATTGGGGCTCATCGTGGGTTTTATCGTGGTGGCGATGCTGCTGCCGGTGTTTCAGATTAATGTGATGAGCCAGTAAAATAGTGGCTAGTGGCTGGTGACTAGTGGCGAGAAAGACTAGTCTAGCCACTCACCACTAGTCACTCGCCACTCGCGCGTATTGCTATGAATCCGCCCAGAATTCTGCTACACTGTATCTCGGCAGTACTTTTTCTCTGTTCCTCTCCGGTCGGCGCTGTGGCGGGTGAGTCCTGGCGCGAGCTCTCGAGCGACCACTTTAAGGTGTTTTACCTCAACGACGAGCGGTTCGCCCGCGATTGTCTGGATAAGGCCGAACTGTATTACAACGACATAGCGTCGCAACTCGGGTATCCGCGCTATTCGGAGTTCTGGCTCTGGGATAAACGCGTCAAGATATTTATTTATCCCGACCATGCGGCGTACCTGAAAGCGACGCATCAGCCTCAGTGGTCGCAGGGTATGGCCGATTACCGGCAGAAACAGGTGATCAGCTATGTGTGGAGTTCCGGATTTCTCGAGAGTCTCCTGCCGCATGAGATTGCGCATCTGATATTCCGGGATTTC
Source organism: uncultured Planctomycetales bacterium (assembly GCA_964508555.1). GTDB lineage: Bacteria > Omnitrophota > Gorgyraeia > Gygaellales > Profunditerraquicolaceae > CAZDUF01. The sequence continues at coordinate 4,117 of CAZDUF010000081.1, forward strand.
GTGGGTTTTAGGGGCGAAGTTCCGCTGTGGCTTGACGAAGGCGTGGCGCAGTGGTCCGAGAAGGCCAAGCGCGTTGCCATGCGTCAGATCGTCAGGAAGAAATTCGACGAGGACTCGCTTCTGACCATGAACGACATGATGCGTATCGATATCAGGAACATCTCGGATAAGGAAAAGTTATTCATCCGGCCGACCAAAACCCGGGAAGGAGAGGACGGCGTATTATTCCTGAGCACGGAAGCGATCCTGAACGCGTACTATGTGCAGGGGTTTTCGCTGGTTGATTTTCTCATCACCCGCTACGGCACCGATGATTTTACGTATTTCTGCCGCCAGCTTCGCGACGGAAAGAGTATGGAAGAGGCGCTGCGGTTTGCGTATCCGAATTATATCAAGTCTCTTGCGGAGCTGGAAGTGCGCTGGCGGGAGTATGTGGGGAGTGAGGAGTACGTTAATTAAGACTGGAGTTCCGTGGGACGACCGCTTGTGCGCCTGGCCGCCTGACCGCCTGGCCGCCTGGCCGCTCCGCGGCCGAGCGGCCCAGCGCACATCGCTGGGATGTGGGATGTAGGACGTGGCATGACAAAAAATCCGGAGGAAGCATGCGAATACAAAAACGCGGATTTACACTGATTGAACTGATGCTCGTTGTCATCATTATCGGCGCCTTAGCTGCCATGGTCATGCCGCGTCTTGCCGGCAGAGGCGAGCAGGCGCGTTCCGCCGCCGCCAGCGCGGATATCCAGGCGAATATTGCCACGGGTTTGAAGCTCTACGAGCTGGACAACGGTTCATTCCCATCGACGGACGAAGGGCTGGGGGCGCTGATTGCCAAGCCTGCGTCCGCAGTCAACTGGAACGGGCCGTATCTGGAGAAGAAACCCGTTGATCCCTGGGGCAGGGAATACAAATATAAATCCCCGGGAGACCATCGTAACGATTATGATTTGTATTCGTCAGGCAAGGACGGGCAGGAAGGTACTGAGGATGATGTGAAGAATTGGGAGTAAGGGGATTGATGCGTAAGGTCACAAGGACACAAAGTCACAAAGTCACAAAATGCAGAGCAGGATTTACGCTCATCGAAGTCATGGTCGCTACGGCGGTGCTGGCAGGCGGCGTGGTCCTGATTTTTCAGGCGTTGTTTGCGACCTCGAATACGTTTGCGTATTATGCCAACAGCATGTCGCTTGCACCTTGGATGGATCAGAAGATGTGGGAATTGCAGGATGCGGCGCTCAACCGCATGCCGTCTGAGACCGCAGGTACCATACAGCAGGGCACGAGGGTCTATACCTGGAAGGCGGTGGACAATAGGGACAGCGAGTCAGGACTGGTAAAGATCGCTCTGGAAGTGTCGTGGGTACAGGGCAAGCGGCTGGTCAGGCTCGAGCGGTCGACCTACGTGTTCGTGCCTGAGGAGGAGTCAGAAGTTGACAGTTAGGATTGATTCTTCCGTGGGATGTGGGACGTGGGACGTAAAGGCTGAGTTGTCGACATCCCGCGAACAAGCGCGCACCGGCCGCTCCTGTATGGCCGAGTGCCACGTCCGAGCGAGACACCTGCGCAGCAGGAGGCGAGCGGACGGCCTACTTCCCACGGAACTCCAAAGGTCTAGAAACGGTTTTACGCTCATCGAAGTCCTCGTCGTCACCGTGATCGTCGCGGTCATTTCCCTCGCGATATTCTCGACGCTTGACAGCGGACTGAAGATCTGGCGCAGGGTCCATGCGACGTCGGCTGACGAGGATATGGCGATTTTCTTTCTGCGCCTGGGCTCTGACGTGCACAACGCCTTTTCGTACGGGAACCAGACGCTCGCCGGAACGTCGTCGGAAGTCGAGATACCATCTTCTGAGGTGACACCGGCCGGCACGGTGTCAGTCGCGTACGATCATACGGCGCGGCGCGTCTGCCGCAGGCTTAAGACGCGCAGCCAAACAGAGGAGCGCGCTGACGGTACTCTGTCATCGTGTCTGGGAGACGTGGAGCGGCTCGAACTTTCATATTACGCGAATGCAACCGACACGCAGGATCGGGTATGGGTGGATGCATGGCGGAAAAGCGAACTGCCGCTGGCGGTGCGCGTCGAGCTTGAGCGCGTGATCGGGCAGACGCGGACCTCGTACGCCAAGACCGTATTCGTTCCCGTTGCGGTATACCGGCATGAGACGAAAAAAGACTGATGCGAGTATTTTGATACTGGCGCTGTGGACGGTGTGTTTCCTGAGCGCCCTCTCGGTGATTCTTGGCTATGAGGTCAGGCAGAAAATCAGGCTTGCCTATCGTCTTGACGAGAAAGAGCGGCTGGGGCTTAT
>CAZDUF010000082.1:0-669 GCA_964508555.1 uncultured Planctomycetales bacterium
GCCGAACTGGTTGCCGTCGGTAAACCGCGTGGATGCGTTCACGTAGACGCACGCGGAATCGACGCCGTTTAAGAACGTAAGCGCATGCTCATATTCCTGGGTCACGATGGCATCGGAATGGTGCGATCCGTACGTATTGATGTGCCTGACCGCCTCATCCAGGCTGTCTACCACGCGCACGGACAATTTTAAGTCCAGATATTCCGTGCGATAATCCTTTTCGGTCGCCTTCCTGATACCCGCGACCAGACGCCGGGTCGCCGCGCATCCGCGCAGCTCCACGCCGGCCTTAGTGAATCTTTTCGCCATCGCCGGCAGGAATGACCGCGCCACCGACGCGTGCACCAGCATGCATTCCATGGCATTACAGGTTGCAGGCCGCTGTACCTTGGCATTGAAACAAATCTCCTGCGCCATCTTGACATCCGCCCATTGATCGACGAACACATGGCAAATCCCCTGGTAGTGTTTGATAACAGGGATGAGGGATACCTTCGTGACTTTATCGATGAGCCCCTTGCCTCCGCGCGGGATCACCACATCGATAGCTTCAGCCTGTTTGAGCAGCACGTCGACCGCAGCGCGGTCAGTGGTCTCGATCAACTGCACGGCTCCGTCCGGCATGCCCTCTGCATCCAGCGTCTGCTTGAGCGCGGTCACCAGCGCTGC
>CAZDUF010000082.1:679-5893 GCA_964508555.1 uncultured Planctomycetales bacterium
GCCCGGTTGGAATGCAGACTCTCGCTGCCGCCTTTCAGGATGACGCAGTTACCGGATTTAAACGTGAGCGCCGCGCAATCGGCGGTGACGTTCGGACGGCTCTCGTAAATGATGGCAACCACACCCAGCGGCACGCGCACCTTATGGATCCACAGCCCGTTTGCGACCCGCCAGGCCTTCATGACCTCGCCGACCGGATCCGCAAGCGCGGCAACCTGGCGCATTCCGTCCGCCATCTGTTCGATCCCCGCGGTATCCAGCCGCAGCCGCTCGATAAGCGCACTGGGCATACCGCTCGTCTTTGCGGCGCGGACGTCCTTGCTATTCGCGTCAAGAATTTCCTCCGCCGACCGCGCCAGGTTATCCGCCATCTCCAGGAGAACGCGCGTTCTAACCTCTGAAGCGACGCCCGACATGGCAAACGAAGCCGCGCGCGCTTTCCCTGCTATGGTGCGTATGTATGTTCCGACATGCATGGCCGTTACCTTTCCCGTCTTTCCGTTTGGCATCTGCGCATAAAGAGCGTTCCCTGGGACTGCGGATCCGATGCAAGCGAATGAATGATTCCCTTGGTATGGCCGTTCGCCACCACATATGGAATGCCTGCCGCAAGCACGATCTGGGCCGCGTTGAGTTTCGCCGCCATGCCGCCGACACAGGTCCGTGAACTTCCCGGACAGACCAGCGAGCGCACTGCCGGCGTAATCCTGCCGACATGCGGAATCACCTGTTTATTCGTATCCAGAAGGCCGTCGACATCAGACAGGTTAATCAACAGATCCGCGCCGACTAAAACCGCGACCAGCGCTGACAGTGTATCGTTATCCCCGAACTTGATTTCCTCGGTCGCAACCGTATCATTCTCGTTAATGACAGGCACCGTCCCCATCTCAAGCAGCGTATGCAGGGTATGCTTCGCGTTCTGATACCGTTGCCGGTCCTTGATGTCTTCCCAGGTCAACAGGAGCTGCGCGCAGAGGATGCCCCTGGAGTGAAAGACATCCCTCCAGGCATGCATCAATTCGTGCTGTCCCACCGCGGCAGCCGCCTGCAAAGACGCCAACTCCCGCGGGCGCTCATGGAGTTTCAATGCGCCCATGCCGAGCGCGATCGCACCCGATGAAACGATGACCGTCCTGGTGCCGCTGCCGGCCAGTTCCGCGACCTGGGAAGCGATACTCCCCAGAAAAAGCGCGTCGATACGGTCTCCCCGGGGACAGAGCACGCTCGATCCGATCTTGACGACAATCTTCTTATTTTTTCGCGCAGAGCACACGAAGTATCTCCTCAACTCCCTGCCGGTAGAGGGCGGAAATGGGATATACCTTTTTCCTGACCGTGCCGGCGAAGCGCCGCAACTGCTCGTCGGCTCCCTGCATATCCATTTTGTTTGCCGCAATCACCTGGGGCTTGCGCGCGACCGCGGCGCTGAAATCCCTGAGCTCGGCATTGATCACGCGATAATCCTCGACGGGATCCCTGCCTTCCGATGAAGCCATATCGATCACGTGGACCAGAACGCGCGTGCGTTCAATATGCCGTAAGAAAGTATCTCCCAGTCCGCGGCCTTCTGACGCTCCGGCGATAAGACCAGGCATATCGGCCATAATAAACCTGTGTGAGCCGCATTCGACGACGCCGAGCACCGGAGCCTTGGTGGTAAAATGGTACGCGCCGACCTTGGAATGGGCGTTGGACACCGCGCTGATAAACGTCGATTTGCCGGCGTTGGGAAAACCGATCACCCCGACATCGGCGATCAGTTTCAAATCCAGGATAATGACGCGTTCTTCGCCGGGCTCGCCCGGCGTCGACTCATCGCGGCGATGCGTGTTGCCGAGACCTCCCTGACCGCCGCGCGCTACGATAAACTCCTGCCCATCCTGGGACAGGTCGCGCAGCACGCACCCGCTTTGTTCATCCAGGACAAGCGTGCCCGGCGGCACCCGCACCGCCAAATCAGGCGCGTCTTTGCCTCTTTTCTTTTTCCCCGATCCGTGGCCGCCGCTCACTGCCTGAAAATGCCTGTTATATTTGAAATCAAGAAGCGTGAAAAGATTACGGTCTGTCCGGATAATCACATTGCCGCCGTTACCGCCGTTACCGCCGTCAGGGATGCCCTCACGGACATACTTGTCGCGGTAAAAACTCCTGCATCCTTTGCCTCCGGCACCGCCGCGCACCGTTATCTTGGCGTGATCTATAAACATAGTGGCGAGTGACTAGTGGCTGGTGGCTGGTGACTAACTGAGTAATCCTCTAGCCACTCGCCAATCGCCACCAACCGCTAAACTTTAATCTTTTCTATTTTTATTTTAGTAAGCTGCTGCCGGTGGCCTTTTTTCCAGTGGGAATTTTTTCTGCGGCGGTACTTGAAAGAAATGAGTTTCTCTGCCTTTGCCTTGTCGTCGAGGACCGTGGCCAGAACCGAAGCGCCCTTGACATAGGGCTGACCAACCTGCACCTCCTCAGCCGATATCAAAAGCACCTTGTCAAGCGTGAGAGAGTCACCTTTTGAGCCGGCCTGTTTCTCGACATCGAGAACATCGCCTTCCTGAACCGTATACTGTTTGGAACCCACTGCAATAACTGCGTACATAGCCGTCTCCTTCATGCGAGTTGTTCAAAAATAAGACAATAATTATATAGTATAACCCGTTGGCAGTCAAGCGCCTCTTTAACGGATTACGATATCTTGAATTCCTCAAAATGCAGCGCGGGATTCGAGATCAGGTTGATCTTGGTACGGTACCGGCGCTCGATATTTCTCACCGCATCCTGCTCCTTGAGAATCTCCTCAATAACGATAGGCACGGCAGCGAGGTTAACCTGTGCCGGAGCCCTGACCTTGAGGTGGCGCTTCAGCTCTTTCAGGGCATTGATGGCTGTCGTCACCGGAGAACGAACCTTCCCCTTCCCCTGGCAGTAGGGACATTCCTGGTAGGAGAGCATCTGTACCGTTTTGTGCACGCGCTCGCGCGTCATCTCCACCAGCCCGAACTTCGATATTCCCAGGATATCGTATTTCGCTTTATCCTCGCTTAAGGCATCCTTGAGCGTGCGTAAGACCTCGCGCCGGTGCCCCTCTTCCTGCATATCGATGAAATCGATAACGATAATACCGCCCAGATCGCGCAACATCAGCTGGTGCGCCGCTTCGATCGCCGCTTCACAATTGATACGGAAGGCCGCCTCTTCCTGCCTGATCTTTTTCGTGAAACCGCCGGAGTTGACGTCGATAACCACCAGCCCCTCGGTCGGCTCGATAATCAGGTACGCCTTGGATTTCAGGTACACCTTCTTCTCGAAAATTCCCGAAATCTGCCGCTCGATCTCCTTATCGGCAAAAAGGTTCTCTCCACGATACAGCTCGACTTTACTGCGCATGTGCCCGAGAAACGAGCGCATGAAATGCTGCAGCCGGTAATACTCGGGCTTGGAATCCACGATGAGCTTTGATACCTCATCGGTGAAGGAATCGCGGATGACGCGCCTGGACAGGTCGAGCTCGTCGTAGATAAGCGCCGGGCCCTTCTTCTGGGCGATCACTTTCTTGAGCCGGTCCCAGAGTTTCAGGAGATACTGCGCGTCGCGCTGCAGCTCTTTCTTGGAGCGCTCTTTTGCGGCGGTCCTGACGATGAAACCGACGTCCTCCGCGTTCGGGACTTCCTTGAGCGTCTCGCGGAGCCGCTTTCTCTCTTCATCGTCGTCGATCCTGCGGGACACGCCGACCTGCTTATTGTCCTGCGGCATGAGCACCAGATACCTGCCGGCAAGGCCGATATGCGACGAAAGCCGCGGCCCCTTGGTGCCGAAAGATTCCTTGACCACCTGGACCAGAATCTCCTGCCCTTTCTTGACATCCGGCCGCGACTGCTTTGCTGCGGGCTGTTTCTGCACAGCGCCGGGAAGCTCGTAGGCGGTCTCGATCTCCGACATGTACAGAAATCCCTTCTTGGGCAGTCCCACGTCGACGAACGCCGCGCCGATCGCCGGCAGCACTGCGTCGATAACCCCTTTATAAATATTCCCGACGATCGTTTTGTCCTGCGGACGCTCGATGGAGAACTCCTCAAGCCTGCCGTCCTTGACCACTGCCACCCTTTTTTCCTGCGGTTCTACACTAATTAAAATTTCCTTTGGCATGTTTAACCTCAATCCCTTCTGGCAGCTGCCGCTGCAATTTTGTGGTGAATTCCTGTTCATCCATGCGCCTGGTTAAAACCACGGACGCCTCTTCGTGATCGCTCTCTACCCCGAGTTTCAGCGCGCGCTTCATACTTAAACGCGGGTGAGGATTAAACCCTTGCGTCATCTTGACCGGCAATGCCGCCCTGCGGAACGCCCGTGTCAACAGACGCATCAGGTCCAGATGCGAGATAAACCGCATCGCCCCCTTTTTCGAAAAAACGAAATCTACCGTGTAATTCATGAAAAAGCCGCACCCGTCCTTCTTCCCAGACAGACATCCTCCATGCCGGAATACAGGACTAGTGCGGCCTTAACAAACCCGCTCGTCTCTTCTGCCAAACCGGAGAAGAATACCGTGCGAAAAATGCGCCTTACGGCTGTTCCTGTTTCTTCCCCGCTTCGAAAGATTCAAACGTCTGCTGCAGCTTAGCCAGTTCTTCCACCGACGACTCATCGTCGCCGACGACATGGGCGCTGATAAATATCAGCAAGTCTATCTTTGCCGTATCGACCGTTTCGCGTCTAAACATCTGGCCGATGACCGGTATTTTGCTCAACAACGGTACCCCGATGACCTGTTTGCTCTTGACATCCTTGAGCAGACCGCCGAGTACCACCGTCTCCCCGCCTTTCATCAGAACCTGGGTCTGCGCCTCGCGCACGTCGATGATCGGATAATCGACCGAGGTCTGGATCGCGCTTGAGCCGGTGCCGGCGACATTGGTCGCGGTAACCGACGCGCTGGTCGAGGTGACACTCGGATGGATGATCATGTTGATGTATCCCTCGTCGCTTATCTGAGGCACGACGTTGAGACGTATCCCGATTTCCTGATAATAATCGAGATTCTGCGTCTGCGTGGGACCGGTGGAATCCGTTCCGGCGCTGACCGTCGAACTCAAGATAGGCGTATGGAAACCGACGAGAATGGACGCCTCCTGGTTATCCAGCGTCATCACGCGGGGAGCGGACAGCGTATTGGTATAGGCATCTTCTTCAAGCGCGTGCAGGAGAACGACGAGC
>CAZDUF010000082.1:5903-6420 GCA_964508555.1 uncultured Planctomycetales bacterium
TGAAACTGCGTTCCGGTCAATTTCTTGAAAATGAGCTCAAGACCTGCCTTGTACGGCTCGGTACCGGGAAGCACGGTAACGCCTTCCTTCGGGCCGAACAGACTCGGCGTAAACTCCGACGCGATATTCCTGCCTGCCAGCGACGCCGTGTTCTGCGAGCTGAGCCCGATATCGTTTGCCGCCGTGAACGAACCGCCCTCTGCGCCGTTGGTGCCGGTACCATAGTCAAGACCGATATCCTTGAGCTTGTCGCGGTTCACCTCCATGATGCGGGTCTCGATGATGACCTGCTTCGGTTTCTTGTCGATTTGCGGTAAAATAATGTTCCTGATCCTGTCCAAAGACGCGGGCGTATCGGTAACCAAGAGCGTCTTGGACTTGATGGACGGCTCAAAATCAGCCTTCTTCGAAACCAGATCTCCCGTGGGCGTGCGTTCGATGGAAATGGTCTCGGTGCGCGGACCGCCTTCTCCCTCTCTTTCCAAGGCCTGGCTTGATTCCGATTTCCCGATCTTGA
>CAZDUF010000083.1:0-6407 GCA_964508555.1 uncultured Planctomycetales bacterium
GCGGAATCCTGTCTCCCCATTCGCGCGCCTTTTCGAACGCCTGACCACGGTTGGAAGGGTCATACGAGGAATCGAGTTTGTAGATGCGCTTCTGGTACCATTGGTACGAGTTCTTCTTGTTAAATGAAGGGCACGGCTGCAGCACGTCGATCAGGGCGAACCCGCGATACCGCATGCCGCTGAGGATAAGCCCGGACAGGTGCTCGATGTCGCCGGAATACCCCCTGGCCACGAATCCTACTCCCATGGCAATGGCGAACTCCAGCGCACGGAACGGATCTACTACCACGCCTTCAGTCTGCACCGGCGTCACCGTTCCCTGTTCGGTAGTCGGAGACGCCTGTCCTTTGGTAAGGCCGTACACCTGGTTATCGTGCACCACGACCGTGATATCGATATTGCGCCGGATGTTATGCAGGAGATGATTTCCTCCTTCACCGTACATGTCTCCGTCGCCTGATGACACGACAACCGTCAGCGCACGATTAGCGATTTTCGCGCCGCACGCAGCAGGTAGCGCCCTGCCGTGCAGCCCATTGAAACAATTCGCGCGCACATAATGTGGCAGTTTCGCCGCCTGGCCGATGCCAGAGACCATCAGAATATCCCTGGGGGCTTTTCCGGATGCGGCGAATGCCTTCTTCATCGCGTTCAAGATGCCGAAATTGCCGCATCCCGGACACCAGGCTACCGGATCACGAGAATCAAACGCTTTTGGATCCATGCTCCCTTTCCTGTTCGACACGCTGCTGTAACTCATCGAAACTGAACGGCCTGCCGTCAAATTTAAGGATCGAACCCACCTGCACGCCTGTCTCCTGCCGGATCAGGCGCGCAAGCTGACCCGTAGCGTTGTTTTCGACGGTCAGCACCTTTTTCGCGCCCCGCATCGCCTGCAGAACCGCTTCCTTAGGAAACGGCCAGACCTGCTTCAGATGCACGCGCCCGATACCCGCAAGCGCATCGCTGACTTCCTTGATCACACCGAACGTCGAACCGAATCCGATAAGCAGAACCTCCGCGGCGCTCGCTTTATCAATGACCGGAGGGACTATCTCACGGACCAAAGCAACCATTTTTTTATACAGGCGTTTCTCGGTCATGGCCACGCGCACGCCCGCGTCTTCGGTAATGTGGCCGTCTTCGGTGTGTTCGTCGGAATCGGCATACACCGGATCATTGATCCAGGACGGCACGGCACGGGGCGACACGCCGCTCTCGGTGAGCAGATAGCGTTTATACCCTTGCACCGACGCCGATTCCTCTTTTGAAATAATGTGCCTTCTCATCGCGGATACGGCAGCGGAAAACGGAGCGACGTTACGGTAGGAATCTGCGAGCACCTGATCGGAGAGGATAAAAGCCGGAATCTGATATTTTTCCGCCGTATCAAAAGCCTTCAGCGTCAGCTCGAACGCCTCTTCGGCAGTCCCCGGCGCGTATATCACGCGCGGGAATTCGCCATGTCCGGCGTACAGAACCATGAAAAGGTCCTCCTGCGCGGTTCGCGTGGGAAACCCTGTGGCAGGGGCAGGCCGCTGCGCCACGGCAATCACGACCGGCGTTTCAGTCATGCCTGCCAGACTTACTCCTTCTACCATGAGCGCGAACCCTCCGCCCGAAGAACCGGTCATGGAGCGCACGCCGGCATACGACGCGCCGATGGCCATGTTGATTGCCGCTATCTCATCTTCTGCCTGCTCAACCACGATCCCCGTTTGCTGGGCGAGGCGCGCGACGGTCTGCAGAATGTTCGAAGACGGAGTCATCGGGTACGCTGAATAAAACGAACACCCTGCTTTGACCGCTCCGAGTGCTATGGCTTCATTCGCCACCAGAATTAAATCATCGCTCGGCTTTGTACCGCCGGCTCCGAGAGAATAAAGATTCCCCTGAAACCGTTGCTCCGTATACTCGAATCCCGCGTGCGCAGCTGCCAGGTTTTTTGAGACTATCTCGCTCCCTTTATCGGCGAACGTCTCGGAGAGTACGCGGTTTAAAACGTCAAGCCCCAGCCCGACCAGACGCATGATCACGCCGCAGGCAACAGAGTTGACGAATATCTCGCTGCCGGTAGCCGCGGCAAGACTATAGAGCGGCACATCGAAAAGGCCCTCGCCTGCAGCGACACCGAAGCGTCCCGCATCCGCTACCATCACGCCGCCCGGCGCCAGATGACGGCGGTGCAGCTCGACGCTCGCCGCATCCAGAGGAACAATAATCTGGCTCAACGAACGAAACGCATACACCGGATCCGTGCTGACGCGCACCTGGAAGATGTTGTTGCCACCGCGGATGCGCGACATATAATCCTGGTTCGCGAAGACACAATAACCGCTGCGGCTAAAAACCCGGCACAAGGCGATGCCGATAGTATGCATGCCCTGACCGGCTTCTCCCGTTATCCTGATGTTCATCTCTGGGGGCATACGGAAGTACCTACTGGACTTTCAGTTCCTTTGAGCTCTGCCAGAGTCCGTGGATATTGCAGTGGGATGAGGCGATGATCACTCCCGGTTTGTCAGTCTTGAATGAGAGCGTGACCTCGTGATGCGTGTAGACGGTGCTGGTGTTGGGACCCTGCACGGATTCTCCGTGCGAAGCGAACGAACCTCGGCCGATCTGAAATGCGAACTTCTCGCCTTCTGCATGGAAGTAGACATCGATCCAGCGGATATGGTGTTCGGTGGTGTTCGGATGGGCGATCTCCCTGCCGATGGATACCGTGACTTTGAACAATTCCCCCTTCTTGACCGCGTCAGGGGCCTCGATCACCGGCACATGCTTTTCCGTCTTCCAATCCGCGCTCTGATACAATTCTGCCATTGACTTCATGCGTCCTCCTTACGCGTTCGGTTTACGATACTTTTTCGATCACACTGATGATTTCCAGAGGGTTAAAGGGTTTGCGCAGGTAGGTCGAAATAGCGCACTGCCGCATGCGATCCTCATAATCCTCACCCACGAACGCCGTCATGCCGATGATCGGCGTTGCCTTGAAATCCGGCATAGCTCGCAGGTCCCGGGCAACGTCAAAACCCGTCTTACCCGGCATGCGGAAATCCATGATGATGATATCCGGCTTGTAGTCGCTCGCCGAGACGCATGCCTGCAAGGCGTCGTTGGTGGGATAGGTGTCGTACCCGCTTAAATGCAGGATATCATTGAGCTCCTCGAGAAATTCACGGTCATCGTCGATAATCATCACCTTTTTAAACATATGCCGTCCCCCCTGCTTTCACCCTGAATTCCCGTCACTGAAGCCGCTGTCACGGCTTCACTATACCCGATTCACGCAGCCGGACACAGTGGAACGTTCGTCTTTTTATTGACCTGTTTCTACTTTTTCTGCCTGCTGCGGAACTCGGTCGGCGTCATTGAAGTATGTCTCTTGAACTGCCGGATGAACGATTCGGTATTCTGATAGCCGAGCCGGTCGGAAATCTGGTCGATGTTGTACCCGGATTCCAGGAGAAACTTCTTCGCCTGCTCAATCTTCAGGGACAGTTTGTATTCGTTAAACCCCTTCTTTTCCTTTTCCTTGAACATCCTGCTCAGGTATTTCGGGCTTAAACACACTGCCCGGGCCACGTCATCCAGGCTGACCTTGCGCAGGCAGTTCTTCTGGAGATAGCGTTTGACCTTGGTAACCTTATCAGCCGTGTCTGTCCCCAACTGCTCGACCCTGCCGCGCCAGAGAAAACGCTCGATAAGCTTTTTCGTGACCTCGATATCGAGAGGCTTCTCAAGGTAATCGTCCGCCTTGCCGCGCAGGGCCTCGACCGCGACCTCCTTGGAGCTGTAGCCGGTGAGCATCACGATGGCGACGCCTCCCGAGACACGGCGGATCTGATTCAACACCTCGATGCCGTCCATCCCCGACATGCGCACGTCGAGAAGCACCAGGTCCAGCTCATTCGGTTTCCTGAGGATACGCAACGCCTCCTCGCCGCTGGCTGCCTCCAGAATCCCGTATTCCTGAAAACACTCCCTGAACTCAGCCCTGAACGCCGCATCATCGTCGACTATGAGCACCTTCGGGGTAATATCGCATCGATCGGTATGTGCGCGCATATCGTTATACCAGTATACCCTGCAGCAGGTTAAAGACGTATCCGGTCACCGTAATGCACAGCGCGGTGACGCCGAAGAAAAGAAGCACCAACGGAAGACGCATCACCCTGCGCAGCATGAAGGCTTCCGGCAGGCTTAACGCCGCCACCGCCATCATGAACGCAAGCGACGTGCCCAGCGGAAAACCCTTCTCGAACAGAACGAGCGCAATCGGGATGATCGCCGCGCAGCTGCCATACAGCGGCACGCCGAGAAGCACGGCAAGGGGGACGGCGAAAAATCCTGTCTTACTGACCAGGCTGTTCACCGCCTCCTGAGGAATGTAATTATGGATAATCGCGCCCAGGCCGACGCCGACAAGCACCCATACCCAGATCCTGGCAAGCACCGACCGCGCCTCGTGTATCCCATAGCTGATCCTCGCCCCGAACGTCCCGAACGCTGCCGGAACGGATGCGCATGCGGTCGAGCCGGCCATATCCTCGACCAGGTACCGCTCCTGACGCATCCTGCCGATCATGCTGCCCGCGGCAACACCCATGACCAGCCCGCCGATAATGTATGCGGCCGTCACCTTCCACCCGAAATAACCGATCATGAGAACCGCCAGATACTCGTTGATCAGCGGCGAGGTAATCAAAAACGACAAGGCCGCTCCGAGAGGAATCCCCGCCTTGAGAAAACCGATAAACAGCGGTATCGAGGAACATGAGCAGAACGGCGTTACCGCCCCGAACAGGCTCGCCATACAGTTCGCCAGAATCCCCCTGCTGCGCAGCCATGCCTGCAATTTGTCCAGCGGCAGGAACGTCCGCAGCACGCCGATCACGCTGATCATCACGAACAGGAGCAGGAGAATCTTCAGGGAATCGTAGACGAAGAAATGAACGCCCTGTCCGAACCGGGACTCAGGACTGAGTCTGAGGAAGGAGTAGACAAACCAGTCGACGATCGAATACAGCATGACGATTGCGTCCGTGCGCGGACACCAATGATTACGTGCCGAAAATTGATTCAAGCGCCTCTTTGGCCTTAAGAGCCTCGGGATGTTCGTGCGCCTTCTCTCCCAGGATACCGGATAATGCCGCGCCGATAGTCGAGACCGACGGTTTTACCTGCCTCAGGAGCGCCTGAACGCACGGCCCGTAATCCGGCTTTTCAAGAGGGCCGTTCAACGGGAACGAAACGGAAAAAGGATTCCTTTCGTTCAGAGCAGCGGCAATGATCGCGCCGACCGGGAAATCACTGCCTTCTGCAGCGTGTTTGGCAGCGACCGCGTGGTCGGTTAACCGCAGGTCGTGCTGCGACTCGATGCGTCCGTTGGAGACACGTGCGCGTGAGGTTATGCTCAGAGTCCCGCGCTCAATATCCACGGGCAGAGAATCACCGAAGAGAAATTCAACCGCCGCAAGGTCGACGTCTACCGCATGCAGCGCCGCGCTCAACCCGTCAGGCTCCCGCCTGTATGAGAATTCAAATGCGCCTGCGGGCCGAGCGTCTTTTTCCAGAGTGCCGCGCGCCTCAACAGCGCCTGCCGACGCGCCGCCAGACGAATCAACGCTTGCATCGCGGACATGAATGTCCGCACGGGCAATATCGATGGAATGCGCGTCAGGGTCCCGCACCAGTATCCTGAGTCCGGAACCGACAAAATTCCGAATGACAAACTGTCTGTTTCCCCGACCAATCGAGCCGTTGTTTTTCACCCGTTCATACACCCGGGACCACAGGTCTCCTCGAGAGGATCTTTCCTGGAGGCGCGTCTGGAGGCGCGTCTGCACGCCTGGAGGCGCGGACGTTTTCTGCGCGACCTTCTCGATCGTGAATGTACTGTCGGCCGTACTCTCAAGGATAACCACGGCAGTGCTGACCGATATCGCCGCAACCACGATTCTTTTACGCAACAGATCCAGGGGATCTAAACGCGCGCTGATACGTTCTGCGCTCAACAACCTCTGTTGCGCGTTCCGGGGGTCAAAAACTTTCAAACCCCGCACGGACACGCTCAGCGTGACCGGCCATATGCGCGCCGCTTCAATGGTGACTTTCGTTGCCGTATGCCCGGACAAAAAACTCTGAATCACACGTCCTGCCCACGGCGAGAGGAACACGCCGACACCCGCCTGGAGAATAACAAGAACGGCTGCAGTTATTATGATGATCCTGACCGGAAATCGTTTCATCGGCCATTGTCCCTGTTACGACATCTCCAGGGGATGCTTAATGATAAACGCATACACCACATGGGATATTTCTGCGACGATTTGTTTGAGCTTCTCCATATCCGTCCCGCGGGTCATGACGCACATGATATACGGGCTGTTCGGCACGTA
>CAZDUF010000084.1:0-6348 GCA_964508555.1 uncultured Planctomycetales bacterium
TAAA
Organism: uncultured Planctomycetales bacterium; assembly: GCA_964508555.1. Classification (GTDB taxonomy): domain Bacteria; phylum Omnitrophota; class Gorgyraeia; order Gygaellales; family Profunditerraquicolaceae; genus CAZDUF01. Next base: position 5 of record CAZDUF010000084.1, read on the forward strand.
CTAATAAAGGCCGTAGGTCCTATGTCGAAGGCCGCTGAATATACCTTATTGTTGTCATGGGGTTTCGTCCTTCGACTATTTCATTTTTAAAGGTTTAACCGGCGCAACGCTTTCAACATCGGGAATCCTGATCGTCTGGCCGGGATAAATCTTATCCGGACCGCGTAACTCGCCCTTGTTCGCCTCGTAGATTTTGTGCCACTTTTTGGTGGTACCAAAAAACTTGTTCGATATCTTCTGCAGGGTGTCGCCTTTCTGGACGACGTAGCTCTGATATGACGGCGCCCTCTGCATGCTCACGTCAAGGGGCGCCTCTTCCTGAACATAGGACTCTTGCGTATCCAAAACAACGCTTTCCTGCTCTGCCGGTGCCTCTTGAGTCATCCGCGAGCGCCGTTCGAACCGCATAGGTTTTCCTATCTCGAATTCCACGACCTGTGTGGTGCGGGTCATCTTACGCTCGCCAACATCCGGAGCAGAACCCATCAAAAAACCGCGGTTGCCGCTCTCTAAATTCTGGTCTACCCGCGGCTGCGTCAATTCATAGCTACGCACCAGACACCCTGACAATCCCAGCGACACAACCATGAGGCCTGCCATCATCACACGCTCTTTCGCCATACCCCCTCCTCACTTGGTAACTTTGATTTACTGTGCTGTCTTTGGAGTCTCAATATGCAATTCGCGTAACTGTTTCCCGTCAACCGGCGACGGCGCGTCGGTCAGAGGGCACTGTCCCGCGCTTGTTTTCGGGAACAAAATCACCTCGCGGATACTCTCGCTCCTGGTCAGTATCGCAAGCAACCGATCAAGTCCAAACGCGACGCCCGCGTGCGGCGGCGCGCCGTATTGAAAGGCTTCCAGCAGGAATCCGAAACGCTCCCGAGCCTGCTCTGGAGAGATACCGAGAAAGGAGAAAATTTTCTCCTGTAATGCCCGGCTGTGGATACGCACCGATCCTGAGCCGAGTTCCATGCCGTTCAGCACGATATCGTAGGCGCGCGATTTGATCCCGCCGGGATCGCTGTCGAACAGCGGAATATCCTCGTCGTACGGAGCGGTAAACGGATGGTGTTCGCTGTCCCAGCGTTTCTCATCGTTGTTAAAGGTGAACAGCGGAAACTGCGTTACCCAGACGAACGCGTATTCCTTTCCGGTTTCCCGCCGCAGGTCAGGCTTATCGGTACCGTACTGCGTCTTGGCTTCGGCATAGGTCAGCCGGGGAAACGGCACCTCCAGATCGATCCCTTTGAGCTCTTTGAAGACACTGCGCATAATTTCTTCGGTGAGCCGGAAGATATCCTCTTCGGTGACGAAGGACATTTCGATATCGAGCTGTGTGAACTCCGGCTGACGGTCGGCTCGCAGGTCTTCGTCGCGGAAACACTTGGCGATCTGGTAGTATTTCTCGAAGCCGGACACCATCAGGATCTGCTTGAAAAGCTGGGGAGACTGCGGGAGCGCGTAAAACGACCCGGGGTTCAGCCGCGACGGAACCAGATAATCGCGTGCTCCCTCGGGCGTGGACTTGGTCAGAATCGGCGTTTCGCATTCAAGAAACCCTTTTCCGTCGAGCACCGCGCGGCATGCGCGGTACAGCCGGGAGCGTAATGAAAGGTTCTCGAATATCGTGCGTCTGCGCATGTCCAGGTAACGGTATTTGAGCCTGGTTTCGTCAGTGACCGAAAGGGTGTCCTCGATCTCAAACGGCGGCGTAAGACTCGCGTTCAGGATATCGAGACCCTTTACCAGCACTTCGACCTCACCAGTCGCCAGATTCGGGTTGATCGTGCCTTTCGGCCGTAGATTGACGACGCCGCGGATGGTTACGACATATTCGCTGCGCACGTCCTGCGCGCGCTGATAGGCCTCGCCGGATTCCTTCGGAATACACACAGCCTGTGTCAACCCGGTCCTGTCGCGCAGATCAACGAAAATAAGCTTGCCGTGGTCCCTGCGTTTGGAGATCCAGCCCGAAAGCGTGACTTCTTTTCCGGCGTCTGATGCGTTTAATTGGCCGCAGGTATGCGTTCTATACATGACGAATTCTGGATATGCCCGGTTACGAGTTCCTTGATGTAGAAATCAACCGCCTCTTTTTCCCGCTCGTGCGTGGTGGTGCCGCGCAGCCGCACCAGTGCCGCAAGCGTGCGGTCATAATCCAGCGCGCACGAACGGAACGCTCCGGTTACCAGGCGCGCCTCGGGAGACTCTGCCATCAGGATCATGCGCTGCCGCTTCTGCGGCGGAGGGACTGCTGCTGACGCGCGCCCCTGTTGACGTGATATTATAGCTTTAAAATCTGCGATTGTATACCGTTTCTTGAGAGTCGCGTTAAAGCTCTCCGGGTATGCCCGAGAAAGTTCCGGCAGCGCCTCGCGCAAAAAGGAGAGCATGCGGCGCTTCCTCTCCAGAAGGCCCTGCGCATACGCGGTATATTCCTCGGTGCGCTGCAACCCCCCGATACGAAACAGCTCCAGAAAAGTCTCTTGCGGCATTTCGTCGATCAAGTACGCGGTGCGCGATACAAGATCCAGATCTGGTTTCAGGCCGGCCTTTGCAGCCGCGTCGAGAATCTCGAAAGCGCGCTGCGAGCAGGAGCGCGCCCAGTCCCGGCCCGGAAACGCTCCTTTGCCTGAGGCATCCGGAGCATTGAAAACACCGGATACTGATGAGCCCAGGCGCAAGGCGAGCATCGGGCACATCAGCTCAAAATCCGCGGCTCCAAAGAAAGTCAACGGCTGATACACCGCTGTTCTGACCGCGCGAACCGCTCCTCCCCGCTCGAGGATCCATCCCAGCCCGTTGTCCGGACCAAAAAGGTAATCAAAGACGAGCACTGCCGCGAGAAGCTTTCCTGCCTGTTCAGGAGCCAGCGACTGTATTTGGCTGCCTCGTTCGACGCGTACCAGCGCCGGCAGATATTCTTCGAGCGACCCGTCGTACACGCGGTTATTGACCGGAAGGCTCACCTTGGTAACCGGCGCTGCGTCAAAACCGCACACCCGCATGAACCGGCTGCGGCTTACCGCGACATCCGCAGTCATACCCAGCAGCGCGGGAGTGAAAATCCAAACCTTATTCGCAGAATCCTGGAGAAAAAACGCCCCATCCGCAAACGCGGCGTCAGCAGGGAAACCGGCGGGAACATACGACTCGGCGCGCGCGGCCGCGTCCTCCGCCTCCCAGATCCCGCGCCAGGAAGAGACAAGGGTGCGGATAGCATGACGCCGCGCTCCTTTATAACCGACGAACGCGGCGCACACCAGCGCGGCGCAACACGCTACGGTCAACCACAGACGATCAGGAACCCTGCGCATCAACGCCTGCCCGAAGCACAGCCTCGAGGTGTGCCCGGGGAATCTCGCGCTGCTCGCCGGAGGTGAGATCCTTGAGCATGACCGTTCCGGAACGCAGCTCGTTTTCTCCGATAATCACGGCCCAGCGCGCAGCATGGTCATGCGCACACCGCATCGCGCCTTTGAGGGATCTGCCCTGATAATCGGTATCGCAGGAAATGCCTGCCGCGCGCAATTCACCCAGAATCCGTACGGACTCAGGCCGCGCCTGATCGCCGAGGGATACCACGAACACGTTCCCTGCCGCCGGGCGCCCTGCACCGTGCCCGGCAACCAGCAATACACGCTCGACGCCGAATGCGAACCCGACCGCAGCCAACGACGGACCCCCGAGCTCTTCCACCAGGTTATCGTATCTGCCTCCGGCTCCGATGGCATCCTGGGCGCCGAGTCCGTCGTGAGTAATCTCAAAAATAGTGCGCGTGTAATAATCCAGGCCGCGCACCAGACGCGGGGCTTCTTCGAAAGGGATTGAAAGAACGCCCAGATACCCCTTGAGATCGTCATAATGCCGCAGGCACGCCGGACAGAGATGCGTCAAGCGCGCATCCAGACCGTCGACGATAGCGCGGCATTCCGGATTTTTGCAATCGAGAATGCGCAGCACGTTCGTATCCAGACGTATGAGGCAGTCTCCGCATAAACCTGAGCGCCGCGTCAGGAGTTTCTCCCGCAGGGTAGCGCTCAGCTTTTTCCTGTCCTCGACGCAGCCGAGGCTGTTGAGCTTGATACGGTAGCCGGACACGCCAAAGACGGTGAGCAGATGATGCGCCAGGGCGAGCATTTCTGCATCCAGCTCAGGGCTTGAGCCGCCGATAACTTCGCACCCGATGTGATGGAACTGACGAAGCCTCCCTTTTTGCGGCCGCTCTTTGCGGAACATCGGGCCGATGTAATAAACCTTGGCGAGACTCCCCTTCCTGTCAAGGTTGTTTTCGATATAGGCGCGCACGACCGATGCCGTGCCTTCCGGACGAAGGCAATACGTCTCTTCCTGATTCTGGATCAGGAACATCTGCTTCTGGACTATTTCCGTGGCAGTTCCCAGAGACCGGTTAAACAGAGCGGCGTCTTCAAGCAGCGGCGGGCGGATCTCCGTGAAGTTGTACAGGGAGAAAACCGCCCGCGCGTCGGACTCTACTTTCTGCCACCGGGAAATTTCATCCGGCAGGATATCTTTTGTTCCGGAAATGCGTTTGAACATGAGGATTAGGAGGAGGAGCCCTACCCGTCATTGCAGGCAATCGCAGTTAGCACCTTCAGATCCCTCGCCCCTGCGGGGCTCAGGATAAAATCCACGTATTGACGCATGTTCGCGCCGTCGGCGCTCCATAAGTCAAACGTTCATTTTATTTTCTGTTTCATTTCCAGTCCTGCCTTGAAACAGACGACTTTTCTCGGAGGGACGGGTATCACCTGGTTGGTGCGGGGATTACGCCCGGTTCTGCTCTTTCTCTGCTTGATCTTGAAAACACCGAAGTTACGTAATTCGATCTTCTCGCCTCTGACCAGGGCGTCGACGATATAATCGAACGTTTTCTGCACGACGCGTTTCACATCGATCTGTTTGAGCCTGGTCTCATCAGCGACCTTCAAGATAATGTCCTTCTTGGTCATAGATCCTCCTCCTATAGAGCGGTATCGGCTCTCGCGCAACCTGTTAGTCTAACTACAATAGCAACAAACGCTTATGATGTCAAGAAAAATCAGCAAGTGGATTGAGCGGTTTAGCCCCAAGAACGAAAACCATCCACGCTGTTGAACCAAGGTGCAGGACTTCGCAGCTCGGTGTGTTCCATCCCAGACCGGTTGCGTGTGCCTTGGTTGAGGAACACGCGATACACGGCCAGGCGGATTCTCCAGGAAATGGATTGCGCATGGACGACAAAGCGTGTGTCGTGAGCGAAGACTCATCCTGTGATGCGCCGAGAGCGCGCGCTGCCAGCACAGCCGCAGCCAGGCACTCGCTGCTCACCAGCGCACCGCGTTCTCTGGCCTCTGGATTCTCGCGGTAATCGGTAAAATCGAAACCGCAAAGAGAACCGTTGTCAAAGATTCCTGCGCGGCTGCGTGCCGCGCTCCAGATTTTCTCATGCGCATCCGGGATATGCAGGATATCCGCAAGTCCGCGGGAGCCGAAAGCGAGAATAGCCCAGAGCTGACACTGCGTGTCGAATCTGCTCAGCGGAGTCCATACGCCGTTATTCCACTGCAGCCCCTCGAGAAAAATGCCTGCGCGGGAATCATATGCATGCCGCGCCAGGAATGACTCTATCTTCCGGGCTCCCTTTTCATAGAGGGTGTTTCCCGTTATCGCATGCAGCCGCCGGAATACCGAGTGCCAGACGATACTGTCCGCGGTCAGCGTGACATTGAACCAACGCCGGGTATCCGTACCGCTCCAGGTGCCCATGGTCGACATGCGGATGCCGCCGGTATCAGCCTGAAGAAGCAGAGCCCCGCGCGCGGCACGGTCGGCAATTTCGAGAGATCGGGCAGACAGGCGGTCGCCGGCAAGGCGGCCGTAGAGATGCAGGCAGGCAAGAGCAACCCAGGCGTTCTCACGGGACATCGGATACCAGTCGACCCAGAAGCGCGGCAGCGTCGGGCCGTGGTGCGATCCGAATAGATACGTTCCGTCGGCGCGCGTGGATTGAAACAGATAATGGTCGATGTTTTTCCCGCAGGTAGTGCCCGGCACGCAGGAGTCTCCGTACACATAGGGATGACCGCTGTCGAGCTCGCCTCCCCAATACGCCCGGAGTTCCAGTTCTCCCAGCCTGCCCGCGCTCCAGGCGCGGACAACCGGCTCGAGCATATCAATCCTGCCTGCCGATGACACCACGAGCAGACCCTGGGCAACGTCTGCGGCGTTGGAACCGAATTTCAGTTCGGCCCATTCCTCGCGGCCGGACACGGATTCCCTCAGGCGCGACTCCTCATCGGGAGAGAACCAGAAACTGCGCAGATAACCGGTCTGCGGAG
>CAZDUF010000085.1:0-6298 GCA_964508555.1 uncultured Planctomycetales bacterium
GGGACGAACCAGGAATAAATATTTTCCCTGCGGTTCGACAAGGGTCGACTTTTCGGTCCTGATGAGCGCGTACACGATATCCTGGGGATGAACGGTCGATTTCATGCTGATACACCGGCTTTCGCACGCGTACTGCTCGCCGCGGACAGGCGCTTGATTATTGCGTCCAAACCCTCTTTGGTAATGATAACCCGCGCGTGCGAGAGCACATCGTAACAATGCACGCTCTCTGCCAGGTTCACGTCCACAAAATTAATATTCCGGAATGCCCTGCGCACGCTCTCGTCTGATTTGTCCGTGACGAACAGCGCGGACACGGGACGGCGCACGTCTTTGCCTGCCAGTTTCAGATTTGACACGATACCAAACGCTTCTTTGGTCTTTGCCGACGGCAACTCAAGGGAGTCGATAACAGCCAGCGAATGATCGCGCACCTTGGCGTTCAGGCTTGATTTCAACGCCGCTTTTCTCATGCGAGGAGACAGCGACACCGTAAAATCCCTCGGCTTCGGCCCGAACGTCACGCCGCCGTGCCTCCAGAGAGGCGAACGGATCGATCCCTGACGAGCCCTGCCCGTGCCTTTCTGCTTCCAGGGCTTCTTACCGCCACCGGACACTTCTCCCCTGTCCTTGACCGAAGCCAGCCCCTTACGCTGATTCGCGCGGTAGGCGGTCACCACCTGGTGCATCACGGCATCATTCACGATCCCGTCGAACACCGAGGTATCAAGGGTGACCGTTCCCGTCTCCCTGCCCTGCCGGTCATACGCGGGAACTGCAAACGGCTCTTTTTTTGTATGCGCTGCTCGTTTCATGAGTGATTCTGCCTTATTTCTTTGCCTGCGCCTTCTTTGCCTGTTTCTTCTTCGCTTTCCTGATAATGACAAACGCGTTTTTGTGCCCGGGTACCGCTCCGTTGACGAGCAGCAAATTGTTCTCGGCATCGCTCTTGACGACTTTGAGGTTCTGCACCGTCGCCGCGTGCGCTCCCATATGACCGGGTAGATGATGCCCCTTCCAGACCCTCCCGGGCGTGGTGGTCGACCCGATGGAGCCGATCCTGCGGTGCGACGTCGATCCGTGGGTCTCGGGTCCCCCGTGCCAGTGCCAGCGTTTCATGCCGCCCTGGAACCCTTTGCCGACGGAAATGCCCGATACGTCGACATACTCTCCTGTCTCGAACACATCGACTTTGAGCTCGTCGCCCACTTTAACCTCGCGGGACGGATCGCGGGAAACCTCACGTATCATTTTCTTCGGGCTGACATTAAGCTTCTTGAAATATCCCGCCAGAGGACGCGATACCTTTTTCTCGTCGACATCGCAAAAACCCAGCTGAATATTCTTATCGCCCACCCGCAGGACGCTGCACGGGCCGGCCTCAAGCACCGTCACGCTCACGCGCTCTCCCGTGTCAGTGAAAACCTGCGTCATCCCGATTTTCCTGCCCAATAACCCGAACATAACAATCAGCCGTTTCCCGGTCGTACGCCTTCACGCGCACCCGCGCAATGGCGGGCCACAGAAAGCTTCTACGCCGTTATTTGATTTCCACGTCCACTCCCGACGGGAGATTCAGTTTCCTCAGGGAATCGATGGTCTTCGAGGTAGGGTCGTAAATATCGATGAGCCGCTTGTGCGTGCTCAACTCGAACTGCTCCCGCGACTTCTTGTCGATAACCGGCGATCGAAGCACGGTGAACACCTCGCGCCTCGTCGGCAGCGGCACCGGTCCGGAAATCTGGGCGCCGGTGCGCTTGACCGTGTCGACAATCTCCTCAACCGCCTGATCCAACAGACGATGGTCGTATGCTTTAAGTTTAATGCGTATCTTTTGCATGAACGTTAAACGCGCATGGGCACGGCATGCTCGCCGCGCTTGGCGCGGCAGGCCCCTACCCTGCTATTGGATGATCTCCGTAACCACGCCTGCGCCGACGGTATGTCCGCCCTCGCGGATGGCGAAACGCGACTCTTTTTCCATAGCGATCGGAGTAATCAACTCCACGCTGATGGTGACGTTATCTCCGGGCATGACCATTTCCACGCCGTCAGGGAGAATACAATTACCCGTAACGTCCGTGGTCCGGAAATAAAACTGCGGACGATACCCCTTGAAAAACGGCGTATGGCGACCGCCTTCTTCCTTGGTCAGGACGTACACCTGCGCCTTGAACTTCGTGTGCGGGGTGATCGACTTCGGCGCCGCGATGACCATGCCGCGCTCCAGGGAATTCTTGTCCACGCCGCGCAGAAGAAGACCGACGTTGTCTCCTGCCTGCCCCTCATCGAGCAACTTCCTGAACATTTCGATACCGGTGACGACCGACTTGGTCACCTCGGGTTTGAGACCGATGATCTCGACTTCCTCGCCGACCTTCACCTTGCCGCGTTCGATTCTGCCCGTTCCCACGGTGCCGCGTCCTTCGATGGAAAACACGTCCTCGACCGCCATCAAGAGCGGCTTATCCAGTTCGCGGGTCGGCATCGGTATGAATTCATCGCAGGCCTTGATCAGCTCGTGGATACACGCCGCGTCCGCAGAGGTCGGATCATTGGCAGCCTGCAACGCCTTGAGCGCGCTTCCCTTGACGATCGGAATCTTGTCTCCGGGATACCCGTATTTGGTCAGAAGATCCCTGACTTCCATCTCGACCAGATCGATCAGTTCCTTGTCGTTGACGACGTCGACCTTGTTCAGAAAGACGACCATGGCAGGAACGTTAACCTGGCGCGCCAGCAGGATATGCTCGCGGGTCTGGGGCATCGGACCGTCCGCGGCGCTCACTACCAGAATGGCACCGTCCATCTGGGCGGCCCCGGTAATCATGTTCTTGATGTAATCTGCATGGCCAGGGCAGTCGATGTGAGCGTAATGACGGCCGTCGGACTCGTATTCGACGTGCGCGACGGAAATGGTAACGACCTTGGTCTCGTCGCGGACCGTACCGCCTTTGGCGATATCGGAGTACTCGCGCGCGGTCGCCTTGCCCATTTTCGCCAGGACGTTGGTGATGGCAGCGGTGAGCGTCGTCTTGCCGTGGTCGATGTGCCCGATCGTTCCGATGTTGACATGCGGTTTGCTACGTACAAACTTTTCTTTAGCCATATATGCCTCCTCTGGTTAACACCTCTAACCTCTCCGAGAGCCTGCAGCGTGAAATCCAGCGACGATCTTTTCAGATATATGTGCAGGGACCTGCGCGTAAAACGAAGGTTCCATTGTATACGAGGCGCGGCCCTGTGTCAAGGATCTTAATATCGTGGCGTAGTTGAAGCTTTCCGACAACGGGATGTTCGCGCGGATAGTACGCAGATTCGCCCGCTGCGCAAGCGAGATAATTTTCGCGCGGCGCGAACTCAAGTCTCCGATGACCTGCCCCATGTATTCTTCGGGGACGACGACTTCCATGTCCATGATCGGTTCGAGCATAATCGGCGAGGCCTTACGCATACCTTCGCTGAAGGCATACGAGGCTGCCATCTGGAACGCAAGCTCCGACGAATCCACGTCGTGATACGATCCGTCGACGAGAATGACGTTGACGTCGGTGACCGGGTATCCGGCGAGGACGCCGCTTTTGGCGGCCTTCAACACGCCGTCCTTGACCGCGGGGATATATTCGCGCGGGATGGCGCCCGATTTAATCTTGTCGACAAAGGTGATGCCGGTGCCAGGCGTTTCCTGCGGTTCCATCTCAAACACCACGTGACCGTACTGCCCGCGGCCGCCCGACTGGGCGATATGCTTGCCCACGATGTTCACCTTCCGCGTAAGGGTCTCGCGATAGGCAACCTCGGGCTGACCGACTTTCGCCTCGACGTTGAATTCTCGCAGGATGCGATCGATGATGATTTCCAGATGCAACTGGCCCATGCCGGCGATCAGGGTCTGTCCGGTCTCCTGGTTATACATGACCTTAAATGACGGATCCTCGTCTTCGAGCTTATGCAGAGCGAGGCCTAATTTCTCCTGCGCATCTTTCGATTTCGGTTCGACTGCCTGCTGCAGAACCGGCTCGGGGAATTTCATCGCCTCGATGAGAATCGGATTCTTCTCCAGACAGAGGGTGTCGCCGGTCTTGGTCTCTTTCAGCCCCACGAACGCCGCGATCTCTCCAGCGCTTAAAGATTCAACGATCTCCTGGCGGTTGGCGTGCATCTTGACGATCTTGGTCACGCGCTCGCGTTCCCGCTTGCTCGCGTTATAGATATAGGTGCCGGATTGGATTGTCCCGGAATAAATCCTGACGAAAAAAATCTTGCCGACGAACGGATCGGTCGCAACCTTGAAACACAGGCCGCAGAACGGCGCCTGCTCGCTCGTCTTTATCTCCTCGAACTCGCCCGTTTGCGGATTGGTGCCCTTGATCGGAGGCACGTCCAGCGGCGACGGCAGATAATCGCCGACCGCATCCAACAAAAGCTGTATCCCCTTATTCTTGAACGCGGTCCCGCAGAGCACGGGCACGAATTTGTTCGCGACGGTATTGCGTCTCACGGCTGCCTTGATTTCCGCGTTCGGGATCTCCCTGCCGTGAAGATATTCTTCCATGATCTTGTCGTCGACTTCGGCAAGATGTTCGACGAGAAGATTGCGGTACTTCTTCACCTCTTCGCGCAATTCCGCGGGAACCGGCATAGTCTCCATGTCTGTACCGATGTCATCCTTGTAGACGTAGAGCGTATCATTCACGATATCGACCATGCCTTTGAAATCAGCCTCGTGCCCGTAGGGAATCTGAATGGCGGCGGCGTTGGCGGCGAGACGTTGGTGCATCTGGTCGATGACGGCCGCAAAGTCGGAGCCGGTCCTGTCCATCTTATTCACGAAGGCGATGCGCGGGACGCAATAACGGTCCGCCTGCCGCCAGACGGTCTCGGACTGCGGCTCGACGCCGCCGACCGCACAGAACACGACCACCGCGCCGTCGAGCACTTTCAGCGAACGCTCGACTTCGACCGTAAAATCGACGTGACCGGGGGTATCGATAATATTGATGTAATTATCCTTCCACCTGCAGGTCGTACAGGCCGCGGTGATAGTGATGCCGCGCTCCTGCTCCTGCACCATCCAGTCCATAGTCGCGGTCCCTTCATGGACCTCGCCGATCTTATGGGTCTTGCCGGTGTAGAAAAGGATACGCTCCGACGTCGTCGTCTTGCCTGCGTCGATATGAGCGATGATGCCGATGTTCCTGACTTTATCCAACGGTATTTTTTTCACTTACCACCTAAAATGTGCGAACGCCTTGTTGGACTCGGCCATCTTGTGGGTGTCGTCGCGTTTCTTGATCGACGCGCCCTCTCCCCGGAACGCCGCGATAATCTCTTCGGCGAGTTTGTCCGTCATGGACCTCCCCCTTTTGTTCCGCGCGAAATCCCTGATCCAGCGCATGGCGATCGACGTGCCGCGGTCCTGCCTGACTTCGACCGGAACCTGATAGGTCGCGCCGCCGACCCTGCGCGGCTTCACCTCCAGACGCGGCCGGGCATTGTCCAGCGCCTTGTGGAAAACCTTGAGAATATCCGGTTCATTGAGAGTTTTCTTGACCGACTCGAACGCGCCGTACACGATATTCTCGGCAAGAGCCTTCTTGCCCTCTTCCATAACCATGTTGATGAACTTGGCAACGAGCTTGGAATTGAATTTCGGGTCGGGATTGATCTGTCTTTCGCTTGCTTTTCTTCTTCTCATGTTTTGGTTAGCGGGTTAGCGGGTTTGCGGGTTTGCGGGTTTGCGGATTCAAACCGCGCACGCGCATACTCGCAGACTCGTAAACTATTCCTCTTTTATTTCGGTCTCTTGGCTCCGTATTTTGAACGCGACCGTTTTCTTTGATTCACGCCTGAGGCATCAAGCGTCCCCCTGACAATATGATACCGGACGCCGGGAAGATCCTTCACGCGGCCACCCCTGACCAGAACGATCGAGTGCTCCTGAAGATTGTGGCCTTCTCCCGGGATATACGCGGTCACCTCTATCCCGGTGGTCAGACGCGCCCTGGCGATTTTACGCAGCGCGGAATTCGGTTTCTTCGGAGTCATGGTTCGCACCTGCAGGCACACTCCCCTGCGCTGCGGACAATTCTTGAGCGCCGGTGATTTCGATTTCTTGCCCTTGGCCCGCCTGCCTAATCTGATCAGTTGTGCAATAGTCGGCATCGTTTTATTCCTTTACGGCTTCTTCAGTTGTGGTATCGGCGACCTTCGCCATCTCTTCCTGTTTTGCCTGCGCCAGCTTGACGATATTGATATCGCGGTGGGTATGATACCCGGTGCCCGCGGGGATCAGGTG
>CAZDUF010000086.1:0-5918 GCA_964508555.1 uncultured Planctomycetales bacterium
CTCTCCTACCATCATGACATCGGGATCATGGCGTAGCATGTAGCGTAAGGCGTTGGCGAAGGTGAACCCGATCTTGGGTTCGACCTGCATCTGGGTGATGCCTTTGAGCTGGTATTCGATCGGGTCCTCGATGGTCAGGATTTTACGCTCGGCGGAATTGATCGTGTTCAGGCACGCGTAGAGCGTGGTCGTTTTTCCGCTCCCCGTCGGGCCGGTGACCAGGATGATGCCGTGCGGTTTATGGATCATGCCGGAGACGATTTCCCTGTCCCTGTCCGCCAGTCCGAGCCGCTCAAGCCCGAATACCGGCGACGAGCGCGCAAGGATGCGGATGCCGATACTTTCTCCGAAGGGAGTGGGCATGACGGAAACGCGCAGGTCGAAGACGTCCTTGCCGATGCGGACGTCGATTCGTCCGTCTTGGGGTCGTCGGCGCTCCGCGATATCGAGATTCGCCATGACCTTGATGCGCGAGGCGATGGATGTCTGGAATTGTTTGATTGTCGGGGGACATTGCACGCCGTAGAGTATGCCGTCGATACGGTAGCGCACCCGGAGGTCGTCCTCGAAGGGTTCGAAATGGATGTCGGTCGCCTGCTGTTTGATCGCGTCCATGAGCACCTGGTTGATGAACTTGATGACGGAGGGATCGATGTCCTGGTCCTGGATGTTTTTGTCCTCGGTCCTGAGTACCTCCATGCTTTCCGGCTGGTTCTCGACGGCTATTGCGTCAAGGGTCTGCGCCCCGAGCCCGTAAAACGTCCTGATTGCCTCTTCGATGTCCGAGCGTGTCGCCACGAGGCATGCGATATCGGTCTTCAGGAACAGCCTGATATCGTCCAACGCTGAGAGGTCAAGCGGGTCGCTGGTCGCGATGAGCAGACGCTCCCCTTCTCTTCTCAGGGGAACAAAGTGGTAATGGGTCGCCAGACGCACCGGGACCGATTTGATGACTTCCTGGTCGGCATCCTCGGCTTTGATCCTGATGAATGGCAGGTTACACCGCTGGGCGATCAGGGGCAGGAGGTCTTCTTCCCTGATAATGTTGTGGCTGGCGAAGAGCCCGAGGAGGGATTGGGAGGTCCTGCGGTGTTCCTCAAGACACTCCCGCCATTGGGCAGGCGTGACCCCGAACCGCTCCTCGAGAATCGACTTGAGATCTTTCCGCATACGAGGAAATAACTGATCTTAATTAGTGAGTGCGTAGCGGACCGTGAGGGGTTTGTTGTTGCGCAGCAGCACGATCTCGAACGTTGAGCGCCCCTTGATCGCGTTGAACGCGCTCCAGGCATCCTGCATGGATCCAATGGAGCGTCCTTCGATGGAGACGATGACGTCTCCGTTGCGGATCCCCGCTTCCTCGAGTATGCTTCCCGGAGGAACCTGATCGATAAAGTATCCCTGGATTTGGTTTTCCTGTCCGCGTATCGGGCGTACCGCGACCTGCTTCAGCAGTTCGTTCGCCGTAACCGCCTGTTGCAGCAGGGCTGTCCTGCTGAAGGTGTATGTTTGCGCAGGTTCCGCGGCGGCTAGCTCCGGCTGCGGGTCCTCTTCCTGAGCGGCATCGGCGGCAAGAGCCTTGCGCGCGTTGCTCATGCGTAATTCATAATGGACCCCGTCGCTTACCAGGAGTACCTGTCCCGGCGCGATCGATGCCAGGCTGTACCGGCCGATCATCTCATGGACGCGGACCAGGCGCTGGATACCTGATTCTGGATAAACAAAACAGGCTACGGGTGAGTCTCCGGCAATCGTGCCGATAAGCTCGAATTCCGCATCAGGAGCAGGTTTGAGAAGCGCCGGATCGGCGGGAATATCCACGCCTTCGCTTGCGAAAGCGAACTGCACGGAGCAAAAAGCCAACGTGATGACAAACAGTATTTTTCGTATAAGCATACTATGGTCTCCCCTCCCTGCGTGTGTCACTGTATCAAGTCCATAATTTTGCGCATTTCGCTCTGGCGCCTGTTGTCATACAGGTGTTCCCTGCCGCTGGTGGCAAAATCCGAACCCACGATTTTTGGGGTTATGAAAATGATGATTTCCTTTTTTGTGGACGTATCATACGTATAGCGGAACGCGTATTTCAGAAGCGGGATGTCTCCCAACAACGGGATTTTAGCGACATGGGTTTCCTTGTCGTCTTTAATAAGTCCGCCGAGCACGACCGTCGAGCCGTCCTTGACGGTGATCGCCGTACTCGCTTCGGTCGTATCCACGGCGAGCGCCGCGGTTGCGGTGCCGGTACGGGGCGAGGAGACCTCCGGATGTATATCGAGCGTGATATAGCCGTCGTCTGCGATCTTTGGCGTGACCACGAGCTTGATACCGACCTCGACGAATTTCAAGTCCTTGCCCGTGACCCTTCCTTCGGAATCGAAATGGAACACTTCGTACGGTTCGCTCGAACCGATCAGGATTTTTGCCTCCGTACCGTCGAGGGTCACGATGCTGGGGCTCGAGATCAGATCCACGTCGTCGTTGGTCTGGAGCGCTTTGATAGTGACTTCATACTGGTCGTCCTCGAGCACGCCGATCTTGAACGCATCGACGAACAGCGACCCCGTCGGCACGGGAAGTCCCGCGGTGCCGATGGTTGCGTTATGATTGGAAGGATCGATGAACGTCCAGTCCACGCCGAGTGACCTGTTCTTTTCGAGCGTGACCTCCATGATGCGGGCTTCGATAAGGACCTGCGGGATCCTGCGGTCCCAGCTTGAGACAAGAGCGTCGATTTTTCCCAGCGTCACCGGCGACGCGGTCACGATGAGGCTCGATGTGCGTTCATCCACCAGATAGTCCCCTTCGGTCTGCGGTATCAGGCCCTGCAGGGCCTTCGCGACCTCCGGCGGGTCGGCGTAACTGAGACTGTAGGTGCGTGTTTCAAGGGGCTGATCGATTTCCGCGAGGGCGTCCTCGATCCACTGGATGTTATCGATCGTATCGGTCACAATGATACTGTTGGTCTTGGCTTCAACCTCCATCTTCCCGCGCGCGGAGTTGAGCGTTGCCAGGGCCTGGCGCACATCAAGGGCCTTGATGTTTTTGAGGCGGAACACCCTGGTTTTGAGCTGAGCGAACTGCTCTTTCTGCTGCAGCTCCGGGTAGGTATATACCTGGATAATGGAATCTTCCTTGACGTAGCCGGCGTTATTGGTTTTCAGAATTGCGTCGAGGGCGCGGTCGACGGGAACGTTCTGGAGGCTGATGGTCACGGTCCCTTTGACGTTTTTCGAGGCAACGATATTCAATCCGCTCTGGTCGGCGATCATGCGCAGGATATCCGCGATCTCCATGTCTTTGACGTCGAGAGTTATGAGTTTGCCCCCGAATTCGCTGTCTGCCAGACCGGAGGTGTTCCCGGCCGCGGCCTGCCGGGGCTCTCCTGTCTGCCCGAACACGCGAACGGCTCCGGCGGTCACGGCGGCCAGGATCATCAGACTCACGAAGAAGAATCTATTTTTCATTGGTTTATTTCCACGACCTTGGAACCAGAATCGAGGATGACTTTGTGTTTGGTTATGTGCACGACTTTAAACGGCCCGATCGAATCCCCGGGGCCGCAGTAATAATCCTGGTTTGTCTTCGTATCGCGGATCATGGCAAGCGACTTCTCGCCGAGAGATACTCCCAGGAGAACGAATTCGTGCTCGGGAATGACCGCCTGCCGCGGCGTCTCGGAAACCGGGAACAATGTCTTCTTGCGGAAGACATCATCGGAGAACGCGGGCAGGTTCAGGCTCTCCGCACGTGCTGAGGTCCGGTGATGCTCCTGTTTCGCGCGCATCTCTTCAAGCGGCATAAAGTAGTTCGGCTGGCCCAGGCTCATAAAGAAATAACCGGTGAGTGCGACCGCGCAAGCCGCCAGCGACAGATTCGCCGCGGGGAGCAGCTTGAGGAGCGATTCTTGCGAGAGAGCCAGTTTCATGGCCATTGTTCTACCGATCGTTTTTCAACCCGATCGCGCTCAGCGAAAGGCTGATGAGCGGCGGTTCGTTGCGCGCCTGAGACAGTATGTTAAGCCGCTCCACGCCCACGCGGTTGAGCTCTTCCGTTATCGTGAACAGAAAACTCGAGAAATGCTGGACGTCGTCCTGCGTCTCGATCATGATGCCGTACGATTTATACCCGCCCTCATCGCGAGGCGCGGCGGGCTTCATGTTGACGATATTGATTCCGGTCCTGCGCGCGATCGCCTCTATCTCTTTGAGCAGCAGCCCGGAATCTTCGATTTCACTCTGTCCGGCGACATTGCGCGCGTATTCCTCGTTCAGTTTTTTTTGTCCTTCGAGGATGTTTCTGAGCGCTATCAGTTTTTTCTCCTGGGACCCGATCTTGGTATTCAGCAGATGATAGGTGTCGAGGGTCCTCTGCACCGCGACCGCGACGCCGACAATGACAAGCACCAGCATGGTAACAACTGCCAGATACGTTTCGCGGGGAGACAGGTTCTTTTTTTTGAAGCGCATGTTCTATGTCCCGAATGTGGCGATCAGCTCAAAATCGACTTTTTGTTCCTGGCCGGGCGAGCGCTGTTTTTTGATGTAATGGACATCCGTCCCGGATATCAGGCCTGATTTCTTGAGCGCGTCGGAGAATTTCAGCACCGAATCCGGATCCTGCGCCTGACCGCTCAGCGTCATGGTCCCTCCTGCTTTCTTGTGGGAGATGTCCAGGGCGTTGAGGGTGATGCCTGCCGGCGCTGTCCGGTATACTTCCGACAGGAGCGCAAGCGTCCTCTTTCCCGATACCCGGTAGGTCTCGAGCAACTGCACGCTCAAGGCCTTCTTTCTGAGGTCAGACGCCGGTTGCTCAATGCGCGCGATCTCCGTGGTCAGCCATTTAAGATACTCGCGTTTCACCTTCAGGCGCACATACATGACGTTCACCAGAAAAACAAGGTTCACGCCAACGAGTATCGCAAGGTACAGCAGTTCCCTCTTTCTCGCTTTTTTAGCCTGTTGGGTATGCATGTCAGGCGGCAGGAGATTTATGTCGAGCCGGCCGGCATCGCCGCCTGTTGTCCCGCTGTCTATCCCCTCCTCAATTTCCACGGGAAATCCCAGGGTTTTCCCTATCGAGTCCGCCAGAGCCGGAAGGTCAGGGTGGGTTCCCGACACTACGACAACGTCGATGCGGTTGTCGAGATCGTTTAATACCGTCACCGTGGCGGTGAGCGCTTCCAGTATCTGTTCGTCGATATCCGATCTGGGCCGTACGGCCACCGCTCTGGTGAATGCAAGGGAATTGGCTTTGATGAACAGGATCTCCAGCGCGGTCGGTTCGACTGCAACGAGCAGATAATGCGCCGGCAGCGTGCGTCCCCGGATAAATCCGTTGAAGAGTTTCAGCGTGCTGATTGAAACCTTCTGGGGAACGAGCCCCGCATCCTGGACCAGATGACAGGCATTCCTGACAGCGTCGCGAGGAGCAGCGACAAGCATGACCCGGGAATACCCGGCGGCATCGAGCCCGACGACGGCGTGGTCGTATACCAGTTCTTCGTTCTTCAGCGGAAAGAGATTGGCGACCTCGTAATCCACCATGCTCTGTATCTCGTTATCCTGTTCGGAGGGGAGCGTGATGTATTTCACGCTGACGTCAGTCCGCGGGATCGTTATCGTGACCGGAGCTGATCCAAGGTTGTTCTTGCGTACGAATTCCTTGAGCTCCTGCGGCGCGCTCCCAGGCTCGGTAGCGGGCCGGAACACACCCGGTATTGATGTGGCAGGGTGTGTTTTAGCCAGCCTGATGGAGCTATCCGCGCCGAAAGAGATCTCTGCTAATTTCACGATCTTGCGCCCTCTTAATGGGTTACGAGAACAAAGACTCCAAAACCTGTGGTATTATAGCATGCAGGATTTGGCGTGCGCAAGGTGTTTTTTAATTAATTTTGTTTAATGTATATATTATTGGAC
>CAZDUF010000086.1:5928-6282 GCA_964508555.1 uncultured Planctomycetales bacterium
TTGCGGATCAGTTTGATCTCGATCGTCTTTTGCGACGGGAGCTTGCGCGCAACCTGCAGGGCTTTTTGATAGCTGTCAACCGGCTGGTTATTCACGCTCTGTATCACGTCGTTCGGCATGAGGCCGGATTGCGAGAAGACGCTTCCCGGAGGCAAGGTGACCACCTGCAGGCCCTTGATATCGCCGCGCGCATACGGAAACACGGATACTTTGCCCGCGCTGCGTATGATTTCGCTTGAGCGCTTCAACAGGAGTTCCCTCTTTACCGCAGCCCTGTTTTCAGACAGAGGCACGAGCCAGGAATCGTCTGTTTCTGCGCGGTGCGCAGGCTGGGCGCCGCGGGTGAGCAGTGTG
>CAZDUF010000087.1:0-6184 GCA_964508555.1 uncultured Planctomycetales bacterium
GAGGAGAGCCTGAGACAGGCGCTCCTCGCAATGACGTAGTGAGTATTACTTGGTTTACTCTCCTTATTCTTTGGCTTTCTTCTGATTCACCGCTTCCTTTACCTGTTTCTGAACCGGTGCCGTAGTTTTTTCTGTAACTACCTGCGCCTGAGGAATATTCGTGCCATATGAGAATATCTGCATCTGCCCATCCTTGGTGCGCAGGGTAATGGTGCCGAGCAGATCAGCATTACGAATCTCTCCGCGCATCATAGCCATATCGCCGCTTTCAAAATTCTGCTGCACGGTCTCCCATACGGCGACTTTATCATCGTGCACGCGCAACGAATAATTTGATCCTCCGAATCCTTTCGAGGTCAGGTATTTCGAGGTCACCCCTGTAGGCGTAAAGGTGAGTTCATCCTGAATCACGACCGGCTTAGACGCTCCCTGCAGGCTCCAGTACACCTGCCACACTTTTCCCGTCAAGAGCGCTGTTGCCTGCTCCCCGACTGCGGCGCGCTCCTGCTCGCTAAGACCTGCAGGCGCGGCAGATTTCTGCGCCTTCGGATTCTTCTGCACCTGACACCACGCAGGAACGTAATTCCCCGCAACGAACGATAAAACGATAACCGCGTAAAGAATTTTCTTCATGCACCCTCCCCTTTTGTATAGACCACAAGACCCGATTGTTTCTTGAGATTGGCTATCCACATCTTTAAACCCTCGTATTTCTTCGTTCCCTTCACCCTCTCGGCGCAGCCTGCCTTCTGCGATTCAAAATCAGCGTCGTTTGCCTTCCTCGTCTCAAGCACCTTAAACACCGCGTAACCCTTATAGATCGGCAGCGGCTGATACAAAGAACCGGGAGCCGCCTCCATCATGGCATAGGCCCCGTCCCGGGGAAATCCCCACAGATCAATGAGAAATTCCAATGAGACGAATCCCGGGTGTTTGAAATCTCCGGGCTTTTTCTTTTTTTCCCTATCCCAGAATTTCTTGTTCTTGAGGGCAGAGCGGTAAAACTCCTGCGCGCGCTTTTCATCGTCGAACTGCACAAGCTCCACACTCAGAGAATTATGCTCATTATGGAATTTATCCAGCACTTCGGCATCGGTGACCGGAGGATCCATTTTCTCAAGGACTTCCGAACGCAGTTTCTCGATCTGCATAAGATGTTTAATCTGTCCCTCGAACACTGCGGGCGTCAGCCCGGTGCGCTCTTTCAACCATGCTTCATAGCGGGCGGAATCTTTCTTCCAGTCAAATGAAACCCGCTCTGTCGAAAGAATCTTCGCGATCTCCCGGTCGATATCTGCCTGATCGATTTCTATGCCCTCGTTATATGCTGCAAAGGACAAAAGAAGCTGCTCCCACACCACGTCTTCGGTTTCCGCAGACGTCGAAGGTCTTTTTCCCCATCGGTTGCCGAAGACCATGACCGCGGCCTTGACAAAATGGTAATTTGACATCGGGACCTTTATCCCGAACATCTCACCCGCATACTCATTCGACACTGCGGGAACAGCCGCGGATGCCTCTTCTTGCGCCTGCGCGCACAGAACGCTACCCAGCGAAATGCCAGCGCACACGATTATCGCCCACGCTGTTTTGCCTTGACGTCCCACGTCCCACATCATACGTTTGCGCAGCGGCGCACACCGGCCATTCCTGTGTGGCCGGGTGCCCACGGAACTCCCTGTTCTCATTAGTTCATCGGCTCCTCGCCACCCCATGCCTGCCAGGTGACGATATATTTTTTGACCCAGTCGACTTCCTTATCTTTCCTGTCGGCATACTGCAGATATTTCTGGAAAGCGGCAACGGCTTTTTCCCGGTCAACCAGCTGCTCGGCATATATATATCCGATATTAAAATGTGAGGCGGCATCGTCGGGTTTCAACTCGACTGCCTGCTGAAATTCATGCAGCGCGCGTGAATACTCCCGCTGGCGGGAATAAAAAACGCCCAGGTTGTAATGCATGGCCGCGGTCTGGGCGACGAGAATCCTGTTCTGGCGGACAAGCTCCGAAAAACGGGCGGGCTGGTCGAGGAGCTTCTTTTCGAAAATCTTGTTCTTGCGCTCGGCATCCTGAACGCGGGAGACGAGTTTCTCCTGCTTGACACGGCTCGATTCGAGGTCTTTGCGCAGCGCCTGCTCGTTCTGCCTGCATTTGTCGGCATCGGAGCGCAAGCTTTTCATCTGCGCCTCAAGAGTCGAGACTTCGCGCGCGAGGGCGTCTTTTTCTTTTTGCAGGGCGGTCACGCCGTTTTTCTGGCGCAGTTGCTCGAGCGCTTCCAGGACCTGCTCCTTCTCCTGGACAAGCTGCTCATACGCGGAGGCAGATTGGGCACCGGCTGATTGCAAATCGGCTATTTTCTTCTGGAGGGTTTTGCTCAACTCCACAGCTTCGTCTCGTTCACGCGTGAGCGAATCCATTTCCTGTTTGGACTGTTCAAGCGACGCGCGGGATTCTTCCAACTGAGCTTTGTCCGCCAGCCCTTTCTTTATCTGGGCCAGCAGATTGTCGCGGTCGGCCGTTACGGCTGCCACTTTTTCCTTCAGTTCGGCGTTCTCGTGCTGTGTCTGAGTTGATTCGTTCGCGAGGCGGGTGTAATTGTTTTGTATTGTAGCATACTCGGCCTGCAATGCAAGAAGTTTCTTCTCGTTTTCCGACTGTGATCCGTTCATGCGCACGACGCCAAAGGTCACCCCCACTCCGGCCAGACACAACGCCGCGGACAATACAATAATCTGTTTATTCAGAATGCGCAGATTCATAGTCTTCCCTTTTTCCTTTTGCCAGGATGCCCTCGGGTACGGAAGCGTTCATGCCCGGATACTCCTGGTATGTTTTCATCTGAATGCCTCCGGCGGCTACCTTCGCATCCCTGCCGGCAGGCTGCGGCGCCGTGTGTTTCTCCCTGACGAAGGGCTCATAATCGTGAAAATCCTTGCCGCCGTTGCCGGAGAATTCTCCCCGGTCACCGATGGTAAACTCGGTGCCGTCAACGATGCGGGGGGTGATCATCACGACGATTTCGGTGCGGTCGACCTTATTGGTCTGATTCCTGAATATCCATTTCAACAGGGGCAGGTCGCCGAGTATCGGCAGATGCTCGGAATTAAGCGACGTCTCCTCTTTTCGCAAACCCCCGATGAGCAGGGTCATACCGTCTTTGACCATCACCGTGGTCTCGGTAAGCGTCGTATCGATAATAGGGATCCTGTTGTCCGTCGGCGTGATCAGGGTGGACCCGACGCTTGAGATTTCCGGTTTAATCTTCATGGTAACGAAACCGTCTTCATTGATAGTAGGAGTCACGGCGAGTTGGATGCCGACGTCGACGAATGAAACCTCTTCCGCGATAGTTGACGTGGTCTGTCCTGAGGTCGTGGTTGTCGTGACATACGCCTGTTTTTCGCCGATATGTATCTTCGCCTCTTGATTATTAATCGCCATAAGTTTAGGATTCGCAAGGACTCTTGTCTCTCCTAAAGTCTGAAGGAAGTTCAGCAGGACATCGTAATCTCTCTTGCCGTCAAATATCCCAAAGTGCAAATTCTCTCCCAGTGTTGTCTTGGTACTTCCCGAAAGGCTCGAGGTCGTGCCGCTAAACGGATACGACCCGATCTGATTGTTCAGAGAGGAATACCAATTTTCGCGTGTCGTGAACGCAGGCGACGTGCTTCCCGCGGTCATATAGCTGAACGGATACGACCCGACATATGACGTGCCGTAATCACTCCCCGCGGAAAAAATCCCCTCCCATTCGACACTCGTATCGAGCTGATCGCTGAGCTTAATCTTGACGATCTTGGTATCGATAAGCACCTGCTTGGTCGGCTTATCGAGTTTGGCGATCAAGTCCCGCACTTCCTGCATTCGCGCCGGATACGTTTGAACGATGACGACGTTATTGCGCTCGTCGGTTTTAACGGACCCTGCTTTTTTTCCGTCAAGCCGTGACCTGAGGACCTCTTCGACGTCCTTGGCTTTTGCGTACTGAAGAGTGAATACCTTCAGACCCGTCTGCTGCTCGATCTGCTCGAGAGACTTCTCCATGAGCGCAAGCTGCTGAGGAGTATCCA
This sequence comes from uncultured Planctomycetales bacterium, assembly GCA_964508555.1. Classification (GTDB taxonomy): domain Bacteria; phylum Omnitrophota; class Gorgyraeia; order Gygaellales; family Profunditerraquicolaceae; genus CAZDUF01. The sequence goes on from CAZDUF010000087.1 coordinate 4,073, forward strand.
TAAGAAGCACATTGCCTGATTCCTGATCCACCAGCACGCGGCCGATGTCACTCTTTAACGCTTCGAGCATGGTGAAAGCCTGCTCCGGAACCGCATATTGAAGCCTGCGTATCCTCACCTGGCGCGTATCTGAGAAACTCTTACCGTACAGTGCCTTATATTCCTGTTCCGACATAATCTGATACACCTGGGCATTCTTCACGTAGGCAAGGGCGTTGTTCCGCAGGATAAGGTCAAAAATGTCCTGAATGGGAATGTTCTCAAGTGACATAGTCACGCGTCCGGTCACGCCCCGCGTCGAGACAATATTTAATCCCGCTTTCTTCGCGAGATAATGAAGCGCCTCATTGACCTCCATATCCTTGAAATCCACGGTAATCGGGGCGGAAAGATCGGCCTTTGCCGTTACAGCCTCTCCCGAATCTTCCTGCTGATTCTCCTGTGCGAAGAGAGGTCTGCACAAACCCATCGCCGCCACGCAGACAAGCGCCACTATGACGTATAAAATCCGTCCGTCATGGCCCGCCTCGGCACCTATCTTCCCTCTTCCGTCCTCGGTCTTCCCTCTCTGTTTATCTTGGCACATCATTCTTCTCCTGCCACATTTCCCAGGTCATGATGTATTTCTTAGCCTTGTCGGCATCCTTGTCCTTGGGGTCGATTGTTAAGTAGCGCTTAAAGTGGCTGATAGCCTTCTGTTTATGATCCAGATATTCTGCGTAAATAATGCCGAGATTGTAATGCGAAGCCGCGTCATTAGGGTTAAGCTCAACCGCCTTTTCGAACTCACTGACCGCTTCGGTAATATCCTGCCGCTCCAGATGCAACACCCCCAGATTGTAATGCAGTATTCCGTTCTCGGTAAGCAGCCTGTTTTTTAAAAGCACGGCGCGAGAGAACTCATCGGTATTGTCATCGATCTTCTTGCGGAATGCCCTGTTTTCCTTGATAATACGCGAGTTGATCGCGGAGAGCGAAAGATTCTCTTCTCGCAACTCCTTATTCGCCTCCTGGTGTTCTCCCACCTTCTTCAGAAGATCGCGCACCATGTTTTCGTTCTGCGAAACGGCGACGGTCAAGCGCTCGTTCTCGGCAAGCAGCCGTTTCTCCTTCTCTTCCGGCGTCTTCTGTTTCAAAACGGCAATCTGCGATTCGTACTCGCGAAGCATCTGATCGCTCTTCTGCTGCGCCTCTGCCAGAACCTGAATCTGCGCCTGTTTATCGGCCGTTTCCCGTTTCAACGCCGCAACCTGCTCCGCAGCAGCAGACGCCTCCCCCCTGGCCTTCGCGAGCTGCGCATCGAGCTCGGCAAGCGTGCGCTCCTTATTCTGCAGCGCCGCGAACTGCTCGACGCGTATCCGTTCCTTCTCCTGCATCAGCGCAATTATTCTTTCCCGTTCCGACTGCAGCTTGATGATCCCTTCCTGCACTGCCCTGAATTTCGTTTCGAGGTCCTGGCGGGACTGATTCAAAAGCAGGATATCCTTTTCGCGGATTTTCAACTCCTGCGAAAGATCGAGCATATCCCGATCCTTTTGCTGTATAACTTTCATCAGATCATCTCTGTGCTTGTCAGCCTCCTGTTTCTGCGTCAACGTCTGCCTGTTTTTCTCGTCAGAGGTGTCAAGCCGTCTGATCAACTCCGCTTTCTCCGCTTCAATCTTTCGCCCCTTGAGCTGCTCATCCTCGGCGCGTTTCATTGCCTGCGCGCGCTCGGATTCCAGCCTGCGAATTTCCTCTTTCTTTTGTTCAAGAGACAAGCCTAAGCCTTCTTTGAGCGACAGGAGCTGGTTTCTTTCTTTTTCAACAGCGGCTAAGCGCGCCTCCAACTCTTTTATCCTGTGCGTCACATCATCCCTGATCCGCTCCAAGGCCGACCTCTGCCCCTCTTTGGACTGTAATTCTGTGGCTAATTTTTGCATATCCCTGCGCAGCGCCTCATTCTCCCGGGAAAGAGCTTCGCGCTCTGACTGAAGACCCTTAACCTGCGACGAGAGAGACGCGCGCAACTCCGTCACTTCGCGCATCTCTTTCTCGCGGTTGGCGAGCCTTTCCTGCAACAGGGCCACGGCGCTGTCTTTTTCCGAAGAAAGAACGGCGAGCTTCGCTGAC
>CAZDUF010000088.1:0-6181 GCA_964508555.1 uncultured Planctomycetales bacterium
GTTTGAAGCGCGAAAGGTCTCTTAGCAACGTGTCCGCGGAAACGGGGCAAGATCACCGGCGCAGGCCCTGGCTGCTGGCCTGCTGACGCGAACTGATCTATAGCGAGCGTCTTCAGATCAATAACCGCGATCCATCCAGGTTCGATCTGTTGAATCTGCACGGCCTCCGCTTCCCCCTCATGCTCGCCGTCAATCAGCATAAGACCTTCGGCACCCCGCACGGAGGAGGAGGTCCGGGAGCCGGACCTGTGGGCGTTACGGAGGCGTTGAGGGATTTTCTCCCTTCCCCGCGCGTCACCAGGCGCAGCGACGCTACCTTTGCCCTGGAACAGGGAAACACGAAATCCATCGGGACCGTCGTGCCGTTTTACGGGAATTTCGGCATTTTGCTGCGCGCCTACGCGTATATTCTGCATCTGGGCAAATCCGGACTGGTCGAGGCAGGCGAGCACGCCGTGCTGAACGCCAATTATTGCAAGGCGCGGCTGAAAGACTATTACGAGATCCCGTATGCCGACGCGCCGTGCATGCATGAATTCGTGTTGTCGTGTGCCTCCCAGGCGCACGCTGGCGTGCGCGCCCTTGATATTGCGAAATTCCTCATAGAGAGAGGCATCCATCCTCCGACGGTGTATTTTCCCCTGATCGTGAGAGAGGCGATGATGATTGAGCCGACAGAAACCGAGTCCAGGGAAACGCTCGACGTATTCATCGATGCGATGATCGAAGCCGCGCGTTGCGCCGGCACGGATCCCCGTGCCCTGACTGATGCGCCGCGCGCCATGCCGGTTGGACGGCTCGATGAGACCCTGGCTGCCAGAGAACCGGATTTGAGATGGAAACCTGCGTAAGGCCTGCGTGGCTCAACAAGAAGATTCGTCTTGCGGACTGCGCTCCGGTTGAACGCGTGTTGGACGGTTTAGGATTGCACACGGTATGCCAGGAGGCGGCGTGTCCGAACAGGGGCGAGTGTTTTTCCCGCGCACAGGCTACGTTCCTCATCTTGGGGAACGTGTGTACGCGCAACTGCACCTTTTGCGCGGTCTGCAGGGGGAATCCGCAGCCGCCCGATGCGGAGGAAGCTGCCAGGCTGGTCGAGGCTGTCAAGCGGCTAGCTCTGTCGCACGTGGTCGTAACCAGCGTCACCCGTGATGATCTGTCTGACGGAGGCGCATCCGTCTTCGGCCGCGTTGTCGCGTGTCTGCGAGCGGCTGCCTCCGGCACCACGATTGAATTGCTTATCCCCGATTTCAGGCTCGATCAACAGGCGCTTGAGGAAGTGGCTGGGTCTTTCCCGGATATACTTGCCCATAACCTGGAGACAGTTCCCCGGTTGTATCCGGCGCTGCGTCCGGATTCCGATTACCGTAGGTCCTGCCGCGTGCTCAGGACTCTGAAGAAGTTGAACCCGGCTCTTGTCACCAAGAGCGGGTTGATGCTCGGGCTCGGGGAAACGCGTGATGAGGTATGCGGGGTTATGGACGATCTCAGGGAATGCGGAGTCGACGAGCTGACACTTGGTCAGTATCTTGCCCCGAGCCGCGCTCACTACAGAGTGAGGGAATTCGTGCATCCCGATGTATTCTCGGCATTGCGCGAGCAGGCGCTTTCCCGCGGCTTTACCAGCGTGTCGAGCGGTCCCTATGTGCGCAGTTCTTACAGGGGAGCTTTGCATCTTGACAAGCGTGCTGTGATTGAGTAGTATAGTGACTGTAAAAAAAAGGAGGTCACCATGAGGTACGTGAAGATCGTTGCGGCGTTTGTCATGTTAGCGGGATTGTGTGGCGCAGGGACCTGTTCCGAGGAGAAAACCACGGCGCCGGCGCAAGCTCAAGCTCCGGCAGTGCCCCAGTTTGAAAAAGTTTTTGGAACCGTCTCCAGCATCGACAGCCAGACGCTTGTCGTTACGCTGAAAGAACCGCTCACAGACGGTCAAACCACGGCGTCCATAGCAATGACCGAGTGGTCGCGCGTGGTGCGAGAGAACGAAGATTTGACGGTTAACGACCTCAAACCCGGCTTGCCCGTGGAAGTGGTCTGTGAAGTCAAAGACGGCAGGAAAGAGGCTGTGATGGTGTGTCTTCTTCCGTAAGAATTTCTGAACGCATGAGTACCGGCGACCGGCTCTTCAACCTTTCGCTTCTTGCGTCCTGTCTCGCTCACGGAGTGCTGTTCCTGTACAGCCCCGGATTCAAAGATCCGGGGCCGCGGGAACGGGAAACTCCCATCGAGATTACCTATCTGACTGCACGTGTGCCGGATGTGGCTCTGCCGCGGCCGGAGCTCGCGGTTTCGCGTCAGGACGTGGACGAGCTCCTGCCAGATGAGAGCAGGGAGAAAATCGATCCCGGCAAGGCGTTCAAACCCGATTTTGAGCCCCTGAAAGATAAGGCGGATCTGCGTTTCTTCGATAAGCCTGCCCTGGACAGCTCGGATATCATCAATATCAAGAAAAAGATAACCATCCCCGTTCTCAACGGCCCGCTGCTCGAAAATCCATCCTACGTCAACTACTATCAGTTACTGAGAGAAAAGATCAAACGTTCGGCCTATCAACTCTACACCGGCAGGGAAGAGGGGGAAGTGACGGTCCTGTTCGTCGCAACGTCGCAGGGCTCACTCACGGAGCTCGTGCTGAACACGCCGGTTTCGTCGCCAAGCGAATATCTGCGTTCCATCGCCATCCGCAGCATACAAGAGGCAGCGCCCTTTCCGGTATTCCCTCCGGAGCTCAAAGAATACGACCGCCTCAGCTTCAATATTACCATCACCTTTGAGTTCGAATAAGTTGACAGGTCGAGAGAAGGTGATATAATTATATGCTTCATTGTCATCGTTGTTCAGGCTCAGCTTGTGCAGTGCGCCTGAGGATTGTTTGACGCCCATCCAGCCCAAGAAAGGGGATGATATACCGTGCCAGAGGTCGAAGTCAAGAAAGACGAGTCGTTTGAAGCGGCGTTACGACGATTTAAGAAAAAGATCGAGCAGGAGGGAATTCTGCGCGAGGTCCGCGAACGCAAGCATTACGAGAAGCCCAGCGAACGCAGGAGAAAGAAAGCAAAAAGCAGGCGTTAAAGCGCTATGTCCGCGTATACGGGTTTGAGCCTTTCGACATCGTGGAACGCAGCCCGGTATACGGACGCCCGCCGCATGCTCACGGAGATCCGCCGCGCGGGCTTCGAAGACGTTGAGTTGAGTTTTAATCTGACGGCGGACATGGTCGCGCAGGTAGCGGCAGAGTCTCAGCGCGGCAGGGTGAGGGTCAGGAGTCTGCATAATTACTGCCCCGTGCCCGACGGCATCGCGCGGCATCAGGCGCTGCCGGATTGCCTCTCGATAGCGTCTCTCGACGAGCGCGAGCGCGAGCAGGCGGTCTATTTCGCACGCAGGACCATCGATACTGCCCGCGCATTGAACGCGCGGGCAGTCGTGCTTCATTGCGGCAGGGTCGACGGACCTGATCCCACGCACCAGATGTGCCGCTTGCTGGAGCAGGATGCCGGGGGTTCTGCCGAATACGTTGGTCTTCGCGACGAGGCCGTGCGGGAGCGCGGGCGCCGGGCGCCGGAGCACCTGAGCGCATGCTTGAAAAGCCTGGAGGCGCTGGAGCAGCACGCACGGGCTGCCGGCGTGTATCTGGGTGTCGAAACACGGTATTATTTTTTTGAAATACCGTCGCTTGAGGAAACGCGTATGATCCTCGACCGTTTCCGCGGCTCGCATCTCGGCTACTGGCATGATACCGGCCATGCGCAGGTTAAGGAATATCTCGGATTCTCCCGGCATACGGAATATCTGGAAGTCTGCGGCAGGGAGCTGCTCGGCGTGCACCTGCATGACGTGCTCGGGCACCATGACCATCGCGCGCCGCAAACCGGGAAATTCGATTTTGTCGGATTGCGGTCGTACCTGACAAGGGATACGCTCAAGGTTATCGAAGTCCATTATCCGGCCACGGCTGACGAGATTCAACGCGGCCGCGCATATCTTGAAAAGGTTTTCGAGGGATTACTCGAAGGAAAGGCCCATGGAACAACACGAGAAAAAAGTTGACGAGAGCTGGAAAGAGGCGGTGCGGAAGGAGACAGATGCGCTGAAAAAAGAGGAGGCGTTTATCCCTCCCGAGCCGGATTTCAGTTTCTTCGTGACGACGCTTGCCCTGCAGGCATCGATCGCGCTGGGCTCGGTGCCCAACCCTGCGACCAAAAAGACCGAGGTCGATTTGACCCAGGCGAAATTCCTCATTGATACGCTCGGTGTGATTCAGACGAAGACTCACGGTAATCTGACTCAGGATGAGCAGAAGCTGCTTGACAATATGCTCTATGAACTGAAGCTGCGGTACGTTCAGACACAACAGGAGAAACGCGATGATCGACAAAGAGCTGCTTGATATTCTGGCCTGTCCTGCCTGCAGGGGAGACGTCGAACTCAAAAACGACAGGATCGTCTGCCGCTCCTGCGGGAGGAAGTATCCCGTGCGCGACGGGATACCGGTGATGCTGGTGGATGAGGCTGAGCAATGAGGGCGAGAAAGATACTTGTCATCCACGGCCCGAACCTGAATCTTCTGGGACGCCGCGAGCCGGAGGTCTACGGAAAGGTCACCCTCAAAGGCATTAACGACACCCTGAAGGCGTGCGCGCGCAAGCGCGGCGCGGCTGTCGTATGCATGCAGTCGAATCACGAAGGGGAAATCGTCGATGCCATCGGCTCGGCAGGGCGTGCCTTTGACGGCATTCTGATTAATCCTGCCGCCTATACCCATACCTCGGTTGCCTTGCGCGACGCCATCGCAGCGTGCGGCCTGCCTGTCGTTGAAGTGCATCTTTCCAATATATATGCCCGCGAAGAGTTCCGGCGCAAATCCCTGGTGAGCGGGGTGGTGAAAGGTGCCGTGTTCGGGTTCGGCCCCAAGAGTTACTCTCTCGGCCTCGAAGCGCTCATTGACCTGCTGGATGTATCATGACACGGCACGGTGTGAGCGCCCGGCGCATCGAACGGTTACTGGGGCAGTTTGCCCAGTATGAACTCGACGGCATTCTCTTAAGTCATCCTGCCAATATAACCTACCTCTGTTCGTATCCCAGCCGGGATTCCTTTCTGCTCGTCGGCAAGGCAGAGGCCGTTTATTTCACCGACTCGCGTTATACCGACGAAGCGCGCGCGGCATTGCCGTCCTCGTTTATTGTCGAGAGGATCGACGCCGCCAATCCCTTTATCGCGGTATTGAAACGCTCCTGCATTTCCCGCGGCATCAAGCGCCTGGGTTTCGAGGAGCGTTTCGTCAGCGTGCTCGAGCACCGCAAATTGCACGAGCAGTGCGCCGGCACCGTCGATCTTGTGCCGGTCGTCAACCTGGTCGAGCATCTGCGCCAGATCAAGGACGCTGATGAGATCGCAGCAATCCGCGCCGCGGTCGGCGTCACCGCACGCGTGTATGCCGCGGCCAGGCGTATCCTGAAGCCGGGGATCACCGAACTTGAAGCTGTGGGAGAGCTCGAGAGATGCATCCGTCGCAACGGGGCGGATGGTCCCTCTTTTGAAATTATTGTCGCAAGCGGGCCTCATGGTGCCTATCCTCATCACATTTCCGGACGCAGGAAATTGCGCTCGGGAGATGCGGTTGTGCTCGATATGGGTGTGGTGTACCGGGGCTATCGAAGTGACTTGACACGGGTTTTCTTTTTGGGTAAAATTAGTGCTCTTGTCAGGAGGGTCTACGAGATCGTGCGGGAGGCCCAGGAAAAGGCTATTGCCTTGGTGCGTCCGGGGTTACTTATCGCGGATGCAGACGCCGCCGCGCGTTCTTTTATAACCGAGCGGGGTTACGCAGACGCGTTCGGCCACAATCTCGGACACGGCGTGGGGCTTGAAACTCATGAACTTCCGTATCTTTCGGGGAAATCAGGAGCGCGGTTTGAACCGGGCATGGTGGTTACGGTCGAACCGGGCATTTACCTGCCGAACCGGTTCGGTATACGCATCGAGGATATGGTTCTGGTAACCGGCAAAAAAGGTGAGGTGTTAAGTGGCGCTATCGATAAATGAGATCAAGGCCGGAGTGACGGTACTGGTGGATAACGTGGTGTACATGGTCATCGACACCGAACACGTCAAGCCGGGCAAGGGAGCGGCGTTCGTGCGGGCTAAGATGCGCAACATGAAGAACGGGAACATT
>CAZDUF010000089.1:0-6127 GCA_964508555.1 uncultured Planctomycetales bacterium
GCCAGTCCTTTGCCGGGCGCTGCCGCAAGCCGTTCTTCCATGGAAATGATTTCAGCCATATTGTGCAGGAACCAGGGATCGATGCCGGTCAGGGAACGGATCTCCTCAACCGTCATACCAGCCCTGAACGCGTCTCCGATATAAAAAATCCGCTCGGCATTCGGCGCGCGCAGGCGCTGCTCGATGGTGTCTTTCTCCTCGGGAGTGCACGCGGTCTTTGCCGCGGTCTCCCTTCCCTTGAAAAGGACGCTCTCAAGACCGTTCATCTTGATCTCAAGAGAACGCAAACCCTTCTGCAACGCCTCCTTGAACGTCCTGCCGATGGACATCGCTTCACCCACCGACTTCATCGAAACGGTCAGCGCCGGATCGGCCGACGGGAATTTCTCAAAGGTAAAACGCGGAATCTTGACCACGCAATAATCGATGGAAGGCTCAAAACAGGCCGGGGTCTCTTGGGTAATGTCGTTCGGTATCTCGTCGAGCGTGTAGCCGACGGCGAGTTTCGCGGCGATCTTCGCGATGGGGAAACCCGTTGCCTTCGACGCGAGCGCCGAACTGCGCGACACGCGCGGATTCATTTCGATAACCACCATCCTGCCGTTGGCGGGATTCACCGCGAACTGAATGTTCGAACCTCCGGTGGCGACGCCGATCTCCCTGATACAGCGAATAGCCGCGTCGCGCATATGCTGATATTCGCGGTCAGTCAAGGTCTGCGCCGGCGCAACGGTAATAGAGTCGCCGGTGTGCACGCCCATGGGATCGAAATTTTCTATCGAGCAGATGATGACCACATTATCCTTGGTGTCGCGCATGACCTCGAGCTCATACTCTTTCCATCCCGCGACCGATTCCTCAATCAAGACCTCGCTCACCATGCTCGATTCCAATCCCCGTTTTGCGAGTGCGGAAAACTCTTCGCGGTTATACGCGACGCTGCCGCCGGTGCCGCCGAGCGTGAAACTCGGCCGGATAATGAGGGGAAATCCGATCCTGTCCGCAACGGCTTCGGCCTCCTCGAGCGTATGCGCCAAACCGCTCTGAGGAAGGTCAAGCCCGATCTTACGCATGGCGGCCTTGAAAAGCTGACGATCTTCACCCTTCTTGATCGCCTTGATATCGGCGCCGATCGTCTCAACCTTATATTTCTTCAGAACGCCTTTTTCCGCAAGCTCGACCGCGGTGTTCAACGCAGTCTGTCCGCCGAGCGTCGGTAAGAGCGCGTCCGGCCGTTCGAGCGCGATGATCTTCCCGATCATCAGCGCATTGATCGGTTCGATATAGGTACGCGTGGCAAGCTGCGGGTCGGTCATAATCGTGGCGGGATTTGAGTTGACCAGGATCACCTCATAGCCTTCCTGCATCAGCACTTTGCAGGCCTGCGTGCCCGAGTAATCGAATTCGCACGCCTGGCTGATGATGATGGGACCGGAGCCGATAATGAGGATTTTCTTTATGTCAGTGCGCTTGGGCATAGTATTTTCTACTTTTCATCATCTTCACGAAATCATCAAACAAATACTGCGCATCATGCGGACCCGGCGACGCTTCCGGATGGAACTGGACGGAGAAGAGCGGCAGTCTCTTGTGCCGTATCCCCTCGAGCGTATTGTCGTTCAGGTTGACGTGCGTAATCTCAATATCTTTCTTGGGCAGCGAATGGATATCCACGCAGAATCCGTGGTTCTGCACGGTGATGGCGACGCGCCCCGTGCGCACGTCTTTCACCGGCTGGTTGCCGCCGTGATGACCGAATTTCAGTTTGTAGGTCGTACCGCCGAGCGCAAGGCCGATCATCTGGTGTCCCAGGCAGATGCCGAAAATCGGCACCTTCCCGATCAGAGCCCGTGTCGTCTCCACGACGTACGTCACCGCAGCCGGATCTCCCGGTCCGTTGGACAGGAGCACACCGTCAGGGCGCGCCTTGAGGATGTCGGCGGCAGGCGTTGTTGCCCCAACGACGCTGACCTGACAACCCCGCTGCGTGAGCTGACGCATGATATTGAATTTCGCGCCGCAATCGATGACCGTAACCTTCAATCCCCTGCCGCCTGTATGCTTCGCCGCAGGTTTCCAGTGTTGCGCGGCCAGGCCGGAAACATGCTTTACCAGATCCTGACCCTCCATGCTCGGCGCTGAACGCGCCTTGCGCAGCAAGCTCTTCGGGTCCATATCCTTCGTCGACAGGACCGCCTGCATCGCGCCTTTCTCCCTGATATGCAGGGTCAGATACCGCGTGTCGATACCCTCGATCCCGATAATCCCGTTCTTCATCAGGTAGCGGCCGAGAGACTCTTCGCCGCGCCAGTTGCTCGCCAGTTTAGAATACTCGCGCACCGCGAATCCCTCGACGAACGGCCGGATGGACTCCGCGTCGTCGGGATTGACGCCGTAATTGCCGATCAGGGGATAGGTCATGGTGACAATCTGCCCCTTGTAGGAGGGATCGGTCAGAATCTCCTGATACCCTGCCATGCTCGTGTTGAAGACAACTTCCCCGCAGCTCTCCCCTTCTGCGCCGAAGGAGAGGCCTTCGAACACGGTTCCGTCTGACAAGACTAAAAGTGCTTTCATATCATGCGCCTATAAATAAGTTTCGCGAAGAGAATTTACCGTCTGTCGTGACATTCACGCCAAGCCGCTTGAGACCAACATCATCTCCCGGAGTCGGGATATGCGTCATATGCATTTCGCAGGTGCGCAATTTCTTGAGCGCTTCCATCGCGAGCTGCGCCGTGTGGTTCGTCGCCGCGCTTATGGAGAGGGCAATCAATGTTTCCTCGAGATCAAGACTTTCCGAATCTTCGTTCAGAATACCCTGTTTAAGCATCGCGATCTGACTGATCACGTTCGGGGATAACAACAATATTTCGTCGGGAATCCCGGCGCACCTTTTGGCGGCATTGAGCACCGCGCTCGAAGCAGCGTGCAGCAACCGCGAATTTTTCCCGTGCACCATACTACCGTCAGGCAACTCGAGCGCGGCGCCGCAGAATATTCCGGCGTGCCCTTTCCCGCATTTCTCCCCGGCATCGGCGGCAGCGCGCGCCTCCTCGACGACAGGGCGGTCGGTCACCTTCACTGCCATCTCCTCCATAAGTGCCACGACACGATCGACGGTCTCCCTCCGCTCGATTCCTGTGAGGTATTCCGCGTTGTACCGAAAATATCGGCGGATCAACTCCTGCTTCGCCGCTTCCTGCACGGCACCGTCGTCAACAATACCGAATCCCGCCCGGTTAACGCCCATGTCGGTGGGGGACTGATACTGGGGCGGACCGCCGGTCTTGCCGGATATCTTTCCCAGGATCAGCTTCAGGATCGGAAAACTCTCGACATCCCTGTTGTAATTGATCGCAATCTGATTATATGTACTTAAGTGGTACGGATCGACCAGGTTAAAATCAAGAATATCGGCCGTCGCCGCCTCATAGGCCACGTTCACCGGATGTTTAAGCGGCAGATTCCAGATCGGGAACGTCTCAAACTTCGCGTACCCAGCATCGACGCCCCTGTGGTGTTCATGGTACAGTTGGGAAAGGCAGATCGACAACTTTCCGCTGTTGGGACCGGGAGCCGTGACGACAACAATAGGCTTCTTCGTTTGCACGTAATCGTTTCTGCCGAATCCCACGTCGCTGACGATCGCGTCGATATCCGTCGGGTATCCGTCAATAGGATAGTGCAGATAGATCCGCACGCCCCGGCGTTCGAGCTTATTCTTGAAGACGACCGCTGCCGACTGGTTGGTAAACCGCGTAATAACGACGCCGGCGACATCCAGCCCCCAGGCCCGCAGGTCGTCAATAAGCTTCAAGGTCGCGGCGTCATAGGTAATACCGAAATCGCCGCGCACTCTCCCCCGTTCGATATCGCCTGCATAGATACCCAGCACGATGTCGACGGAATCCTTCAGGGACTGAAGCAATCTGATTTTGACGTTGGGATCGTAACCGGGAAGGACGCGCGCGGCATGATAATCGAAACACAGCTTACCGCCGAACTCCAAATACAATTTATTGTCAAACTTCTTGACGCGTTCAAGGATCGCGGCAGTCTGCTCGCGAAGGTATGTTTCGTTATCAAAACCGGTCTTTCCTGCCATGAAACTATCGCTCCTGAATTTTGTTTATTATAACGGAAACATCCCCGCTTGTAAACAGAATTTGCCGAACAGAGGTTCGCACCGGCCATTCCGATTTGGCCGCGTGCTGCCCAGAAGGGCGCACCGCGCATGGTCTTTCCGATACTATCGCGAGCATGGGTTGCTGCGCGAGCGCAGCCGCCGGAGAATGCAAAAACAACATTATTACGTACGGCCGGGACGGCGGAGCGTGCTGGCGATGAAGTCTCTGAACAGCGGATGGCAGGAATCGGGACGGGACTTGAATTCGGGATGCGACTGCACGGCGAGGAAGAACGGATGGTTCTTGAGCTCGATGATCTCGACGAGATTCTTCGCGGGATAGATGCCTGAGAATACCATGCCCTTGCCTTCGAACTGTTTGCGGTATTTGTTATTGAACTCGTAACGGTGGCGGTGCCGTTCGTGGACGAGCTCTTTACGATACGCCTTGTGCGCCAGGGTCTTGGGCTTGAGCTTGCAGGGATACGAGCCGAGGCGCATCGTCCCCCCCATGTTTTTGACCGACCGCTGTTCCTCCAGGAGGCTGATAACCGGATGCGCTGTCTTCGGATCGAATTCCGTCGAATTCGCGTCCTTCATGATTAGGACGTGACGCGCGAATTCAATCACCGCGCACTGCATACCCAGACACAACCCCAGAAACGGGATGCCGTGCGTGCGGGCATACTCGATAGCATTAATCTTTCCCTCGATGCCGCGGTACCCGAAACCTCCTGGCACGAGAATGCCGTCTGCGTGCCTGAGCGCCTTGTCCACGCCTGAGCGCTCCAGTTCCTGGCAATCGACCTTGTCGATCTCTACCCTGCAATCGTTACAAATCCCGGCGTGGCGCAGTGCCTCGTACACTGATTTGTAGGCATCCTGCAGGCCGATATATTTGCCGACGAAAGCGATGCGCGTTTTGGCGTGGGGTTTAAGCATCCTTTTCACCACTTCCTCTTCCCACACTTTAAGCTCGGATGATTTACAGATCAGGCCGAAATGGCTCAAGATAATCTCGTCGAGAATCTGATTCTTGAACACCAGCGGCAGCTGATAAATAGTCTCCACGTCCGGAGCCTCGATGACCGCTTCCTTGCGCACGTTGCAGAAAAGCGAAATCTTTTCCTTGATGTCGTCGGAGAGAGTTTTTTCGGTGCGGCAGACGAGCACATCCGGCTGGATGCCGATCTCGCGCAGCGTCCCCACGGAATGCTGCGTGGGCTTGGTCTTGATTTCATCCGCGGCGCGCAGGTAGGGAACGAGCGTCAGGTGGATATACATGACGTTCGAACTGCCGGCGTCGGGCTCGAACTGGCGCGCGGCCTCGAGAAAAGGAAGGCTCTCGATGTCGCCGACCGTCCCGCCGATCTCGACGATGACAACCTGGGCCTCGGACACCTCCGCGACCTTCCTGACGCGCTCCTTGATCTCGTCGGTAATATGCGGGATGACCTGAATGGTCTTGCCGAGATAATCTCCTTTGCGTTCGCGGTTGATCACGGAAAAATACACCTGTCCCGTCGTGACATTGTTGAATTTTGTCATCTGGGCCGTGATGAAACGCTCGTAGTGACCCAGATCCAGATCGGTTTCCGCGCCGTCTTCGGTGACGTACACCTCGCCGTGCTGATAGGGATTCATCGTACCCGGATCGACGTTCAGATACGGATCGAACTTCATCAGGGTGACTTTGAGGCCGCGTGATTCGAGAATTTTACCGATGGAAGCGGAGGCAATACCTTTGCCCAGCGAAGAGATGACGCCGCCGGTCACGAATATAAATTTTGTCTGACGGCTGGAGTGAGAATGCATAGACCTTCACCAATAAAAAAGCGTTTGGGGATGCCTCCGGAATAGGACACCCAAACGCCATTGTTTGGAGCAATCACGAGATTGATTATATCCGAAGAGTTCGCTGCTGTCAACTGTTTCGTAAACACCGGTAGTATACTGAATCTTGTGTAAATTGATGCGCGGGCCGGCAGGGCCTGCCCT
>CAZDUF010000090.1:0-6081 GCA_964508555.1 uncultured Planctomycetales bacterium
ATGGGGCCGCGCATCGTCAGTTCCTCGCTCTATCAGCTCAACAATTTCATCGATACCATCTTCGGGTCGTTTGCCTGGATCGTGGGGCAGGGAGGCGTGGCAGTGCTGTATTTCGCCTACCGCCTGATTTTTTTTCCTCTGGGGATCATGAGCACGGCGCTGTCGCAGGCGATCCTGCCCACGTTTTCCGAACAGGCGCTCGACGACGACTCAAGCAGGCTGCGCGATACGTTCTCCTGGGCGATGCGGCTTACCTTTTTCCTTCTGGTGCCGGCAGCGGTCTGCTTCATGGCGCTGTCCCTGCCGATCGTCACCGCGCTTTTCTCCGGCGGCAGGTTCGATGCCGAATCCGCGCGGGTGACCGCCTTTACCTTAAGCATGTACGCGGTCGGGCTTCCCCTGTACGGAGCCAACCGCATCCTACAGTCCTGTTTTTTCGCGCTCAAAGACACCCGGACTCCCGCGAAGATAGCCGCTGTCGGCTTGATATCAAATATCACGTTTAATACCCTGTTCATGTTTCCGCTCAAAGTCTCAGGTATCGCCTTGGCGACGTCTGTCTCGGGAATGATTTCGTTTGCCCTGCTCTTCGGGGTTCTGCGCCGGCGCATCGGCGGTTGTCAAGGCAGGCAGATCGCCTCCTCGCTTGCGCGCGTCGCGCTCGCGGGTCTCGGTATGGTGGGGGTTTTCTTGTTTCTTGTCCGTTTCTGGCCGGAGAGCGGACATCAGGTGTACCGCTGGGCGCTCCTTGCGGCGGTTATGCTTGCCGGTTCCGCTGTATATCTGGCGCTGTGTTTTGCGCTCAATCTGCCGGAACTCAAAGAAGCAGCGCGTCTGGCGCGGAGGAAGCGATGATTGCTTCGGGAGTGCGGCAGGCAATACTCGCCGCGCCTGAGCGTCCCGGCGTCTACATCATGAAGGATAGCCGCGGCGCAGTGCTCTACGTGGGCAAGGCGAAATCGCTGCGCAGGAGGCTGAACAATTACCTCGCTCCGCGGGACGCAAAGACCGGCGTGCTTATGCGCAGCGCGGTTACCGTTGAACTCAGGCTCTGCGCCAGCGAAAGCATCGCCCTGCTCGTGGAAGCCGGTCTTATCCGCACCCTCAAGCCTAAGTATAACGTATCGCTCAGGGACGATAAAAGCTTTCCCCTGGTCAAAATGACCAACGAGCCGTATCCGTGCGTGTGCATCACGCGCAGGAGGGAGCATGACGGCGCCAGGTATTTCGGTCCGTACACCAGCGCCCGGCTCCTGCGCGACGCATTGAAGACTATCCGCAGGTTCTTTCCCTACCGCACCTGCAGCCGCATGCCGCAGGAAGCGTGCCTGTATTACCGGCTGGGATTGTCTCCGGGGCCGTGCATAGGCAGGATTTCACGGGCAGCGTACGCGCGCACGCTGGAGAATATCGCGCTGCTCCTTGAGGGTAAGACCGACGCCGTGGTCAAGCTGCTTCTGAAACGCATGAAACAGGCAAGCGCTTGCCAGCGGTACGAAGAAGCGGGGAAGCTGCGCGACCAAGTGAGCGCGCTCTCGGTTTTCGAGCGGGCGCGTATCGACGCGCGCGGCACCGACCAGCTCGATGACCTCAAGAATCTGCTCGGCCTCCCCCGGCAGCCGCTGCGTATCGAGGCGTTTGACGTCTCAAATATCGGAGGCAGGCAGGCAACCGCGTCCATGGTGAGTTTTTTCATGGGAGAGCCGGATAAGAACGAGTACCGCAGGTTTCGCATAAAGACCGTGCGGGGGCCCGACGATTACGCGATGATGGCAGAGGCGGTCAGGCGCAGATACGCGCGGTTGAAAGCCGCGCGTATGCGGCTTCCGGATTTGATTCTTATCGACGGCGGCAGGGGGCATCTGGAAACCGCGCTCAGGGAGTTATCGCGCTTGGGCGTGGATGTGCCGGTTGCATCGATTGCCAAGGAATTCGAGCACGTGTATGTCAAAGGCGTTGATCAGCCGATCGTCTGCCGCCGCGATACCCCGGCACTGAATTTGATCCGCAGAGTGCGCGACGAAGCGCACCGGTTCGCGGTGGCGTATCATCATGTACTGAGAAGAAAAAGAATGCTTGGGAAATAATGTTTGCGGGTTTGCGTGTTCGCGGGTTTAACCCGCAAACCCGTTAACCCGCAAACTCGCAAACAGAATTGCAGGGACGTTGGTGACAGTCCCCAAACTGACAAATGGTCACTCCATTTGCGCGCAGAGTCTATAATGTCGTGCTCAAGATACCCCTGGGCGATACACGCACCTACGCCTGGGTCGCGAAAAAGGCCGGCAGGCCGCATGCCGCCCGCGCCGTAGGCCAATTGATGAAACGCAATCCCTATCCCGTGCTCATACCGTGCCACCGCGTCGTGGGTAGCGGCGGGAAAATGGTGGGGTATTCGGGCAGGGGAGGCATGAAGCGCAAACAGGAACTGTTGGATTTGGAGAGGCAAATCCGCAAAAATATGTTATAATGCTCTACAATCAGTGGGGAGCGGTGAGTCTTGAGAGAAGGTTTCACGAACCACTCGCCCCTCGTCACTAACCACTGCCTCTAAAGGAGATCCGCATGGAAATCAAGAAGTATCTGAAGATGATGGTGGACAAGGGCGCCTCAGATATGTTCTACCGTGCCGGTTCCAACGTGCGTATGCGCATCGACGGGCAGGTGATGACCGTCGACGACCAGATCATCACGCTCGATGAAGTCAACTCCTCGGTCAAAGAGCTCACCTCCAACGAACTGCGCGATTTTTTCCAGAAGAATCTCGACGTGGACTTCGGCCTGTACGTGCCGGATATCGGGCAGCGCTTCCGCGTCAGCGTGTTCATGCAGCGCAACTGGCCTGCCATGGTCATCCGCAGCATCAGGTCATATACGAGTTCCTTCGAAGATTTAAGCCTTCCCGGCGACGTGCTCAAAAAACTCTGCGCCGAGCGTAAAGGTCTCGTGCTCCTGACCGGAGCCGCCGGAAGCGGCAAGTCGACCACCATCGCGAGCATGATCGAGTTCATCAACACGAATTTCAACAAGCACATCCTGACCGTCGAGGAGCCGATCGAGTTCACCTTCAAGGACAAAAACTCCATTATTAACCAGCGCGAGCTGGGGCTGGATGTGTCTTCGTATTCCGTGGCGCTCAGGGCCTTCACCCTGCAGAGCCCGGACGTGATCTTCATATCCAACATCATGGATTACAAGACCATGTCCGCCGTGGTCACCGCGGCGGAAACCGGAGTCTTGGTGATGAGCACGCTGCACACGGTCAACGCCAGCCAGAGCGTTGAGCGCATCATCAATTTCTTCCCGCCGCACCAGCATCAGGAAGTGCGGTACCAGCTCTCGTCGCTCGTAAAAGGCGTCATCTCCCTGCGTCTGGTTCCCCGCAAGGACGGCAAGGGCAGGGTGCCGGCGTACGAAGTCATGCTGTTGACTCCGACGATCAGCCGCCTGATACGCGAGGGCAAACTCTGGGAGATACAGCAGTTCATCGAAGACGGTGAGGTGTTCGGCATGCAGTCGTTTAACCAGTCCCTGGTCAAATTATTCAAGGCCGATCTGATTTCCGAGGAAGAAGCGCTCAAGTTCGCGGATAACCGCGACGAATTCATCCTGGCGCTGCGCGGAATCAAGAAAGTATAATGTATAAAGGAATATCCACGCTATGAACGAAACGATACGCAGCCGGCTTTCCTCCCTCGAAGAACAGTGCGCTTACCTGCGGAGGTATCTTTGACATCGACAGCCGCAGGCAACAGGCAGAAGATCTATCCATCCAGATGGCCTCGCCCGGTTTCTGGGACGACGTCGAGCGATCGTCCAAGACCGTCAGGCAGCTCAAAGACATAAAATCCGTCATCGAGTCCTGGGAGAGCCTTGCCGCGAAGATCAAGGATCTGGGGGAGCTGGCGCTCCTGGCCCGGGACGACCCGGCCTTTACCGCTGACCTTGAGCGGAATCTGTCGGCGGTGAGCCAGGATATGGCGCAGCTTGAGCTGCGCACGTTTCTTTCCGGCAGGTTCGACGCGCATAGCGCGTATCTGAGCATTAACGCCGGAGCCGGCGGCACGGAGTCATGCGACTGGGTGTCGATGCTCGCGCGCATGTACCAGCGCTGGGCCGAGACACGCGGGTACCGCGTCACGACAACGGATATTCTTTACGGCGAGGACGCGGGGATCAAGAATATCACGCTGTATATCGACGGAGAATACGCCTACGGATATCTGCGCGCTGAGCGCGGCGTGCACCGGCTGGTGCGCATCTCGCCGTTTGACGCCAATAAGCGCAGGCACACGTCGTTCGCGTCGGTGGACGTGGCGCCGGAGATCGAAGAGGACATCGATATCGCGGTGGAAGAGAAAGACCTGCGTATCGACGTGTACCGCTCAAAAGGGGCGGGCGGTCAGAGCGTGAACACCACGGATTCCGCGGTGCGCATAACCCATTTGCCGTCAGGCATCGTGGCGCAGTGCCAGAACGAGCGCTCGCAGCACCAGAACAAACAGACCGCGATGAAGATTCTCAAGGCGCGCCTGTTCGAGCTGGAGCAGCAAAAGAAAGAAGAAGAACTTGCCAAACAGTACGGGGGCGAAAAAAAGAAGATCGAGTGGGGCAGTCAGATTCGCTCGTATGTCCTGCACCCGTATAATCTGGTCAAGGATCACCGCACCGGCCATGAGACCGGCGACACCGGCAAGGTTCTCGACGGCGGCATCGACCCGTTTATTGAGGCATTCTTGAAAAGTAAAAAGTGACGTCATGCTGAAATTCATACGCACGACACTGCTCAATCAGAAACAGGCTAAGATCAAGGCGCGGTACGACAACGTGCATATGACGCTGCACGCGGAGATGCCGTCGCCGTCCATGGACAAGATGGTTGAGGTCTGCCGCCTGGTATCCGAGATCAACAAGCTCGAGCCGGAGATCGCCGCGTTGAGCGACGACCAGCTGCGGCAGAAAAGCGACTCCCTGCGGCAGGAAGTGCGGAAGAATAACGAATCCCATGAGGAGCGCATCCGCGAACTGCGCGAAGAGATGGATGCGGCAGCGATTCCCGAAGAAAAGGAGAAGATACGCGAGCGCATCAAGATCGCGCGCAACAAGGTGTTCGAGCCTGTCTTGCCCCATGCCTTTGCCCTGGTGCGTGAGGCATCGAAACGCACGACCGGCCTGCGGCATTTTGACGTGCAGCTTGCCGGCGGCATCGTGCTCCACGAAGGCAAGATCGCGGAGATGGCCACGGGCGAGGGGAAAACGCTCGTCGCGACGCTTCCCGTGTACCTGAATGCCCTCTTGGGCAGGGGCGTGCACGTGGTGACGGTGAACGATTACCTGGCCCGGCGCGACCGCGAGTGGATGGGCGCGATTTATGAATTTCTGGGCATGTCCGTGGGCGTGATCCAGCACGAGATGTCCGACGAACAGCGCAAGGCCGCCTACGCCTGTGACATCACCTACGGCACGAACAATGAGATCGGTTTCGATTACCTGCGCGACATCATGAAATATTCCACCGAAGACCTGGTGCAGCGGCCGTTCTTTTACGCGGTGGTGGACGAGGTCGATTCGATACTCATCGATGAGGCGCGCACGCCGCTGATCATCTCCGGCCCGGCCGAGGAATCAACCGATAAGTATTACACCGCCAAGCGCATTGCCGACCAGCTGACCGGGAAACGCATTACGAACTCTGACGAAATCGAGGCCAAGCACAAGGAGATCGATCTGGCCGCGGGCGTTGATTATCTGGCCAATGAAAATTTAAAGACCGTTTCGTTCAGCGAGCGGGGAGAGGTGAAAGCGGCGTCGCTCTGGGGCGTGGAGAGCTTGCACACGGTCGATTCCATCGAGTACCGGCATCACACCATCCAGGCCGTGCTTGCCAAGGAATTTTATCACCGCGACGTGGATTACGTGGTCAAGGACAAGCAGGTGATCATCGTCGACGAATTCACCGGCCGCCTGATGCCGGGCAGACGCTGGTCCGACGGCCTGCACCAGGCGGTCGAATCCAAGGAAGGATTAAAGATCGAGCGCGAGAACCAGACGCTCGCCACCATCACCTTCCAGAATTATTTC
>CAZDUF010000091.1:0-5573 GCA_964508555.1 uncultured Planctomycetales bacterium
TCGATCGAGTAGATGTCGTGGTGCGGCGGCGGCGATATCAGCGTGACACCCGGCGTGGTATATCGTGTGCGCGCGATAATGGCGCTCACCTTGTGCCCGGGTAACTGACCGCCTTCGCCGGGCTTGGCGCCTTGCGCGATCTTGATCTGAAGCTCATCGGCGTTCACGAGATAGTTTGTCGTAACGCCGAACCTGCCCGAGGCCACCTGCTTGATCGAGCTTCGCGCTGAATCACCGTCAGGCAGCGGAGAAAACCGCGCGGGATCCTCTCCTCCTTCGCCAGTGTTCGACCTTCCCTTAATCCTGTTCATCGCAATCGCGATACTCTCATGGGCGTTCCTGCTGATAGAACCGAAACTCATGGCGCCGGTTGCAAAACGCGAAGTAATTGATTCCGCAGGCTCGACCTCCGACAACGGCACGGGAGCGCATTTTTTAAAACGAAACAGACTGCGCAGGGTAACGGGGTGACCCGCCTGGTTGTTGATGATCCGGGCAAAATCTTCATACCTCTTCGGGTCGTTGGAGCGCGTCGAGTCCTGCAGGGCAGCGATAGTCTCCGGGTTCCAGAGCTGGTATTCTCCGTCTTTGAACCACTGGCGCATCCCGCCGGTTTGCAGATGAACGTGGTCCCCCGTTTCCCGGGAGAAGAATGCCTCATGATGGCGCCGAACAGTCTCACCGGCGATCGTTGCCAGGTCGATCCCGCCGATGCGCGACACCGTACCGGGGAAATAATCGTCGATGACCGACGGCGCTAATCCCAATGCCTCGAAAATCTGCGCGCCGCGGTAACTCTGCAGCGTCGAAATGCCCATCTTCGAGAGCACTTTGAGAATACCTTTCTCGACGGCCTTTGAATAGCGGTACACGGCCTCGTCGTGCTTATATGCTATATCTCCTTGTGCAATGAGATGATCGATGGCGTCGAACGCAAGGTAGGGATTGATCGCGTCCGCGCCGTAGCCGAAGAGAAGCGCGAAATGATGCACCTCGCGGGGTTCGCCGCTTTCAACAAGTATCCCTATCTGTGTGCGCAGAGATTTCCTCACCAGCGCATGGTGCACGCAGGAGGTCGCCAGGAGCGCCGGAATCCCCGCATGGGACGGGTCCACGCCGCGGTCGCTCAGGACGATGAAACCATACCCCCGGCGTATCGCCTCAACCGCCTCCCGTGTGATCCTGCCGAGCGCCTGCTTGAGCCCCGACTGCGACGACGGATCGAACAGCAAGGAGATCGTCCGGGCCCTAAAGTCGCCTTTCCTGTACGACCGCAGCTTTTCCAGATCGGCATTCACAAGTATCGGGTGTTCGATCACGATGCGTCTGCAGTGATCCGGGCCTTCCTCGAGGGTGTTACGTTCTGGTCCCGCGTACGTATTCAGCGTCATCACCAGCTCTTCCCTGATCGGATCGACCGCAGGGTTGGTGACCTGCGCAAAAAGCTGTTTAAAATAAGTGTAGAGCAGCTGAGGCTTTGCCGATAATACCGCATGCGGCATGTGATTACCCATCGAGCCGACTGGCTCCTGCGCGTCTTTGACCATGGGCTCAATCGTGGTCTTCATATCCTCCCGCGTGTAGCCGAACGCCTTGAGGCTTCGAGATACGTCGCCGCGCCCGCGCGCGCCGTTTGCGGCACCGGGCATATCCTTGAGAAAAATCATGTTTTTGCGCAGCCACTCGCCGTACGGACGCTGCCGCGCCATGGACTCCTTGATCTCAGCGTCTCCCACGATTCTTCCCGCTCGCGTATCGATGTAGAATAACTTGCCCGGCTCAAGCCTTCCCGAAGAGACGATCTCCCCCGGATCGATGTCCAGGACCCCGACTTCCGACGCCATGACCACGCGGCCCGCGGTCGTAACCACGTAACGCGCCGGACGCAGGCCGTTCCTGTCAAGCACGGCGCCGATATTCGTTCCGTCGGTAAAGGCAACCGCCGCAGGTCCGTCCCACGGCTCCATGAGACAGGCGTGATACCGGTAAAAATCGCGCACCGCGGCCGACGCGTGCTGATTCCGCTCCCACGCCGCTGGGATGAGCATGGATATGGCATGCGGCAGACTCCTGCCGGAAAGACAGAGCAGCTCAAACACATTGTCGAGCATCGCCGAATCGCTTCCCTGCGGCACGATGATCGGATAGAGTTTCTTGAGTTTCGGCCCGAAGGAAACGCTTTTGAGCAATCCCTCGCGCGCCTTCATCCAGTTGATGTTGCCGCGCAGGGTATTGATCTCGCCGTTGTGGGCAAGAAACCTGAACGGCTGCGAGAGATCCCAGGTGGGAAAGGTGTTCGTGGAATACCGGGAATGGACAAGGCAGAGGCCGCTGGAACAACGCTCATCCTCAAGATCGGGAAAAAATTGCTCGAGCTGCTGCGGCATGAGCAACCCCTTGTACAGGAGCGTCCGCGATGAAAGATTCGTGATGTAAAATGAGTTCTTCTGGGATACTGCGCTTTGCCGCACGGTATTCTCGACGAGCTTTCTGACAACGTAGAGCGCGCGCTCCAGATCGAGTCCTTTGATACGCGCGCCTGCATGCGGCGCCTGCGGCATGACGAATATCTGCTCGATCACGGGCTGCGTCGCGCGGGCGGTCACGCCGATCCCGGAATTATCCACGGGTACCTCGCGCCACCCCAGAAGTTTCAAACCTTCCTGTTCAAGTATGGATGCAAAAATGCGCTTGCAGTATGCGCGCTCGCTTTTTTTCACCGGCAGAAAGACGAGCCCTGTCCCGTAGCTGCCGGCGGCAGGCAGGGTAAAGGAAGCCCCGGACGTCACCTCAGCGAGAAAGGCATGCGGAATCTGGATGAGTATACCCGCGCCGTCGCCGGTTTTCGGGTCTGCGCCGGTTGCTCCGCGATGAGAGAGCCGTTCCAGAACCGTTATCCCCTGACGGACGATCTCATGCGATGCCCTGCCCCGTATATCGCACACGAATCCCACGCCGCAGGCATCGTGCTCAAACCGCGGATCGTACAAACCCTTCTTCTGGAAAATTTCTCTGGTTTGCATTGCTCAGTGAGTCACCGAGACACCATGACACCGGGGCACCAATGACTCGGTGACGTGGCGACTCGGCAGCCTTCTAATCCTCTTTATACGACTTCGCATCAATTCCTAATTTCTTGATCTTGGCCCGAATGGTATTTCTGTTCAAACCGAGAATCCGCGCGGCCTTCAGCTGATTCCCCTGCGTGCGCCTGAGTATATCCTCGAGTAACGGCCGCTCCACAGCGTCCAGAATGGATTTATATAGTACACCTTTCCGGGAATTATACAAGGACTGCTCAAAAGACACGACCTGTTCTTCCAGAGACACCTGGTCCCTGTCCGCGTCCCGTTCCACGATGTTGATCTTCCGGTCGTCGCGGATAATGGTAATCGTTGTCGCTGGCCTCTGATGCAGTAACACGGTGAGGATATCCTTTATTTTCTCTTCATTGTAGGGAACGGTGAGATTAAGCATGGAGTAAGGTGAAATCAGGGCTCATCGGCCCAAAAAAAAGTGTCCTCTACGCTGAATGCGCAAAGAACACCTCTGTTCTTTTGTGCGAATCTGCCTATTGAAGCACGCCGTCGTGCTTAAATTATGGTCAGCTGCTGTTATATATACAAGTAAACAGAAAGCGATTTTGGTAACGCAAACTGAGGATAGAAAAGGGCAGACCCCATTTCCGATCGGACGAAAATGGGGTCTGTCCCTCGTATGACTACTTCACGAACAGCATCTCGCGATACTTCGGCAGGTCCCAGTGCTCATCCGAAACCACCTGCTCCAGATCATCCACGTGCCTGCGGACATGGTCCATGAGAGGTTTGAGTTTCAGATAATAAAGCTCTGCCTTCTTCTCGTTGCTCAAGGACTGCGCTTTCTTGAGCAGCTCTTTCATCTCCTGCGTATTGCGGCGCACATAATAGATCTTCGCCGCAATGTCTGCGAGATGCGCTTTCTGGTCGTCCAGAACGGCGGCATCGATCTTTAACTGGGCCGTCTTCTTGAGAACGCTGAGCTTGGTGAGAATCTCGGCAAGCATCTGCTCGTATTCGCATCCTGAAGGAACGACGCTCGCGTTGACCAACTCGTACAGCGTACTGGCCTCCATCTCAAGCGTTAGGTTGTAGGTATGCAGAAAGATGTGCTGACGGGCAACCAGTTCTTCCTTGGTCAACACCTTGTATTTCTCAAAGAGGGCGACGGCCTTCGGCTCAACCCATGCCTCTAAGGCCTTATACGTCGCCGCAACGTTCGGCAAACCCCGTTTCTTCGCCTCCTTGACCCATTCCTCGGCGTAGTTATTGCCTTCGAAGCGAATGGCGCGGGTCTCTTTGAAGATCTGCGCGACCACTCCGAGCACCTTCGCGCCGAAATCAGAACCCTTGGCAGAGCGGATCTTGTCCGCCACATAATCCAGGCTCTCGGCAATAATCGTGTTAATCACGGCTATCGGAGTCGAGATGTTCTGCGATGACCCTACTGCCCTGAACTCGAACTTGTTGCCGGTGAAAGCGAACGGCGAGGTGCGGTTACGGTCAGTCGAGTCCTTGTTGAATTTCGGCAGGCGCGCGAGTCCCACGTCCATGACCCCTTTGCCGGACGCCTGGCTCTTCACGCCCTTCTCGATCGAATCGAGAATCGCGGTGAGCTGCTCTCCGAGAAAGACGCTGATGATTGCCGGAGGGGCCTCGTTCGCTCCCAGGCGGTGCTCGTTACCCGCCATGGCCACGCTGGCGCGCAGCAGGTCAGCATGCAGGTATACCGCGCGTAGGACCGCGGCGAGCACGGCAAGAAACTGCAGATTGTCTTCGGGCGTATCTCCTGGATTCAATAGATTGTTCCCCTTACTGTCGGCAAGCGACCAGTTCAGGTGCTTCCCGCTGCCGTTAATGCCGGCAAACGGTTTTTCATGCAGGAGACAGACCAGATCATGGCGCAGCGCCACTTTCTTCATGATCTCCATCAGCAGTTGATTGTGGTCCGCGGCCAGATTCGATTCTTCGAAGATCGGCGCGAACTCATACTGGTGCGGCGCAACCTCGTTATGACGGGTAACAACCGGTATGCCGAGCTTATACGCCTCCTCGGCCACCTCGAACATGTAATTGACGACGCGCTCCTTGATCGTGCCGAAATACTGATCTTCAAGCTGCTGCCCCTTTGGACTCGGCGCGCCGACCAGCGTCCTTCCCACCAAGAGCAGGTCCTGGCGCAGATTATAATAGGAGCGGTCGATCAGGAAATATTCCTGCTCTGGACCGCAGGTCGAATATACCTTCTTCACATCGCTATGTCCGAAGAGCTTCAGAAGTCCGACTGCGGCCTTCGAAAGCGCCTCATCGGAGCGCAACAGCGGCAGTTTCTTGTCAAGCGCCTCCCCGTGATACGACACGAATATCGTGGGAATGCACAGTGTCTTGCCGAGCGCGCTCTCGATGATGAACGCGGGGCTTGACGGATCCCATGCGGTATAGCCGCGGGCCTCGAAGGTAGCGCGGATGCCGCCCGAAGGGAAACTCGACGCGTCCGGTTCGCCCTGAATCAGCTTATTGCCGGAGAATTTTTCG
>CAZDUF010000091.1:5583-6074 GCA_964508555.1 uncultured Planctomycetales bacterium
GATCACCTTACCGGGACCGGTGAATGAAATGAAACTGTCGTGTTTCTCGGCGGTCAGCCCGGTCATCGGCTGGAACCAGTGCGTGTAATACGTGGCGCCGCGGGAAATCGCCCAGTCTTTCATGGCGTTGGCGATTTCGTTCGCCTCATCGAGCGATATGGTCGTGCCTTCGTTCAGCCAGCGGCTGAATGAATCGAACGTCGCCTTGGCGATATGTTTCTTCATGGTCTCGATGTTGAACGTATTCTCGCCGAAATAACTCGAGACGCTGGGCGGTTTCTCAACCGCCTGCAATTCCTTGCTCTTGATTTTGAACAGCGCTTCCTGCCGTACTGCCATCGTCTCCTCCTTTACCGAGTGTGCCTGCGGATGCTCTCCACAGTTGAGGTTATATTATATCACAAGAACCAGTTCAACCCCAGTGTTGTACGGTCTATGGTAGTATACTGAATCTTGTGTAAATTGATGCGCGGGCCGGCAGGGCCTGCCCT
>CAZDUF010000092.1:0-5997 GCA_964508555.1 uncultured Planctomycetales bacterium
GAATGTGTATGGTAAAGGTCGAGCCCTGTCCCGGCGGGCTGTCGACCGTAATCCGGCCCCCGTATTTCAGGATAACTTCGCGGGAGATGGAGAGGCCGAGTCCGGTGCCTTTTCCCGGTTCTTTTGTGGTGAAAAAAGGCTCGAATATCCTGTCGTGCAGATGCTCCGGGATTCCCGTACCCGTGTCGCGGAAACTGATGACGGTAGACCCGTTGTGTTCGGCGGTCACGATGCTCAAGGTCCCTCCCTGCGGCATCGCATCAAGCGCGTTGCTCATCAGATTCATGATGGCGTGCTGGAGTCCGTAATCGCGCAGGGCTTTCAGATTCCCGCAGAGCGATGTCTCAATGCGCACGCCGCCGGGCGTCTTGAATTTGAGCGTGTCGATACAGTCCAGAATCAGATCGTTGACGTTCACGCAGCGGGTCTCCGCGGTATGCGGCGTCCTGCACATGCGGGAATACTCCAGGACCGATTTGGTTATCACCGCGATCCTGTCCAGGCCCTTTTTGATATTGGCAATGGACGTCCGGTAGTTTTCGTCGAGGTTGGTGCGTGCCAGAAGCATATTGGTGTACCTGAGCGTGCCGTCAAGGGGAGAGTTGATCTGGTGCAGGACTTCGCCGGTCAATTTGCCGATCGAGGCGTATTTCTGGGCCAGGGCAAGCTGCAGCTGCAGTCGGAGGTTTTCCTGGCGCAGGCGCGTAATATGGAGCATATCGTGCGCGATGCGGTACACTGAACGCGCCATAGCCACGGCAGCTTCGAAGTCCTTCTCATCAAATGCCTCCCCTGTCGCCTTGTCGCTTAAATTGATAATACCGAGTGTCCCCTGCTCGCCGTCCAAGGGAATGGAGATGAAGGAAGGGGTATGGTAATGGCTGAATCCGTTACCCTGGAAACGGGAATCTGCCCGAATGTCTTTGACGAGAACCGCCGTGCTTGCCGAGCATACTTTTCCGGCTATCCCCTCCCCCATTTTCTGCCGTATTCCGCGGGAGAGAGCCGGACAATTCGCGAATGAGTCCAATACCAGTTCCTTGTGTTCCGCGTCAAAGAGAAAGACCGATCCGCATTCGGCGCGCACCAGGCGCATGATTTCGGTGAGTGCGGTGTTGAAAAAGGCCTGAAGCAGGTCGCTGTTGGATGCTCCGGTTGAGGGTGTCATTTATTTTTTTTCTGAAGCTCCATCTGTCTGACCAGATCCCTGGCAGTCGAGATATAGGAGCTTTTCGGATAGTCGCGCACCAGGATCGCGAGCGTTTCTTTCGCTTTTGTCTCGTTTTTCAGCTGCTTTAAATAGAGAAATGCAAGGTTGAACAGCACCCCTTCAAGATTGAATTTCGTACCCCGGTATTTCTCATACACCCTGTCGAATTCTGCCGCGGCAGATTCCCATTTCTTCCGTTCGAGGTAGCAGCGGGCTTTAAAAAGGTCTGCTGTAAAGCCGCGCAGCGTACCAGGCTGATTCTTGGCGACATTGGTGTAATAATCGAGAGCGTCTTTCAACGCTTTTGTTCCCTCCGATTCAAGTTCCTTGATTCCGTAGTAGCGCACAAAATAGAACGGCAGGGCAAACGCTCTCTTTGAGTCCGGGTACGCGGCAAGGAGTTCCTGAAATTTCCCGTTGGCTGCTTCGATTTTGCCTTCGCGCTGATAAGATACTCCCTGGAGGAAGAGCGCTTCGGAGACAGTCTCCCCGCGGCCGGCATATTTTTCAGCGATCAGGGTTAATTGTTCCCTTGCCCGCGCATATTCTTTTCTCGCGAAATACAGATGCGCTATATTGAATTCTGCATCTAGGGAAAGCTTGTGATCAGGGTATGCGCGCGCGAACTCCCGTAATTGCATGACAACTCGGTTGGTCTGCGCAGGAGGCGACCCTTGAGGATTGTCAAAGATGCGCTTGGCCTGGCGGATGACTCTCCAATAGGCGCGTTCCTGCGCGTACTGGTCGGGGGCGCAGCCAATGCAGCCGGCTGCGAGAAGCGAGCAGAGAATCGCGGAGATCATGCGTCTGCTCATGGGGTTTGTTCCTTCAGTACGACATTTGTGGCGCAGGCCGTGATCAGGGGCGCAATGATAAGCGAGCTGACTGCCGCGTTCAGCAAGCAGATCAGGGCAACCGCCTCGGGAAAGGCATTATCGATGAAGAATCTCGGCCGGTTCTGCGACATGATCACCGGGAAAAGCAGGATCATCGGGAAGCCGACCATGACCAGGGTTGAGGCAAAGTGTTTGCGGCACAGAGAATATGAGCGCCGCAGGGCTCCCCAGAGACCCTTTTTCTCGACAATAATGACGCTGACCGCATATACCATGATCGCGTGTACGAGAATCGTGATCATGAAACGGACGATGATGAGTAACGGCGCTAGCCAGGGGGTACTGCGGCTTAAGTATCCGCTGATCCCGGCATGTACCGCGATCAGGATAGTCGCCCGCGATGATATCAAGAGCAGTGCGCTTGTGAATAAGGTAATGCTGGCCAGCGGCACATACTTCTTGGCAGCTGCGAGGATCGCTTCCCAGTATTTGTTCTTCTTTTGCGCAAGAAAGGCGGCGCAGAGTCCGCTCGCCAACGAACCGCAGAATATAGATGACCAGAGCTGGCCGAGGAAAAAGAGATACGGAACCAGGACATAGTGGGCAGGATAGTGCAGATATTGTTCGCCCCAGAAGGTTTGTATCGGCGGCGCCAGAAGCCTGCTGAGCGGTTCACGGGGCGCCAGAATGATGAGGCTCAGAATAAGGCATTCAACAAGGAAAACAGCTGCAAAAGGATAATATGCGGCTCTCCTGCGTTGTAAATTGCGGTATGCAGTGGGAAACATAGCAAACACGTCGATGTTGATTTTTGGCAACATAGGCTAAAAATATACCACATAATCAGCCTATGTCAAGTTTCAGAGTACACATTTTATTGACTTTATTCGTCTTGGTTGCTTTTTGGATACATCACTCAAGACTTTGTAAAATGATAAAGCCGGCAGGTGTTTCATTGCCGGCTTTAACGATTTCACAATAGATGTTGCTGTCTAAATCTTAATGTGCTCCTCTTCCTGTTGTCATGACCAGGAACGTGCGTGCCATGATGCGCAAATCAACCAGAAGGCACATTTTCTTTATATAGAGAAGATCGTATTTGACTTTCCTTTTGACGTCCTCAAGCGTAACATCGTAACTCCAGCTGACCTGCGAAAGCCCGGTAATGCCCGGCTTGACGCTGTGGCGCTGGTCATAATTTTTGATTTTTGCCACGAGCTCCCTGACTATTTCCGGTCGTTCAGGCCGCGGCCCGACAATGCTCATATCTCCTTTGAGCACGTTGAAAAACTGCAGAATTTCGTCAAAGTGGCTCTTACGCAGGATCCTGCCGATCGGCGTGATGCGGGGATCCTTCTTCCGAGCCCACACAGCTCCGGAATTCTTCTCGGCATCGGTTCGCATCGTGCGCAGTTTATATATGCGAAATACATTACCGTTTAAACCGACTCGCCGCTGTGTGTAGACGATCGGTCCCGGCGACGTTAATTTGATAAGCAGGGCCACGAAGGCGAGTATCGGCAGGCACAGCGTCAGCGCAACAACCGACAGCGTCAGGT
This sequence comes from uncultured Planctomycetales bacterium, assembly GCA_964508555.1. GTDB lineage: Bacteria > Omnitrophota > Gorgyraeia > Gygaellales > Profunditerraquicolaceae > CAZDUF01. The sequence continues at coordinate 3,606 of CAZDUF010000092.1, forward strand.
CGAGCATCCTTTTCAGGCGGTTGAAGCTTTTCCTGACAAAGCGCACGATAATGCTTACCACTCCCCCGAACATGAACATAAACGTTCCCGGCTCGGGCGCGCGTGCGGACGGCATAACGCTGTCGGTATAATAAATCTCATTGCTTAATCTGGTGAAAAGGCGCTCATACGATGAAGGCGGGTCAACGACATAAATGACCGCGTACGATGACGTGCCGGTTATCGTCGGTTCGAGAAGTACGCATGTTGCGAATAACGCAAGGAATATGAGTGAGCGTTTCATTGGTGTCTTTTTTATTCTATACCTTACCTTATATTTAACTAAGCAATTTGCGTGCCAATTACCCGTGAGCTATCCATAAATATTCATAACAATACAACATATTGTAATTAATTGAGTTATGATTAACTCGATCGCTGATCCATACTGTTTTATTTCTACGGTGGCTGGCTATTTATGCATATGTTTACATAAATATACATAATTAAACCTTTATGTCAAGTCTCAACATTGACCTGTAACATCCAACCAATTCCGAAGTTTAGATGATTGTGCCGCGGGATGGATTCAGAATCTTAGCGCACGAAGATATTCATCTGAAATACCGGCATGAGCATCGCAAAAACGAGGATCATGACCACTCCGCCGACGAGCAGAATGAGTGCTGGTTCAAGGAGAGAAACCAGCGTATTGATACTCCTGTTTATTTCGCTCTCAAAGGTCTGTGCCGTCCTTTCGAAGAGCTGGGTCAGTTCTCCGCTCTCCTCCCCCACTGCAGCCATGTTGATTACTGCGGGAGGGAAAAGGCGGTTGAGGCGCATGCATTCGCTGAGCGATGCCCCGCGCTGTATTCTCTCGGTAAACCCTGAAATTGCCTGGCGGAACACGCAGTTCGATGTGTTGAGAGCCACGACCTCCACCGCATTGAGCATCGGGACGCCGTTTTTCAAGAGCATGGAAAGGCCGTACGTGAAGCGCGCAATCTCCATTTTTCTGATAATGTCCTTGAGCACCGGGATCGAGAGCAGTGTCTTATCCGCAAACGGCCTGATCGTACGGGCATTGAAGTGAAGAAAAGCCCCGACGCCCCCGCACAGCAGCAAGAGTACCAGCCACCAGCGGCTTAAGGCAGAACTGACGCTCATGACGATTCTGGTTAACAGTGGCAGATCCTGTCCGATATCGGTAAACAGTACGACCAGCCTCGGCACGAAAAACGTGACCATGAAGAACACGGTGCCGATTCCGGTAATGAGTATGAATACGGGGTAGGCCAGTGCTGCCCTGACGCGGGCATTGATTTCGCGGTCTCTCTCCCTGAAATCAGCCAGCCGCAGCAGGGCTTCATCGAGTCTGCCGCTGGATTCCCCTATCCTGATTATGTTGATATAAAAAGCGCCGAAATCAGCCGCAGAGGCAGCGAGAGCTTCGGAAAAGGAAGATCCTTTGCGCACCTTATCGGTTAGGTCGTCGATGAATCGGGTTATTTTCTGTTCCGTGACCTGCTGCCTGAGCGTGGAAAGAGCGTTCGGCAGAGAGAATCCCGCATGGACGAGATTTGCGAGCTGGCGGGTAAACTCGGTTATGTCTTTGGCGTTGATGCGTCCCGCGGACGAACGGCGCAGGGATACCGTCGATTCCGTAACGGAGATGGGATACCATCCCTGCTGGCGGAGTTTTTTGATGACGGCGGTCGAGCTTTCGGCGGTCATCGTGTCTTCCCGGATTTTTCCGGGCGCTGATTTTGCCCGGTAGATGAATTGCGGCACAGGAAATCCTTTTTGTTAGCGGGCAGCGGTTACGTCGCTTTCGTGGGTGACGCGCAGGACTTCATCGAGCGTGGTGATGCCTTGCAGGGCGCGTTCCAGACCCGCCCGCGTAAGGGTGCGGGTGCCGGATGCGACTGCCTTCTCCATGATTTGATGCGACGGAAGCCTCTTGAGAATCATGTCGCGGATGTCGTCGGTCATCGGAATGATTTCGAAAATGCCGATGCGGCCGCGGTAACCGGTTAAACGGCAGGCTTCGCATCCTGCTCCCGCGTACCAGGGGCCCGTGAGTTCATCCGCGCCAAAGGCCTTGAGCATTGAGTCTTTCGGCGAAACCTCGCGTTTACAATCGGGACAGATCATGCGCACGAGCCGCTGAGCGATGATAACGTTGACCGACGAAGAAACCAGAAACGAATCAATGCCCATATCCAGGAGTCTGGTGACTGCTCCGGCCGCAGAGTTGGTATGCAGGGTCGAAAACACCAGATGTCCGGTAAGGGCGGTTCGCACGGCGAGTTCCGCGGTCTCTGAGTCGCGGATCTCTCCTACCATGATAATATCCGGATCCTGACGCAAAAACGACCGCAGACCGGAAGCAAAGGTTAAGCCTGCTTGGGGA
>CAZDUF010000093.1:0-5945 GCA_964508555.1 uncultured Planctomycetales bacterium
GGGCATACGGCTGCCGGCAATATCTTTGGTAGTTTCCGGCGGGCACACCACGCTTTTTTACGCGCGTTCGTTTACCACCATCGATACCCTCGGGGCAACACGCGACGATGCCTGTGGCGAGGCTTTTGATAAGGTCGCGAAGCTCCTGGGCCTGGGGTATCCCGGCGGCCCGCTCATCGAGAGAGCGGCGCGCCAGGGGAATCCCAGCCGCAATCAATTCAAGTGTTCGGGTACCGAGAACACATTCGATTTCAGTTTTAGCGGGATCAAGACCGCGGTGCTGTATTATCTGCGCAAGCACGGATATTCTGACCGCCGCAGGACGAAGATTCCGCGCACGCTCGTGTGCGATATCGCAGCGTCGTTTCAGGAGGCGGTATTCCAGGCGTTGGCTCAGAAGGCCCTTGCCGCGTGCCTGGCGAAACGTTCGAAGCAGCTTATTGTCGGAGGAGGCGTGGCCTTGAACGTGCGCCTGCGCCAAAAGTTTGCCGCTGTATTCGGCAGGCACGGGATCGCCTGTTTTTTTCCGCCGAAGGATTTATGCATGGATAACGCCGCTATGATCGCCGGCTACGGGTATCAGGTCTATACAAGCAAGCGCCACGCGTAAAGGAGAGATGCGTATGTTGACAGACAACGAAATAATCGCGCGCCTGACAATCAGTGTGATTTTGGGTAGTCTGATCGGTCTTGAGCGGCAGATGCACAAAAGATCCGCGGGACTGCGCACGCATATGCTGGTATCCCTTGGTTCCTGCCTTATCATGTTGACATCACTGTATGTTTTTGATATATATAGAGATGTCGCAGAGGTCGATCCGTCGCGCATAGCTGCCGGCGTGATCACTGGCGTTGGTTTTCTGGGAGCAGGAGCGATAATCCGGGCCCAAGAAGGCGTGCGCGGTTTGACCACTGCAGCCAGCCTCTGGGTGGTTTCGGCGATAGGCTTGGCTGTCGGGATCGGGTTCCTGGTAGCGAGTGTGTACGCGACACTCATAGCGCTGGTTGTTCTGTTCGCGCTGCGCTTCATCGAGCGCGTGCTGGATAACGACCTGACGAAACATGCTGAACGCGAACGATCAAACGGGGTATAATCATGGCTGATGAGGCGTTGCTGACGGTGCGCGAGACTGCGGAAATGCTCGGCATGACCGAAAAGGAAGTGCTTGACCTGGCGCAGAGCCAGGCGCTTCCTGCCGAACAGATTGACGGCTCCTACATGCGTTTTCCGAAAAATAAAGTGCTCGAATACAAGCAGGCGCACGGGATCACGTCGGCACAGGATGCGGCCCAGGATGACGAAGGGGATAAGATCCTTGATTTTTTCTATCTGAACGACTTTTATATCTATTCGTTCGCGATCATCGCAGTCCTGCTCGTTCTGATCTTCAGGGGGTACTAGCGTTTTTACCCGCCGACTCGATTTTTCACTATGATGCAACACCCTTCGGAAACCTGTAACCTGGGATTTGCCAGGCTTGATTTTAACCGCGAGAAACGCAGAGGTTTCCCTGAGGCGGTATTTTCTCCGGGAAAAAGTTTGGAGCATCTCGAGAAGATTTCCCGCGAGTTCATTCGCAGGAAGCAGACATTGCTTTTGACCAGGCTCTCGAAAGAGGTCTACCTGCGCCTGGTGCATGTTGTGCCTGCTGTGCGGTATAACGAAACAGCGCGCCTGGGACATGTGCGTTCGCCCGGACGCACTGCCGCGCGCGGGCTTATAGCGGTCGTGTCGGCAGGCACGGGAGATATTCCAGTTGCCGAAGAGGCTGCGGCAACCGCCGAGCTTATGGGCAGCAGGGTGCGCCGTATTTTCGATGTCGGCGTTGCCGGGGTGCACCGCGTGATGGAGCACACGGCGCTCTTACGCCGGGCCAAGGTTGTGATTGTTGTCGCCGGCATGGAGGGAGCGCTCGCCAGCCTGGTGAGCGGCCTGGTAAAGGCACCGGTTGTTGCGGTGCCGACGAGTTGCGGTTACGGGTCGAGCTTCGGCGGTTTGAGCGCGCTTCTGACTATGCTCAACAGCTGTTCTCCGGGCGTGGCAACGGTCAATATCGATAATGGGTTCGGCGCCGGGTATCTGGCGCATATTATGAACAAGTAAAACTGAAGGGTGGCTAGGGGCTAGTCACTAGCCACTAGTCACAAGCAACCCATACAATCTTTATAACAACCATGGCACTTTCCGGTCTCGACATCTACAAGCTGCTCGCAAAGACGAACTGCAAGAAGTGCGGCTATCCGACCTGTCTTGCGTTCGCCATGCAGCTGGCGAAAAAGGCGGTTTCTATCGACGCCTGTCCGTTTGTCAGCGATGAGGCGCGCGGTATCCTTGTTGAAGCCAGCCTTCCGCCGGTGCGCATGGTCACGATCGGAACGGGAGAGCGGACCCTGATTATCGGTGATGAAACCGTCATGTTCAGGCATGAAGAGAAATTCCGTCATCCCTGTGGCATCGGCGTGATTATCGACGATTCCTCAGACGACGCACGTATCCGCCGCGCGGCGGGCCTGGTCAGCGAGATGAAATTCGAGCGAGTCGGTCAGGTGCTGATGCCGGACCTGATAGCGGTGCGTCAGACTGCTGACGTTGGGCGTTTCGCGAGCGTGTTGAGAGAGGTGAGCAAGTTTTCGGCAGTGCCGCTGGTCGTTATGCCGAAGGACGCGGCGGCGCTCGAGCAGGCGCTCGAAGCCGTCGGCGCCAGCCGGCCGCTGGTGTATCGCGCAACGCACGATAACCTTCGGGAATTCGGGGCGCTCTGCGCGCAGTATAAAGTACCGCTGGTCGTTTCGGCGCCTGATGCGGCTTCTCTTGCCGAGCTTACCGTACATGCCAAGACGCATGCAACCGCAGACCTCGTGCTTGAAGTTGACCGCGCGTCCATGAAGGATCGGCTTGCTGACGTAACGCTCATGCGCAGAAGCGCGCTGAAGAAGGGGATGCGCAGCGTCGGATTTCCGGTGATCACGGTCGTCGCAGGCGACGATCTTCACGAGATCGCGGTGTCTGCCGCCACGGCAATCGCCAAATATTCCGCTATCGTGCTCCTGAATCGTTTCGACCCGTCGCTACTCTTGACGCTTCTGACGTTGCGGCAGAATATGTATTCCGACCCGCAGAAACCTCTGCAGGTCGAGCCCAAGCTCTATGCGATCGGCGACGTCAGCGACCAGTCTCCGGTGCTGGTTACGACTAATTTTTCGCTTTCATACTATACGGTGCTCGGCGAAGTCGAGGCAAGCCGCATCCCCGCCTACATCATGAGCGTCAATACCGAAGGAATGTCGGTCTTGACTGCCTGGGCGGCGGAGAAATTCACTCCGCAGCAGGTGAGCGCCGCTATCGAGTCCTCCGGCGTAAAAAAGGCGGTACGGCATAACACGGTGATTCTCCCCGGGTATGTCGCCATGCTTTCGGGAGAGCTTGAGGAGCAATCCGGATGCAGGGTGCTGGTCGGCCCGAAAGAAGCCGCGCAGATTCCCGGATACCTGAAGAAGCTGAGAAATAGTTGAGAAAAGAATAGTACTCAGATACGTCAAGTGTCGAAGGACAAAGGCAACAAGGCGTACACTGGGCCAATCCATTATGTCCGAGTGACGACCTTCGACAGTCCTATTTTACTATGGTCCGGTGATACTTGCCTATGCGCACCTTCAACGTCACGTTCTTTCCCGATAATAAAACAGTCGAGGTTGAGAAAGATACGACTATTCTTGCCGCCGCGCTGTCGGCTGGCGTGTATCTGTCCGCTGCCTGCGGCGGCGACGGGGTCTGCGGCAGGTGCAAGGTTGTTCTCAGGAAGGGGGCGGTCCAGACACAGCCGAGCGGAGTACTGACGCTTGCGGAGCGGAAATCACAGGTCTATCTTGCCTGCCTGACCAGCGTGCAGTCCGATCTGGAGGTAGAAATTCCTCCTGCCTCGCGGCAGGATTTCGAGCATTTGTCGCAGGATGAGGTATCGTTTCGTCTCAGAGGGTTGTATTCCGATGCTGAGGATGTCGAGTCTGTCGCTCAGTCAAGCGGGGAGAAATTCCCCTTCACGCCGCGCACGCAGAAAAGGTACGTTGAGCTTACTCCTCCGACTCTGGACGACCAGACGCCGGATCTGGAGCGTCTCTGTCGGGCTCTGCAGGAAGAGGATCCGTCTCTCGGCGAATTGCAGTCCGGCCTTGCGCACATACGCTCGCTGGGAGAGTTGCTGCGTGACGCGGACTGGAAGGTGACCGCGGCACTCGCGTGCCGCGACGGCAGGCACGAACTGCTGTGCGTGGAGCCGGGAGACACCCGCTCCAGGCATCTGGCAGTATGTTTCGATATCGGCACGACGACCATTACCGGTCAGCTCGTGGATCTGGCAGCGAACAGGGTGCTCGGCACCAAGGCCGCGTACAATAAACAGGCCAGTTTCGGGTCCGATGTGATTACCCGCATCATGCATGCCCAGCGTCAGGACGGACTCGAGCAGCTTCATGACGCTCTTGTCGATACGGTCAATCAGATAATCCGCGAGCTCGTGCGCGAGCAGGCGCAAGACGCCAACGCGATATTGAGCTGCATGTGCGCGGGGAATACCACGATGATGCATCTGTTGTACGCCGTGGATCCTGCTTCGATCCGCAGGGAGCCGTATATCCCCGCGGCGAACACTTTCCCCGTGACGCGCGCCGCGGAGTCGGGGATCTTGATTCATCCGCGGGCCCTCCTGTATTCGGTGCCGTGTGTGGCAAGTTACGTGGGAGGCGATATTGTCGCAGGCGTGCTTTCAAGCGGCGTCTATCGCGAGCCCGAGGTGAGTATTCTCATCGATATCGGCACCAACGGCGAAGTCGTGCTCGGGAGCAGGGAGTTTCTTGTCGGGTGCGCGGCGTCGGCAGGCCCGGCGTTTGAGGGCAGCGGGGTCGCCTGCGGCATGCGCGCTTCACGGGGCGCGATTCAGAAGGTGGCGGTCAGTTCTCGCGGCGAGGTTGATTTCGAGACGATCGGCAATGCGCCTGCCAGAGGCATCTGCGGGTCAGGGTATATCGCCGCGCTTGAGCAAATGCTTTGCCGCGGCATCATTGATAAAAACGGCAGGATCATGTCTGGTGAGTCCGTGCGCGTGCGCGAGGGAGAGGCAGGCAAGGAATTTCTTATTGTCCGTAAGGGTGAGCGCTCTGCGCTCGCGGACATCGTGATTACCGAAGCAGACATCGAGAATCTCAAGCGCGCAAAAGGCGCGATCTATGCCGCGATGTCCGTGCTGGCGAAATTCGTCGGTATTGAAATTGGCGCGGTGAAGAAATTCTTTATCGCCGGCGGATTCGGCACGTATCTTGATGTGGAGAAATCGGTGCGTATCGGTCTTCTGCCGGACCTTGAACGCTCGCGGTTTACGTTCATCGGCAACAGCTCGCTTGCCGGAGCGCGGCAGATGCTTCTTTCCGGACAAGCAAACGACGCGGGCAAAAGAATTGCCGCGCAGATGACGTACTGTGAGCTTTCGACGCATCCGGGGTACATGGACGAATACATGGCGGCGTTGTTCTTTCCGCACACGGATGTTGAGAGGTTCCCGAGTGTAAAGAGTGGCTAGTGGTGGGTGATGAGTGGCTAGAAAGCGCGTAACTAGCCCAGTCACCAGCCACTCGCCACCAGCCACTCGTCACTAGCCACTCATATGGGTTTTATCATTGCACTCGCCGGAAAGGGCGGCACAGGGAAGACAACGGTTGCGGCGCTGCTCACCAGAATCCTGAGCGAACGAGGGACGGTGCTGGCGGTTGACGCAGATCCCAACGCCAATCTTGCGGAGGCTCTCGGCATGGACGCCTCGCAGACCGTGGGCACTATTCTCGATGCGATTGCCGCTCGTCCGTCTGATCTTCCGGCAGGCATGACCAAGGACCGGTTCATCGAATATAAAGTCCAGGAGTCGATTGCCGAAGGAACCGGGTTTGACGTATTG
>CAZDUF010000094.1:0-5892 GCA_964508555.1 uncultured Planctomycetales bacterium
GGTAAGTTTAGTATGGATATTTAATTTTTAGTTGATCAGCCGCGACGCCAGGCGGACATTCTGTCCGTGCTTTCCGATCGCCAGCGACAGCTGGTCCTCGTTCACGATTACTTCAGCCTTCATCGCTTCCTTATTCAGCTTGATTTCCGCCACCTCAGCGGGAGACAGGGCGCCTTTAATATACTCGCGGATATCGTCGTGATAACGCACAATATCGATCTTTTCCCCCTGCAATTCCGTGACGATGTTACGCACGCGGTTGCCGCGCATGCCGACGCAGGCGCCGACGGAATCGACCTTATCGTTTTTCGAGTAGACCGCGATCTTGGTGCGCTCTCCCGGCTGACGAGATATGGACTTGATCTCGACGATCCCCTCGAAAATCTCCGGGACTTCGAGCTCGAAAAGCTTCTTGACGAAATTCTGGTGCGCGCGGGAAAGAAGGATCTGCGCGCCTTTGGCCTCGCGTTTCACGTCGACAACAAAAGCCCTGATACGCTGCCCCTGCTTGAATTCCTCGCGCGGCGACTGCTCTCTCTTGAGCAGGAGCCCCTCGGCCTTGCCCAGAAGATCGATGACAATCGACCCCTTCTCGAAACGGTACACCGTGCCGCTGACGATTTCGCCGACCTTAGCCTGAAACTCGTTGAAAATGACGTCTTTCTCCGCCTCGCGCAGGCGCTGAATGATAACCTGCCGCGCCGTGGACGCAGCGATCCTGCCGAAATCGATACTGGTGACTTCCTTGTCCTGGCGGAACGCGCGAATCTTGCCGGTCGACTGATCAATATGCACCTTCAGCTCTTCATCGGGCTTCAGATCGATCACTTTCTTTGCCGCGCTCACCAGCGCGCTTTCGATGGCGGCAATGAGCACGTCGCGTTTAATACCTTTTTCCCGTTCGAGCTGTTCGATAATCGCAAGTAACTCCTGACTCATGATGATACCCCTTGACCTTTCTTTCTGTGTGTGTGCACGCGCCTTCGCTCGCGAACGCGCAAGCGCGGGCGCGTTGGCGGTTATTCCACGATCTGACGTGCCGTATGAATCCGGTCGAGCGGAATGCTCACCCGTTTCGCGCGCGCGTCGATTTCAACGGCAGCGGCGCTCACCTGCCGCACGATACCGTCCCATTCGATCTTGCCTTCCACAGGACCGCTCAGATGGAATCTGACCCGTTTGCCCACGCGCGAGAGAAAATCTTTTTCCGTCGATAGCCGGCGGTCGATGCCGGGAGAGGACACTTCCAGCGTATACGGTCCCGGCATGATATCCGCCTCCTCCAACGCGTCTCCGGCAAGTCTGTTCAGCCGCGCGCATTCATCGACGGTAATCCCTCCTTCGGGCCGGTCGACCAGAAGCACCAGATCCATTCCCCGCGATGCCCTGCGGCACTGCATATCGATCAACTCCAGAGACGCGCTCTCCACGAGCGGCACGACACAGGCCCTGATCCGCTCCATCAAAATCTCTTCACCCATACCGGCTCTTCCTCTATGCCCAGCGGTACGCGGACGCCTTTTCAATGCGCTCGAGGACCTGCGGTCTGACCGCGGCTCTCTCGAGCCGGCCGCCTGAGTCGCTCCAGGAAAAGATGTCCTCGACCACGTACTCCTTCTCTTTCTGCAGACTGCTGATCTTCACAACCCTGCGCGTTCCGTCCGGGAGGCGCGCAACCTGCACGATGACATTGATGACGTTAATGATCTGCCTCCTGACGATCTCGCTCGAAATGTTGCTGGTGCCCAACAGCGCCAGGATCTCCAGGCGGTCGAGCGCCTCCAGCGGGGAATTAGCATGCAGCGTGGTCATCGACCCCTCGTGACCGGTATTCATCGACTGGATCATGTCGAGCACCTCGTCGGAGCGTACCTCGCCGACAATGATGCGATCCGGCCTCATATGCAGGGCGTTCCGGAACAGGTCCCTGATCGTAATTTCTCCCTTACCCTCGATATTCGGCGGCCGCGTCTCCATGGGCACGGTATGCAGGTGGGAACACCGCAGCTCGCGCGTGTCTTCGATGGTAATCACGCGCTCGTTCCCGGGGATGAACGAAAACAGGATATTGAGCAGCGTCGTCTTTCCCGCGCCAGCTCCGCCGCAGATGAGGATGTTGAGCCTCGACTGCACGCAGGCCTTGAGAAACTCCATCGCCTCCTGCGTGATACTGCCGGAGGCAACCAGATCGTCGGCACCGAGCTTGCGGTACACGAATTTGCGGATCGAGATGACCGGACCGACTCCCGAAACCGGAGAGCGCACGACATTCACCCGCGACCCGTCGGCAAGACGCGCGTCGACGTAGGGCTCGTATTCGCTCACCCGCCTGCCGACCGGAGAAAGAATCCGCTCGATATAATGCGAAAGCTGATCATCGTCGGTAAAACGCGCGTCCGAGAGTTCGATCCTGCCGCGTCTCTCGACAAATACCTGCTGCGGCCCGTTGACCATGATCTCGGAGATCTCCGGGTCCTTCAGCAGCTTATCCAGAGGTCCCAGGCCGAAGAAATGGGACAGCACATCATCGAATAATTCCGCCTGCTCGGCGGGATCAAGCTGAATGCGCGCCTCGCGCAGCACGTGCCTGAACATCCCTTCGACCTTATGCCTGAAGAGGGCATTGTCCGACTTGATGAAATCCTGTTTAAATTCCTTTTCCCGCTCGCTCAGACGCCTGAGCACTTCCGACCGGATCTGTGCGGCATTGGCGCGCGCGCTAAACATGACTCGTCTTCTCCATGACCGCCCGGAGCCGCTCGAACACCCGGTCTGCCTCGACGGATAGGACTTCTTTGGTCTTTCTGACCTTGATCTCGACCGTATTCTTCTGAAGGCCTTTTTTGCCGATCACGACGCACAGCGGGATACCGATAAGCTCTGCGTCGTTGAATTTCACGCCGGGGCGCTCGTCGCGGTCGTCGAGAAGCGTTGCGACGCCTTCCTGGGCGAGCCGGCGGTACACATCATGAGCCCGGTCGTTAATCGCTGGCTCCTGCGGATCGAGCGGCAAAACCGCCACGCGGTACGGCGCAATCTCATCCGGCCAGATGATCCCGGCATCGTCGTTATTCTGCTCGATGACCGCGGATATGAGCCTCGATACCCCGATACCGTAACAGCCCATGATCACGGGGGATTTGTGCCCCTGAGGAGACAAAAACGAAACGCCGAGCGCCTCGGTATACTTGGTGCCGAGCTTGAAAATATGTCCGATCTCGATGGCGTTGACTTTCTTGACCGGCCCTGCGCAGGACGCGCAGGCGACCTGCCCGTCTTCGTGCGCGCGCGCCGACTCGCAGGCGGCACAGACAGCAAGCGTGTCTTCGCCGTCGGGAGCGGGGACCATGAACTCATGAGAGACCTTGCCTCCCATGACGCCGGAATCCGCTTCGGTCGTGATGACGCGCAGGCCGCAACGCGTAAAGATACGCTGATACGCCTCGAACACGGTGCGGTACTGCCGGTTGAGCCCCTCCTCGTCGCGGTCGAAGCTGTAGGCGTCCTTCATGATAAATTCGCATCCCCTGACCAGTCCGAAACGCGGCCTGAGCTCATCGCGGATCTTGGTCTGAATCTGGTACAATAAAAGCGGCAGATCCTTGTAGGAGGAGATATCATTCTTGACCAGATCGGTTATCACCTCTTCGTGTGTGGGGCCCAGACATATTTTTCTGCCGCGGCGGTCGACAAAACGCGCCATTACCTCGCCGAGGTCCTTATCGCGGCCGGTCCGCTGCCACAACTCAAGCGGATGCAGCACGGGAAGCAGAAGCTCCGACGCCCCGCAGGCGTCCATTTCCTGCCGGATGACTCCTTCGATATTATTCAACACCCGTAACCCCAGCGGAAGATACGAATACACCCCTGCCATGAGCATACGCACGAGACCGGCGCGCAGCAGCAACTGATGACTGCGGGACTCAGCCTCCTGCGGATTCTCGCGCAGCGTGGGGATAAACGTCCGACTCCATAACATAGCGGGACAGCTCCTTAGGAATGGTGATCTTTTTTGCCGAACACGTGCCAGGGAAACGGCGTGCCGGTCTTCTCGTACAATTTGACAAACGCGGGTTCGGCCCCGGTCATCTCCCAGTGCCCTTCGATCTTGCCGGTATCGGTAATCTTTCCCTGCACGAAATGGAAGAGATCCTCGACGTCAACCTTGCCGTCTTTCAATCCCCTGATCTGGGCGATATGCGTAATCTTACGGCTGCCGTCCAGGAGTTGTTCCTGCTGTACGATAATATTGATTGCCGCAGCTATCTGCCGCTGGATCGCTTCGAGCGATATCGGCACGCCCGACGTCAGGATCATAGTCTCCATGCGGTAGATGACATCCTGCGGAGAGTTCGAATGCACGACCGCCAAAGACCCCCGGTGTCCGGAACAGATCGCCTGGAGCATGTCGAGCGTCTCATCTCCTCTCACTTCTCCGAGGATAATACGGTCCGGCCGCATGCGCAGCGAATTCCTGAAGAGTTCGCGGATCCTGACCTCCCCCTTGCCTTCGATGCTCGGCGGACGCGTCTCAAGACGCACCACATGACGCTGGGAGAGCTTCAACTCCGCTGTATCTTCGATGGTAATAATGCGCTCCTCGGGATTGATGTACTTCGAGAGCACGTTCAAGGTCGTGGTCTTACCCACGCCGGTGGCGCCGGCAAAGACGATATTCAATTTTGCCTTGATCGCCGAAATCAGAAACTCCGCCATCTGGGCGTTTAAGGTCTGGGCGGCAATAAGATGCTCGATCGTCTGAATTTCCTTCATGAATTTCCTGATGGTGATACACGCCCCGTCGATCGCCAAAGGAGGAATGATGATGTTGACGCGCGAACCGTCGCGCATGGTCAGGTCAGTCATCGGGAAGGACTCATCGACCCTGCGGCGGGTCGGCGCGAGTATCTTGTACACGACATGCATCAGCTGCTGGTCGTCCACAAATACGTTCTCCACGGGCATCTTTCTGCCGTTCTTCTCGATATAGAAACTCTCCGTGCCGTTAATCATGATTTCGGTGATCTCATCGTCGCGCATAAAACGGTCGAGCGGCCCGAATCCCAGAAATTCGTTGAGGATCTCCTGGACGATCGTTTTCTGATCCTCCTCGCTCACGGTGATACGCTCGCGGCGGATGGTATCGTCGAGCAGGCGCAGACAGATTTCCTTCAACCGCGCCTCCTCCACGGTGTCGCCGGAGAACATGGTCGAGTACTGATCGATCGCCCGCTCCCTGATTCTGTCCTTGAGAGATTTTGTCATCGTGCCCTCTTTCGTTTCATCTCCCGCAGCAGTATCCCCGTGCACTCGGCATAAGGGATCTTTTTGACGGGTTTGCCGTGTTGAAACAACATACCGCTGTTTTTTCCGAATGCCACGCCGATATCAGCTTCGCGGGCTTCTCCCGGCCCGTTCACCATGCATCCCATCAGCGCGACCTTGACGGGCTTGCGTATACCGGCCTGCGCGGCCTGCGCGCCGAATTTCTTTACCAGAGAAACCAGATCAACTTCGCACCTGCCGCAGGTCGGACAACTGATGATCTGCGGGCCGAAGGCGCGTAATTCCAGCGCCTCGAGCAGCGCGCGCGCTGCGTAGACTTCCTGCTCAGGCTCATCAGTCAAAGATACGCGCAGGGTGTCGCCGATTCCCTGCCTGAGCAGAACCCCAAGCGCAATACCGGATTTCATCAGGCCGCCGAGCGGCTCTCCTGTCGCGGTCACTCCCAGATGCAGCGGATAATCCGTCCTCGCCGACATCGCCTCATACGCCGCGATCGTGTCCTCGACGTTAGAGGCCTTCAACGACACGACAATATCATGGAATCCCTGTTTCTCGACGATACGTATATAGGAAAGGGCTGCCCTGACCAGCTTTTCCGGCAGCGCC
>CAZDUF010000095.1:0-5839 GCA_964508555.1 uncultured Planctomycetales bacterium
GCGGCATCGATTGCCGACATCGCCGTCGGTGATACCTTGAGCATCGATTATACGGTCACTGCAGCTGGAACGGTCAGCGCCCGTAATATCAGCGTTGAGAAAGCCACGCCGCTGGACACGCGGATACCTGCGCTCGAACCGGCTCCGGCTGAGACGGATATGCCTGCCCAAGTGCAGGAGCAGTCTGTGCCGGAAGTCAGCATGGACACAGGGATGGACTTCGGAGCGGAGGTACTTGCTGAGGAGGCCCAAAGCGTTCCTGACGTCACCACGGTGCCTGCTGAATAAATACGCGAATTAAAGCTGTTTTCTTTTGGGCAGGAGATTCCCTCCTGCCCGAGTTTTTTTCATGAGGCCGTCCAATGATTCAACAACAGACGAATGAATCCCATGATTAAGCTGATCATCTTCGATATCGACGGAACACTGGTCAATGCCTATCCGGCAATCGTCGCGAGTTTCAATCACGCCATGCGCTGTTGCGGCTACCCGGCGCGTTCTGCAGCAGTCATCAGGCGCGCAGTCGGCAGGGGCGACGTCGAGCTGCTGCGGCCGTTCGTTGCCAGCCGTGACCTGCGGAAGGTGCTGCGCGCCTACCGCGCGCACCACGCCGGCGCGTTGATCGAGAAAGCGCGTTTGTATCCGGGCGCGCGCAGCCTGCTGATCGGACTCAAGGAGCGCGGCATCATGCTGGCTGTGGCCAGCAACAGGCCTACGCGTTTCTCGCGGCTCCTGCTCCGTCACGTCGGTATCAGGGATTTTTTTCAGCGCGTGCTGTGCAAGGACGCGGTGCGTTTCGGCAAACCTCACCCGCAGATTCTCCTCTCCATCATGCGCGCATGCGGGGTGAGCAGGCAAGAAACGCTCTACGTGGGAGACATGGTGATTGACGCGCAGGCAGCGCGCAGGGCAGGCGTCAAAGCAGTCATGGTCACGACCGGCTCAAGCACGCGCGCCGAGCTCAAACACCAGCAACCGTACCTCGTCCTGCCCCGGTTGACACTCGGGCGATTTAGGACTATCATAAGGCAATGCACAGAGTTATAATCTCCGTCGCGGCATTCATTTTTGTGTCGGCGTCTGTTCCTCAGGCGGCTTCGTGCCAGTATCAGGGGACGAAAGTCGTTTCCATGATCGTGGAGCAGCGCGTCAAGGCGCGCCCGTCTGCCTGGTGGGTCGGGGATACGGATTTATCGGTTCTCGAACGCGCCCTGGCGCAGGGCTTGAGCGCGCACGGTATCATCGTGGCAGAGCCTGTTGAGCTCAAGAGGCTGATGAAAGCATCGAATTTCAAGCCGGCGCTTTCGCCGCGCGACTGTTCAGTAAGGAATCTCGCCGCCGAAGCAGGCGCGCGGTACTTTATCACCGGCCGGGCGTTGGTCTCGGGCGGCACGAGGGCGAAGAAACCCGCTTCGGGAAAACAGCAAGATCAGTTCGCGAGCGTGCTGGTGACGATGACAGACGTGACAACCGGAAAAACAGCGGCGCGGTTTCTGGTCTGGGGCCGCGCGCCGGCGCAGGAATCCTCCGCGGCGGATCAGGCGCTTGCCGACGCCGGCAGGAAACTTGCCGCGCGTGTTATCCGGAGTTTCCAGGGAAAGGCAGAGTAACCATGCGAGCGCCTGCGGCAGTCTGCGTCGTGATAGGTACGTGTATCGTCGCAGGATGCGCATCGCCCCGCGCCGCCGAAGAAACGCCTCCCATACAGCCGGATGCAGCGGTGATGAACCTGCCGCTTCCTCCGTACTCGGGGTCGAAGGCGCGGCTTGCGGTATCGTCGTTCACGCTCAAGGCCGCAAAGGCAACCGCTGAAATCGGCACCGGCCTGCGCGAGATGTTTGTCTCCGCGCTGACGCAGAGCAATAGATTTGTTGTTTCTGAGCGCGCTGAGACAGCGGGGCAGCGTCCTGCCGACCTCGCGGTGGTCGTCGCGGTCACGCAATTCGAGCCGCAGTCTTCGGGAGGCAGGGCGGGTATCGGCGGCGGCGGAGGGGCAGGCTCCGGCGTGCTCGGTTCGCTTATCGGCTCGTCGGGGAATGCCGCGCAGCTTGCACTGGAACTCAGGATTATCGATCCCGTCACATCTGACGTGATCTCTCAGACCGTGGTCAAGGGGCAGGCCCTGGATGCGACCGGCGGCGTGCTGCAGGGAGTGTTCGGCGGATGGTCGCTTGGCGCCGGATTGTCCGCGTACGCCAACACGCCGATGGAAAAGGCAGTGCGCACGTGCATCATCGATGCGGTGCGATACGTGTCAGACGCGGTACCGAGCGGTTATTACAGGGAGTAATCGTCTCCGGATGCATCGGAGGCTCTGAAGGAGAAAACCGATGGGAAAACGTAAACGCAGAGGCAAATTGAATTGGCGCTCGAAGAAGGCGAACAAAGGCAGAAAACCGAACCTCGGATAAGGCGCTCACGTTGTATGGAAAACCGCCGCACTATCGTTCTCGCCGGCTCTCCGAACGTGGGCAAGTCCGCCACGTTCAATTTTTTCACCGGCCAGTATGCCATGGTTTCCAACTACCCCGGCACCACGGTTGAGGTCATGCGCGGCTCAGCTAGAATCGGCAAAGAAGATTTTGCCGTGGTGGACACGCCCGGGCTTTATTCGCTGGTCTCGGTGTCCGAGGAGGAGCGCGTGGCGCGTTCGATCATCATGAACGAACAGCCGGCCTGCGTCCTGCACATCGTCGATGCCAAGAATCTTCAGCGTATGCTGCCGCTGACACTGCAGCTGATCGAGGCCGGTCTGCCGGTCATTCTCGTGCTCAACATGATGGATGAAGCGCGCGAGCGCGGCATCTGCATCGACACGGAGCGCCTGGAAAAAGAGCTCGGCGTGCCCGTGTGCCGGACCGTGTCCACGAGCGGCGAAGGCATGGATATACTGAAAGGTACGATCGAATCGTATGTCAGTTCACGCTTCCGCTAAAATAGGCTACGACGACCCGTTAGAGTTTTCCCTGTCGCGTATCGAGGGGATGCTGGAGGGGTCCTATGCGCTTTCGCGCAGGGCTGTCGCGCTTCTGATATGCCAGGAGGACTTCGAGATTACCTCCGTGGTCAGGGAGACCGAGCAGGCGCGCTGGTCAGAGATCCAGGCAGTGCTCGATGAGCTGAAGCAACATTATCCGCAGCCGTTGAGTTACGTGATCAGCGTGCGCAGACAGGAAGAAGCGACCAGAATCGCCGGCCGCGTGCTGACCTGTAAAAAGAAGACGCGTCTGCCGCTGGGAGAATTCTTGAGCAAGCTGGTGATGAACCCTTTTACCGGCGGGCCGATACTGCTTGTCATCCTGTATTACGGGCTGTATAAATTCGTGGGTTCGTTCGGCGCGGGCGTGCTGGTTGATTTCATGGAAGAGACGGTGTTCGGAAGGTACGTCACCCCGGTTATCTTGGATATCGTCAGCCGATTCGTGCCGTTTGCCCTGCTGCGCGACCTGCTCATCGGAGATTTCGGCATCATCACGCTCGGCATCCGCTACGCGGTGGCGCTGATCCTGCCGATCGTTGCCACGTTCTTTCTGGCGTTCGCCGTGGTCGAGGATTCCGGATACCTGCCGCGGCTGGCCATGCTCGTTGACGCGCTGTTTAAGAGGATCGGGTTGTCCGGCAGGGCGGTGATTCCTCTGGTTTTGGGTTTTGGCTGCGACACCATGGCCACCATGGTCACGCGCACGCTCCCCACCAAACGCGAGCGCGTGATCGCGACGCTGTTACTGGCGCTCGCGGTGCCCTGCTCGGCGCAGATGGGCGTGATCCTGGCGCTTCTTGCAGGAAGGCCGCGCGCGCTCATCATGTGGCTGGCCGTGATCATCAGCGTTTTCATCCTCGTGGGGTATCTGGCGTCGAATATCATGCCCGGAGAACGGCCGTCGTTTTATATGGAGATCCCGCCGCTGCGGCTGCCGAACATCCGCAACGTACTGCAGAAGACTTACTGGCGCATCAAATGGTATTTCCTTGAAGTGCTGCCGCTGTTCGTCGGTGCGAGTGTCGCGGTGTGGTTTGGCCAATTGACCGGCGTCTTCGGATTCCTGGTGAAACTGGTCGAGTATCCGGTGCGCCTGATCGGGCTGCCGGATCAGGCGGCAGTGGCGTTTCTGTTCGGTTTCTTCCGCAGAGATTACGGCGCAGCCGGATTATACGACATGAAGAGCGCGGGCGCGCTTTCTCCGAATCAGCTCTGCGTGGCTGCGATCACGATGACGCTGTTTTTACCGTGTTTCGCGCAGCTGATCGTCAACGTCAAAGAGCGCGGATGGCGCATGGCCGCGGGTATGTCGGTTTTTATCCTCTTTTTTTCATTCGGCGTCGGGTACCTGGTAAATCTGTTTTTGACATTATCCGGCGCACAGTTATAATAAGGGCACAAAGGACGACACCATGCTTTCAGAACGCGCAGAAGAAATACTCGAGGCCCTCTGGGTGCAGGTCGAAGACCATAAGGGCAAGCCGATGGACATCGGCGCAAGCCGCGACGATCCCGGGCTTGATGAGTTGGTGAAGCTCGGTTTGGTCAAGGTCGACAAGAACCATATTCACCTGCTTGAGAAGGGCAAAGGCTTTGCGGTGGGGTGCGTGCGCAGGCACCGGCTTGCCGAGCGGCTGTTAAGCGACGTGTTCAGGGTCAGGCCGAAGCTCGTTGACGGAGCAAGCTGCAAATTCGAGCACCTGCTGCACGAAGGCATCGAAGACAAGGTGTGCGCGCTTCTCGGACATCCGAAAGTCTGTCCGCACGGTAAACCTATCCCGCCGGGCAAGTGCTGCGCGGTCAAGACCCATAAGGACGCCGTGCGTTGTATCGCGCCTGTATCGGATCTCGATCTCAAAGACAAAGGCCGCGTGGCGTATTTGCAGGCGCAGGACCGCAGCCAGATGCAGAAATTGATCTCTATCGGCATCCTTCCCGGCATGCCGGTGCAGCTCGTACAGAAATTCCCCTCCTATGTCATCTCCCTCGGTCAATCGGAGTTCGCCGTCGACAAACAGCTCGCCGCGGCGATCTACGTCAGGCTCTCAAAATAAGCGCGTCAGAGCCGTCAGTCTTTATTCCGGCGGTCTCGACAGCATGCTCTCGGCGAAGATTCTGCTCGAGTGTGGGATCGACGTTCACGGGCTGACCATCCTTGTTCCCGCGTTCATCCAGAGAAAAGTGTCGCACCAGCGGCTGCTCGCTTCTGCGCGATCCATTGGTCTGCCACTTGAGATCATCGATATCTCCGAAGAATATCTGGCTATGGTAAAAAATCCCCGCCACGGCTACGGCTCGCAGCACAACCCCTGTATCGACTGCAAGATTCTGTTTCTCCGTAAAGCGAAAGAAAAGATGGAGCGCGAGGGAGCGCTTTTTGTGGCAACGGGCGAGGTTCTGGGGCAGCGGCCGATGTCGCAGAAACGCAAGACGCTGCTGCGCATCGAGCGGCTCGCGGGTTTAGAAGGGTTAGTGGTGCGGCCGCTGTGTTCGAAAGTGCTCGAGCCGACCATCCCCGAAAAGCAGGGCTGGGTGGACAGGGAACGTCTCCATGGTTTTTCCGGACGGGGAAGACGCGATCAGATGGAACTTGCGGCTGTGTTCGGCATTACCGGCTATCCCACACCTGCGGGCGGGTGCCTGTTGACGGAGCAGGCGTTCAGCAAGAGGTTTTCCGATCTCATCGAGCATGGGCACTGCGATTTAAAGAACGTGCAGCTGTTAAGAATCGGCAGGCATTTCCGTTTTTCGCGCCAGGTCAAGCTCGTGGTCGGGCGCAACCAGGATGAGAACCGGCGGATCGAAGAACTTGCCCATGCCGGGGATTATCTCTTGATGAGCGACGGCGTGCCCGGACCC
>CAZDUF010000096.1:0-5553 GCA_964508555.1 uncultured Planctomycetales bacterium
ATCGGCGGCGGCGTTGCCGGCGCGGGAAAATTCCTGTTTGAACCGTTGCGCCGGACCATTCGGCAGCGGGCTATGCCGGTACAGGCGCGCCGCGTCAAGGTGCTGAAAGCCCGGTTGGGTAATGACGCGGGGCTTATCGGAGGAGCGGTTCTGACGATGAAGGGAGCGCGGTGAAGCGGACACCACTGGTCGTGATCACGGCGATCGTTTTTTGGATGTGCGCGCCCTGTGTTTCCCGCGCGCAGGAGGCGCAGGAAGAAACTCTCTCCGCGGACAAGAGCGAAGACAAACAGGCGGGTTTTTCCGAAGAGGTAACCGTTAACGGCGACGAGGTCGAGTACGATAATGAGGCAGGGCTCGTGATTGCAACCGGCAACGTGGAAATCGTGTATAAGGGAGCGAAACTCAACGCCGACCGCGTCACCGTGAACATGAAGGAGAAAATCGCCGTTGCCCAGGGGCACGCGCGGCTTGAAGACGACCGGGGAGTGGTCGAGGGAGAGAGGATCGAGTACGCATTCGAGAAGCGCGTTGGCACGTTGACCGCGACGGGATTCCGGTCTCCTCCGTATTACGGCACTGCGGAGAAGGTGGAAAAAGTAGGCGATGCGGAGATCGTGGCTCACCGCGCTTCGTTCTCGACCTGCGATTACGACCATCCGCATTTTCATCTCGGCGCCAAACGCGTGAACATTTTTCCGGGTGAAAAGATGCAGGCCCGCAGCGTGAAGCTGTACATGGGAAATATCCCGATCGTCATCCTGCCGCGTCTTTCCCGGAGTCTCAAAGATCCGTTTATGCACGTGCGCTTCATACCCGGGAAGGACGGGGAATGGGGGCCTTTCCTTTTAAGCGCCTGGAGATATAACCTGACGCCGAACGTCGACGGCAGGATTTACGTCGATTACCGCGACCGTCTCGGTCTTGCCAAAGGTTTCGGCACCAATTACCGTCATACGCCGTTCGGCTCAGGAGACCTTTTGTTCTACCATACCGACGAGGAGCCGCGTGAGATCACGATTCCCGACGATAAGCCCGATCCCTACGAGAGATTTCTCACCCGCTGGCGTCATAAATGGGAGATAGACGAGCGCACGAGTTTCGTTTCCGAGGTGGTGGATATTTCCGACGAGCGCAGGAAGGCGCTGGAGCCGTCGCGCAGCTTCCTCAAGGATTACTTTCCCCGCGAATACGAAGAAGATTCCGAACCGTTGTCGTACGGACTGCTGCACCGTAACTTCGATTACTCGAGTCTCGACGTTCTGGCGCAGAAACGGACCAACCAGTGGTTCGACCAGGTGGAGCGCCTGCCGGAGGTCACCTATTCCATGCCGGACCTGAAACTCGGCGACACGCCGTTTTATTTCGAGCATGAGAGCCAGTTTGCGGTGCTGGATAAGAAAGCGGTCACGTCTCCCGGTTCTGATATCGACCATGACGTCACCCGCCTTGATACCGCAAACCAGCTTTCGCTGCCGTCCAAAGTCGCTTGTATTCAGGTGACGCCGTTCGTGCAGATGCGCGAGACTCTCTACGACAAGCTCGAGGACGGGGAGACGGATTTTCCGGTTCGCAGTATCTTTTCCACGGGTGTGGATCTCTCCACCAAATTCTACCGTATCTTCGACGTGACGACAGACGCCTTCGGCCTTGATATTAACCGCCTCAGACATGTGATCACGCCGACTGTCGCCTATTCGTACGTACATGAGCCGACGATCATAGCCGACCGCATCAAGCAGATCGATCCCGTGGATGCGATTACCCGGGGCAACAGCGCAGCGCTGTTGTTGTCGAACAAGCTGCAGACCAAACGCGACGCACGAAACGTCGATCTTGCTGATTTTAGGGTCGGTTCCACGTACGTGTTCGATCCCAAGACCGGCAACAAGCTCGGCAGCAATTTCTCGGACGTGCTCTTTGAGCTTGACCTCATCCCCTACAGCTGGGCGGCCTTTTATTCAGACGTCACCTATGCCCGCTCGGGCAACCGTTCGGACGATAATTACCGGAAGTTCACCATCATCAACTACGATTTCGCGTTCAGCTTCGGCCCTGATCGCGCTCTGAATATCGGCCAGCGTTACGCGCGCAAGGCAGGTAATGCCATTACCACGAATATCGCCTGGCGCCTGAACCCGAAATGGAAATTTAAAGCCTATCAGCGTTACGAGATCGGGCACGACCCGACGCTCACGCGCGGGCTTAAAGAGCAGGAGTACGGAGTCGAGCGCGACTTGCACTGCTGGGTGATGGACGTGACCTACAACATCGACCGCACGGAAGGCGAGAGCGTATGGTTCGTGTTCAAGCTCAAGGCATTTCCGGAAGTCGGGTTCAATTTCGACCAACAGTATCATCAACCGAAGACAGGATCACAGGGGGCGTCATGAACGTAGCAGTCATAGGGTCAGGATATGTGGGATTGGTGACCGGCGCGTGCCTGGCAGAACTGGGTAACCGCGTCGTCTGCGTGGATAACAACGCGGCTAAAGTGCGGCAGTTGAAAAAATGTAAAGTCCCGATCTACGAGCCGGGATTGGACACGCTGATCGCGAATAACATGCGCAGAAAGAGGCTTTTCTTCGATACCGGCATCGCCGCCGCGGTGAAGAAATGCGAGATAATTTTCGTCGCGGTCGGAACGCCGCCTTTGGCCAACGGCGAGGCCGATCTCACCGGCATCGAGAAGGTGGCGCGCTCGGTAGCCGCGTCCATGAAGGAGTATCGCCTGATCGTCGAGAAATCGACTGTGCCGGTAGAGACTGGCGAGTGGGTGGAGCACACCCTGCGCACCTACGTGCGCAAGGGTCTGACGTTCGACGTCGCCTCGAACCCCGAGTTCCTGCGCGAAGGGTCCGCGATATCCGATTTCATGCATCCTGACCGCATTGTGATCGGCGTCGAGTCCGCGCGCGCCCGGGACTTGCTTGTGTCGCTCTACAAACCGCTCAAGAGCCCGATCGTGGTCACCAACATTAAATCCGCGGAGCTCATCAAGCACGCCTCCAATGCTTTTCTTGCCACCAAGATTTCCTTTATAAACGCGCTGGCGAAAATCTGCGATAAAGTCGGCGCGGACGTCTGCGAGGTAGCCGAAGGTTTGGGATTGGACAAGCGTATCGGCAGGTCGTTTTTGAACGCTGGTCTCGGATATGGCGGTTCGTGCTTTCCCAAAGACCTGGACGCGTTCGTGACCATTGCGGACAAACTGGGAATTGACTTCGGTCTTTTGAAGCAGGTCAGGCGCATCAACGAACAACAGAAAGAGATGTTTGTCAAACGCATCAGGGACGCGCTCTGGATCGTGAAAGACAAGACGATCGGCGTGCTCGGCATCGCCTTTAAACCTGATACCGACGACATCCGCTGTGCGCCCGCGCTCGATATCATCGCGAGCCTGCGCAGGGAAGGCGCGCGGGTGCGCGCCTACGATCCGCAGGCAATGCCGCGCGCCCGGGAGGCGCTCAAAGGCGTCACCTTCTGCAAAGATGCCTATGACGTCTGCCGCGGCGCAGTCTGCGTTGTGTTGGTGACCGAGTGGGAAGAGTTTGGCAAGCTTGACCTGCGCAAAATGAAGAAACTGATGGCGCGGCCGCTGATTATCGACGGAAGAAATATGTTCGATCCCTCGGCGGTGACCGCGCAGGGATTTTCTTACGTCTGCATGGGCAGGGGGCTACACGAGGTGAAAAAGACCGCGCAGAAACAGAAGAATTCGGTGGGCAGGTACTCATGCGCATGAAAGCAAGGCATACAACCGTCGTGATTACCGGCGGAGCAGGTTTTATCGGCAGCCATCTGTGCGACCGCTTCATCGCCGCGGGTGAGCGCGTTATCTGCGTCGATAACTTTATCACGGGCCATGAACGCAATATCAGCCATCTTGAAAACGAGCGCAGGTTCATTCTCATCAGGCATAACATCTCGACGCCGCTGCACATCCCCGGCCGGGTCGAATATGTCCTGCACTTCGCGTCGCCCGCGTCTCCGGTCGATTATCTGCGCTACCCGATCCCGACGCTGAAGGTCGGGTCTCTGGGCACGCACAACGCCCTGGGGCTTTCCAAAGAAAAAAAGGCGGTGTTCCTTCTGGCGTCGACGTCGGAGGTATACGGAGATCCGTTGGTGCATCCTCAGAAGGAATCCTACTGGGGTAACGTCAATCCTATCGGCATCCGCGGCTGCTACGACGAAGCGAAACGATTCGCCGAGGCGATTACCATGGCCTACCGCCGCATGCACCGCGTCGACACCCGCATCGTGCGATTCTTCAACACCTACGGCCCGCGCATGCGTTTAGACGACGGCAGGGTGGTGCCGAATTTCGTGCATCAGGCATTGACCGGCAGGCCATTGACCGTGTACGGCAACGGCAGGCAGACGCGCAGTTTCTGTTACGTCGACGATTTGGTGGATGGCATCGCCAGGCTCTTACGATTTCCGTTCCATGAGCCCGTCAATCTGGGGAACCCTCGCGAGTTCACCATCCGCGAATTCGCGCAGATGGTGGTCTCTTTGACTGGTTCAAAAAGTATGATCGTTCTGCGTCCGCTTCCGGAAGACGACCCCAAACAGCGCCGGCCGGATATTTCCCGCGCGCGGAAATTGCTCAACTGGCAACCCAGGGTTCGCCTTGAAGAAGGGCTCAAGCGTACCGTGCAATGGTTTAGCGCGCAGGGCATCTCAACCCTTTCCCGTTCAACAAGTTAAATACTGCAACCGCTTTCTTGACAGCGTTTGCGCCATATGATATACTTTAGCAGCTTTTTTATTTTGATTTTCATAACCCCCCTGAATATCACATAGATAGAAAGGCTCCACCCGCGATGTTATCCGACGTACTCTTGAGGATTAACTGGGTCGATATCCTCATTGTGACCCTGTTTCTCAAGCTGGTCCTGACCGCCGCCGCAAACGGCGTGCCTGTCGAGCTTTTTAAGCTCGGAGGCGCACTCACCGGTTTTTTCCTTTCACTCCATTACTTCGACATTCTAACGGATAGCTGGATATCTACCGCAGGCGCGAAATCAGGCTCGGCGCTGTTTGATGTGTTCAATTTCATCCTGATAAACGCTGCCTGCTACGGGGTGTTTTTTGCGCTGCGCCTTGTGTTCATCAGGCACAAGCGTAAACCCGAAGAGGTGCATATCGCGGAAAAGGCAGCGGCAGGGCTTTTCGGGTGCGCGCGCGCCGTTCTGGTCGCCGGTCTCATGGTGTTTGGGATCATGCTCACCCGCGCGGAATATTTCAAGGATCAGGCGCTGACGTCGTTTTTGGGGCCGTCCATGGTGTCGCTTGTGCCGCCTTTGTATTCTACGGTCTGGGACGCGGTCTGGGCGAAGACCGCGCTCAAAGGCACCTTGAACGAGCTGGTGTATCACGTCGCCGGAGGCAAATGATGGACCTGGCAACATTGTACCGCTACGCGGTCGATGCAGGCGCGGAGTGCGACCCGCGTCAGGACAAAAAATCGATTCATTCGTTTGCGGACAGCGGCATTCTCTACGGGGATCCGCTCACGCCGGTGAAGCGCCTGATGGTCGGCATCGA
>CAZDUF010000097.1:0-3657 GCA_964508555.1 uncultured Planctomycetales bacterium
GAGTGCCCTCCACGCGCCTGCCGCGGTTATCGTAATAACCGTTAAAATAACCCTGCGGGAGCCACTCCTTTTTCCGTATGTAGCCGCTCATCCAATTCGCCTTGCCGCGCAGGTCGTCTGCGAGTTTTCTCGACGAAACGTCGATTGTTTCGCCGCTGACGCCCCGGGCAACCAGGTCGCAATATCGGCCAAGCAGGCGCTGTTTCTCCCGGATATCCGTATAGTCGCATTTTTTCAGGAGCAACGCAAGCTCTTTGGCTATTTTCACCCGGGGATATCCGGATGCTTCGAGCAGTTCCGCGATGCGCTTGAGATTGTGCGCGTACATCGCGCCGAACGCCGCGCTCTCTCCCCGTTCCCCGGCCATATCAAGCCCGTCGTTCCAGTCAGCTCCTTCGAGGCGCACATGATTATGCTCCCCGACGTTATAAAACTGCACCAGGTTCTGCACCAGGAGATGTTCGAGAATCGTTCCCTCATAGACCTTACCGGAGCGGGCGCGTACCAGCGTCCCCTGCTCGGCGGCCCAGAGGGCGTTATATTGCAAGGAACGGTGTGTCTGCGGATCGCAAAAATACGGGGCCCGGGCAAAGAGCAGCGCGCGATCGCCTGTTTCCTGCATGTACAGATCAAGGGTCAAAAGCGGCCATACCCCGTGGTCCATCCACACGCGGGCAATCCTGTTCCTGTCGGCGATGAATTCGCCCTTCTTCTTACCGATGATGGTGGCATTCGAACCGTCCATGCGCACGCCGGCGAAATTGTCGCGTATCATCGACGCAACGCTTCCGGGATTCCCCAGAATGAGACCCAGACAGTCCTGCCACAAATCCCGCCACCCCCTGCCTCCCTTGCCGTAGTCGAAATCAGGCAGGAAAGAACACCCGAAAATCCTCCTGAGCGTCGGCTGAATGCTCACCCAGTGAAACCAGTTGTCAAACGAAGCCTCGCCGGTCAGAATGGCGGTCTGCCTGCTGATCTGAAGCCAGTGCTTCTTTGTGCGTTCGAGAGCATCAGAGAAAGACACGCTCCGGCGGTACTTTGTGATCAATCTGCGGCACTGAGACGGGTTATCGACTATTCCCAAGAGGAGAAAATATTCAGCCGAAGTGCCCGGCTGCAATGTGATTTTATCAAAACGCAATCCTGCCATAGGCTCTCTGCCTTGCACAGAGGTGCACCCCGGCCCTTCCTTTCGGACCGCGGGTTGTACAGCACCCGGGCCTATCGGATGGCCCGGTGTGCGCTGCTGCGCAAAGGCACACCCCGGCCCATCCGCCCCATCACGATCCGCCCAACCGGGAGATTCCAGATCCCCTTCCTCTCCGCAAAACATCTCCTGTGTCGGATAGATGGCAACAGGGTTACGGTTCTCGGCGTCCCATCCCGCGGCGAAATACACGGTCGTATTCGGATGATGCCCTGCTTCGTCGAAAACGAGCGTCGGCCGTACCATCACGCCGTCTGCGCGCAGCGTAACACGCTGCAAGAGAGACGTAACATGCCTGTGGTCGCGCAGGTTATGCGCGCTGCGGCAATACAACGGTATGGCGGCACAGGGGACAAAACGCACCGGAGAAGCTCCGGAGTTCGTGAAACGCACCCGCATGCACTCAACCGGATCACTGCCCGCCGGCACAAAGGAGAGGATATCCGCCCGTACGCCGGAATGCGCATGCGTCCGGGTTACTTCCTGCCACAGCAGGCCTGCCTGCAGGTTCACGTCGCGCGACTCCTGTTCGGGCTGCCGGGACACGCCTGTTGCCGACCAATAACAACGGGATTCGGGGAAATAAAGCCAGAAATTACGCGTGGAGCGCGAATTGACGAGATCGATACGCGATACCGGCTCAAGCAGGAAATGGTCGTTGTCTGTTTTGATGTCGCCGGCTAAAAGAGGCGTGATGCTCGACAGGAGCCGCTCATTACCAAGGGGAAAATAGAGGGTCGTACAGCGATGCGCTTCCTGAGAGGCAAACGTTCCGTCGTTCGAGGTGAAAGAATAGAGAGGTCGTTCCATCAGGGGAATTACATTAGCACAGGGCGGGAGATTTGACAATAAAAAAAGGGACATTTCCCTTGTGCGGGAATATCCCTCAATCGCATGTGCGCAGGTTGCGGATACGTTGATTTATTTGGTTCGTGCGGCTTTTATCTTAATCATAAGTGCCAGGAGGTTCATGGCGAAAATGATTGTCGCCAGAACGCCCAGCGACACCGACAGCGCGGTGATCCTGATCACGTTCATTTCCGGCGAGGCGATACTATGCGCCATCGCCGCAAGACTTCTGCTGTGCGCGGCGCGTATGCATGAGCCGATCAACCAGCCCATACCCCAGATGCCGGCGATAATCCCCATGGCAATGGCGGTCTGACGTCCCACAATCTTCCAGCGGGCGAGCGAACTGCGGCCCCTGATAAGAAAAATGAGCTCGTGCGCGGGCATGACCAGCGCCGATATAAGATAAAAGAAACCTCCGATGCCCGTCCCGGGAAGACCAACCGTCATGTTAATGTCCTTTCTCGTACACCGTGAAACGCTGACGCATTATCAATTCCGTCCAGATCGCTTCGAGCATAAAGATGCCGTTGACCGTGCGCAGCACGAAAAACGCCGGCATGCTCGAAATTATCTTCCACGCCTCCTGCCTGTTTCTCACCCGTGTCAGCGTCGGAATCAGTACCGCGGGAAAATCGATCACATACCCCAACAGAAACAAGGGATTGGTAAAAACAACCGCCAGAATCGGCAAAAGAATGAGGTACGCGAATGACGCGACTGTCGCGTCCCAGAGGGCAACCGCAACCAGGCTGCGCAGGTACCCGACACCGGCAATGCTGTACCAATGCAGGCGCACGTTCTGCACGAAGCCGTGCGACCAGCGTTTGAGCTGCCTGCTCATGAACGTGAAATTATGCGGTTCGATCGGATAACAACAGGCCTCGGGCACGAACACAACCTTGTGGCCGGCAATGTAGAAACTCCAGGTCAGGTCCATATCCTCGGCGAGCGTGCGCGTGTTCCACCCTGCGTTCGAACGCAGGATCGCGGTGTTATACACCGAGAAACATCCCGAGGCGATCATGGGTTTCTCGTAGTAGTCCTGTATCTGTTTGTAGAATGCGAAAGCGAACTGATATTCGATGTACCTGCCGCGTTCCCAGAGCGTACGCACGTACCGGGGAAGCACAAACCCGCACACCGCGGCAGCCTTGCTCTTCCTGATCGCTTTGATCATCTTCTCGATCGCGTCCGGAGCAAGGGTCGTATCCGCGTCCAGTGCCATCGTGAACTCGGTGCGCACGAACTGGAGCGCGTAATTCTGCGCGCCTGCCTTGGAGCCGGTGTTTTTCGGCGGCTGCATCACAGTCACCCCCAGACTGCGGGCAACGGAAGCGGTCGCATCGGTCGAACAATCGTCAACGACGATGATCTCCTCGGCGGGAAGCGTCTGATTCTTCAGACTGCGGATCGTATCGGCGATGCTGGCCTCTTCGTTGTACGCCGGGATAATGACGGTCAAGCCGCTCTTACGCATAGAGCGGAATCGTGCCTGTAACGGTCTCTCGGCCAGTGGAAGTGTACCAGTGCCCGTGATCATATGGTCATAGTCTTGTATTGTGTCGATACTGCAAGGGGTGTTACCTGGGGGTCAG
>CAZDUF010000097.1:3667-5548 GCA_964508555.1 uncultured Planctomycetales bacterium
TATACTAAACGGAAATTAACTATACCATATCCTCGGCCGTTGTCAAGCCGAGAAAGAGTACTTCCTGAGCAAAAAAAGCCTCTCGTATGAGAGGCTTTTTGGTGATGGTTGCGGGGGCACGATTTGAACGTGCGGCCTACAGGTTATGAGCCTGTCGAGCTACCGGGCTGCTCCACCCCGCGAAGCTACAGTAACACAGAACTTACTCTTTTTCAACAGGAATTACTTTGACCGGAATTTCTCCCTTACGCACCACGCCCAGGCGCTCGCGCGCGATCCGCTCCTGGTACACCGGATCATGCTCCAGCTTCTTGAGTTCCTCCTCGAGCAGCGAATTCTCGACCGCCAACTGTTTGATTTTCACCGCGAGATCGCGGTTTTTATCCCTCAGTTCCTGGACCTTGGAGAATCCCGGCATGAACATGAGCAGCAGGAACAGTCCGAGGCCGAGTATGAGAAATGCCTTCTTAAGGAGGGAGAGCATGTGACAATTACCTTTGGAGTTCCGTGGGACGTGGGATGTCCGTTCGCCCCCTGACGGGGGCTCACTTGGACGTAGGACGTAAATACGTAAAGACAAAAGCAAGGACGAAAAGAATTAAAGGACACTCGACAACGCAGTTTTTACGTCCCACGTCCGAGCGAACACGCCTGCGAAGCAGGCGGTGAGCGGACGTCCCACGGAACTCCCTATTTCCTAAATGAGCGTCCCGCGTACACCGCTTTCATGCCAAGTTGCTCCTCGATTCTGAGCAACTCGTTATATTTGCATATCCTGTCTGTGCGTGACAAGGAACCGGTCTTGATCTGGCCGGCTCCCGTGGCTACCGCCAGGTGCGCGATGGTCGTGTCTTCCGTTTCGCCGGAACGATGGGATATGATCGCGCGGTATTTATTCTTCTTTGCCATGTTCACGGTCTCAAGGGTCTCCGAGAGAGAGCCGATCTGGTTGACTTTGACCAGGATCGCGTTGCCGATACCTTGCGCGATCCCCTTCTTGAAAATGGCGGGGTTGGTGACGAAGATATCGTCTCCGACGAGCTGGCAGCGCGCGCCGATTCTTTTCGTCATCTCCTTCCAACCGTCCCAATCGTGCTCCGACAATCCGTCTTCGATCGAAAGAAGCGGATATTTCTCCAGCCACTGCCCGTAAATACGGATCAGGTCTTCTGCTGATTTCTGCGCGCCTTCGAACCGGTACGAACCGTCCTTGTAAAAAGAGCTTGCCGCGCAGTCAAGCGCCAGCGAGACATCTTTTCCTGGTGCGTATCCCGCCTTACGGATAGCTTCGATAATCAATGAGAGCGCCTCCTCGTTGCTTTGCAGATTCGGCGCGAAACCTCCCTCGTCTCCGACGGATGTCGAGAGCTTCCTCGACTTGAGGATTGATTTCAGACTGTGGAATACCTCGGTCGCCCAGCGCAGCGCCTCCTTAAACGTAGGCGCGCCGACCGGCATGATCATGAATTCCTGAATATCGAGATTATTATCCGCGTGCAGGCCGCCGTTCAATATATTCATCAGCGGCACCGGCAGGATATTCGCCTTCTCTCCCCCGAGAAACCTGTACAGCGGCTGCTTCTTCGATGCTGCCGCGGCGCGCGCAGCAGCCATGGAGACGCCGAGAATAGCGTTTGCGCCAAGATTGCCCTTATTAGGTGTTCCATCCAGCCTGATCAGGAGTTTATCGAGCTTCGAAAAATCAGGAGTCATGTCTTTAATCTTGTGCGCGATACCCGTATGCACGTTATCGACTGCCTTGAGCACGCCCTTGCCCATATACCGGGCCTTATCGCCGTCGCGCAGCTCCAGAGCTTCGTTATCTCCGGTCGATGCGCCCGACGGTACCGCGGCCCTGCCCAGAATCCCGTTATCCAGCAG
>CAZDUF010000098.1:0-5542 GCA_964508555.1 uncultured Planctomycetales bacterium
GATTCTCGGCGTAATCAGACCGTGGCCGAAATCGGCCACCAGCACCATATCGAACTCCTGGAGATGCGCCTCAAGATACGACGCGACACGGTCCTCGACACGCCGCGGCAGATAATTGGCATCCTCAAAATAGCACAATTCAAAAAGCTTGCTTAGGAAATTCGGATCGACGTAGCGGCGCTTGACGACAGTCAAAGCATCCTCGCAATAAAAGAGTTTCTGACGGATATTGCGTTTGAGGCGGCTCTTGACAAAAGAATCGTAATCGTTCTTTAAGCCCACGCAGGTCAGGAGGGTCACGTCCCGGCAGAACCCGGCAAGGTGATTCGCCGTCGCCAGGACTCCCCCGGCGAAATTCTCCTGGCTCAAAAAACGCGCCGCGATCAGATTCTCCTTCTGAGACTTACCCACGCCGGCGCAATAGGCATATTCGTCGATGATAATGTCGCCGATGACGAGGACCTTCACGTTCGAGATCGATGAAAACACGTCACGGACTTTGTCAAAAGGGTACTTTTTCCTGAAACGGGCGAGGAAATCCTTTGCCTCGCCCGAATACGGGGCAAAAAAGGTATTGATGAGCGCCGACGAGCTGAACGTCACGTCGTCGGTATAGACGATCGTGCCCCCCACGGACAGGATCGCCTCCTCTTCTTCGCCGATCATGCCGGTCACATCGTTCTCTTTGGCGGCATACTCCTTTCCCTTGGCGTAAAAATGGGGTTTGAGCTTCTTGATGGTCTCAACCGCAGTCGGCCATTCATTGACCGCGACGTAATCCACACACTCGATCGCGGCAACGCTCTCCGCGCGCAGCTGCTGATTGAACACGGGCCGTCCCGGACCCTTGTTGACGTGTTCATCGCGTGTGAGCGTCACAATGAGCGTGTCGCCCTTTTTTTTGGCCGATTCAAAATGCTTGATGTGACCGGGGTGCAGCAAGTCAAAAACGCCGTGGCACTGGACAATGGTGCGGCCCTTGGTCCGCAGGTCGCGCGCGATCTTCTCAAGCTCGGCAAGCGTCTTTATCTTTGAGAATGTTTCTCTTTTCATGATGGGAAAAACCCCTTATGCGCGCCCGATGCAGTAGGAAAGGAAATTACGCGCTCCACGCAGTTTGCGGTACAGATCCGCACAGTTCCTTGTTTTCAGCAGAAAGGCGAACATGAAGGCAGGCCGGAAATAAAACCTGCGCAACCCCTCGTCGACCATGGCGTTGATGCTGCATTCATCCATCTGCGGGTAGCTGATAATCCCCTTTTGCTCGCCCTTTGACTGCAGCCAGCGCGACCAGTCGCGTGTGGTAAGCCAGCCTTCTTTCTCTGCCATCGAAAAAAATTCTGTCCCGGGATACGGAACTGCTCCGGAAAACTGCAGCGTATCGCAGCGCAGAGAAAGCGCGAACTCGATTGTTTCGCGGGCCGTCTCCGGAGTCTCACCCGGCAGGCCGATAACAAAGCATCCGTGCACCTCTAACCCTGCGGCGCGGGCCGTTCTCATGAACGCGCGCGACTCATCCAGCGTGATGTTCTTGCGGCTCCGGTCGAGGATGCGCTGCACGCCGGATTCAAAACCAACCAGCAACTCCCTGCAGCCGGCTTTCTTCATCGCGCGGAACATCTTTTCATCCGCGGTATCCGCGCGGGCATTGACCGAGAACGTGATGCGCAGCCGCCTGCGCAGGATCTCGTCGCACAGGCCGATTGCGCGTTCTTTGTTGACGGTGAAGGTGTCGTCTTCGAAGAAAAACTCTCCCCCTTTGAGTACGCGGGGACACAGCCCGATATCATGCTCTATCTCGTCAACGACATTCCCGGGACTGCGGAAACGGTACCGCACGCCGTGCATTGCCTGCGGCCAGAGACAGAAAATGCACTGGTTCGGACACCCCCTGCCGGATATGATATCGATGTAGGGATAGAGTTTACCTCCGTCAAAATACTTTAAGAGATCCAGGTGATGCCATGCCGGAAACGGCAGTTCGTCCAGATTCTCGATCAGCTCACGGGCGGGGGTACGAACGGCAGCGCCGTCCCTGTAATACGCGATGCCTCGCACGGTCTCAAGCTGCGGTTGGCCGCCTTGCCAAGCGCGTACCACATCCCGCACGGTATAATCGTATTCTCCCACACAGACGACATCAACCGCGCCGGCTGACGCACGAAGCGTCTCTTCAGGCAATACCGAGACGTGCGGCCCGACCATGATAACGCAGGCTTTTGAATTCTTCTTGACTGAGCGCGCGCAGTCGATATCGGAAAAAATCGACGGGGTGGTCGCATCAAGCACCACGAAATCCGGCTGCGTTTCGCGGACAATTGCGGCCAGCCCAGCCCGCGTCTGACCGAGAGCCACCATATCGATGAGCTTGACGTCATGGCCGTCCTGCTCAAGCACCGCAGTCGCGTACGCAAGCCAGTCAGGCGCGCGCAATACCCGGCCTCTCGTCCGCGCCGCCCAGCGCTGTGTCCTGCAGAAATCCTTGACGAACGGCTCGTTGATGACCAGAATCTTTGCTTTCCGCTGCATCTGTCTCTACTGGGCGCGCGCCAGAATATCGGCGGACGGATCACCGGGTCGATGTGATGACGCCTGCGGCTCGGCTGCTGCCTGGAGAACGGCATCATCAACAGGGCGCAGGGTATAGAAGAAAATCAGCTTCCCGAAGATCCGGTAGATCGAACGGGGCTCTTTCCTGCCGGCCAACTGCCTGAGCGTCTCATCAAGCGGTTTCTTCGGCGCGCTCTTCTCCATGATCATATAGCCGAGACGGTCGGGGTTTTCCAGCAGTCCCACCTCTTTGACCACATAATTCTGTTCGATGTAAGAAAACATTTGGGGATTCTGCTGCCTGAACATATGAAAAAAATCTCCGGGATAAAAACAGATGAACCTGACACCGTACTTCTCCTCTGCCGAACGCATTTCTTCGACTGTCGCCGGCCAGCCCGCGTAGCGCTGGGCGTAACGCGCGACGGCATTCCCTTGAGGATGCGTGTAGAGAAAAATCCGCTCTCCCGGACGTGTCAACTCCCGCAGCGTTTCCCCTGCGGCGTCCGCACCGAGGAAGATCGTCCCGTAAATGCGCTTGAGCCCGTCGCTCACCTGCGGGATGGTCACGCCGATAACACAACATGCGACCGCAACCGGCGCCGCCTGTTTGACGTAGCGCTGGGCTTCGGTAACGATAAACGTCGCGGCATACGCCGCAGACAAACAGACGCCTGCCAGAAACGGCATCTGATAGAAATTATTCTGGCTGAGTTCCGTCGGATACAGCATCGCATATATCAGAATTGCCGGGATGTATCCGATCAAATAACGGTTGAAGGGACCCTTGTTCTTCACGGCGGCAAGAACAAGGCCGCAACAGGCAAACAGGCACCCGGTGAGAGTGAAATTCTCCCGAACCGCAAAGTTCATGATAGCCGGACCCGCCTGCCGCCAATACGCGGGCCGGAATATGTCGAAGACGGCGGGGTTAAACGACGGTCTCAGGACGGCCTCACTCGTCATAATGATGAAAGCAACCAATACGAGATACGGCGCAAAAAGGTATGCCATCAAGATTCTGAACCCCTTGTCGGAACGCATCCGTGCGTACGGCAAACAAAAAAAGAGCGGCACTGCCATGATCAGAAAATTCGGCCGGTATGCCCATGCCGCAATGAACGATAATCCGGACCACAGCAGGTTATGCCCGCGGCACGAAAACACGAAACGCAGGCCGAAATACGTTCCCAGTAACGCATAGAAGAACGCCGGACTCTCTCCCTGGATATTCCGCGAGAAAAAGACCGCCAGGGGCGATACCGCCAGAAGCAGTGCAGCCCAGAGCGCACCGGCAGACGAGGAAAACAAAAGAAGCCCGATCCTGAACAGGATGAACAGCGAGATCGTTCCGATAATGACATTGACCAGCCGCGGCCCCCAGAGGTTCTCTCCGAACACTTTCCACGCTACAAGCACCTGATAGGCCGGCAGCGGGAACTCCCGGTTCGACGATATCCCGGGGTTAGCCGTCAACCCCCCCTCGAAATAAACGCGCTTGGTGGCATAATCCCCGGTGCGTTTCATCTCCTGGGCTATGCTCAAGGATTCGTTCTCTTTCATGTTGTGGTACCCGATGGAGGGAAAATCCAGATGCATGATCCGGAGTGACAATCCGACGAGCAGAATAGCGGCCACAGAAATCACGGGGGCGATCGCGTGTGCATGTATTTTCATGCTCATCTCCTTCTAGAGATCGATATGCAACAGTTTCTTCTTGAGGATGTAATACAGGCGCCACTCCAACGGAAAGACAAAATTCCGTTTCTTGAGCCTCAGATGAACCAAAGGAAGCAATATATCTGATATTTTATACAATAACCGGTACGGCTTAGCAATAAGTTTATTGCGCAGCGCAATCTCAAGCCGCTTGCGCAGATAGAGGAAATTGACGATCTGCGTCAGCGAGAATATCCTGCGGTACGCCTCATCGGAAAGCCAGGGAAGATATTCCCGGTACGGCGAGGTAATCGGCCGTCTCCCCCACTCATCAAGCGTTGCCGGCAGCGGCAAACGGTACCTCGAAACGATCTCCTGCGTCAGCGGCGTGTTCGGATACGGTTGATAATAATAGAGGCCGTTGACCATATTGTCCACATGCATTTCGTAAATTCGCAGCACCATGTCAACCGTCTTGTAGAGATCCTCCGGGGTCTCCCGAGGCGTTCCCGCGATAAAAGAAACATCGGTCAGGATGCCGTGACTGTTGGCACGCTCCACCCCTCTGACGATATCCGCAGAGGTAATACCCTTGTTCAGATACCTCAGGATACTGTCTGATCCTGATTCTCCCCCGAGATTCAATTTGAAACAGCCGGTTTGACGCATCAACGCGAGCGTCTCATCGGACAGGGAACAGAGATCGTCGAACCGGCAGAACGACGTCCAGCGCAGATTCGGCAGACACGAATTCCTGATCTCTTGGAGAATCGCCGATACCCTGCGTTTGTCAGCGAAGAAGTTCCCGTCGGAGAAATAGAACTCATAGGGCTTGAAGCGTTCCTGTATCGTGCGAATCTCGGAGGCAACCTTGACGCTCGACTTGCCCCGCCAGCGGTACTGATAGTTATAATTGCAGAATCTGCAGCGGTGCGTGCATCCCCTGCTCGTTTGATAATAAAAGTGCGTAGCCGAAGTCCGGGCATAGAGCCCCAGATCGAGGAGTTCGTAGGGATGAAATTCCAGATCGTCGAGGTTCTGAACGTACTCCGCAGGGGTGCGCACGACTTCCCTGCCCTGTTTAAAAACAACCCCGGGTACGCGCTCATACGAATCATCTCCTCCGGCAAGCATCTCCCCGAGGGAACGCACCGTACACTCCCCTTCCCCATAACAGGCACAATCGACCAGCGGATGCCGGGCAGTCTGCTCGGGTTCCATATGCACGTGCGGACCGCCCCAGACCAGCGGCACTCCCGGAAACGACCGCCTGAGTTTACGCGCAAATTCCAGCCCCAAGGTGATCGATTCGTTGGAGTAAATGGTGAACCCG
>CAZDUF010000099.1:0-5434 GCA_964508555.1 uncultured Planctomycetales bacterium
GCACCGGGATTGCCGTCCAGGAAGCCGACCATGGTGCGCAGGGCATCGGGCCTGACATAGACATCAGGATTCAAAAGGAGAAAATATTGCCCCCGGGCAACCGCGAACGCCTGGTTGTTCGCGCGCGCGTACCCGGCGTTCGACGTATTCTCGATCACGGTCACGTTGGCTCGCGTTGCGCCTATACTCCAGGCCGTCAAGTCCGACGAATGGTTATCCACCACGATTATCTGCAGGGACAGATTCTCCCCTGCCCGGTCAAGCGCGTCCAGACAGCGCAGGAGTTTATCGCGGGTATTCCAGGTAACGATACTGACGGTTACATCATACTCTAAACCAGGCATTGGGCGTACAATCTGAAATAGCCGAGGGGCCTGACTGCCCCGAGACGTATCATGAAAGACACGGGTTTTCTCAGGTACCACGGCAGGAATCCGTGCGGATAGATCGGCTCTTTTTTTTCCACGCTGCAGCGGCAAAAGTAGGGTTTGAGCAAAGCCGAGAGCGTTTCGGGAGTAAAGAACCGTATATGATCCTCATCGAGCATATGCTCATAGGTGAGACTGCACCGTTTGAGCTCCCCGAATTCAGCGCAGTTGGGCACGGTAATCAGCACATTGGACCGAGCCAGCCGCGCAGCCTCTGCCAGGAGACGATCAGGATCAGGAACATGCTCCAGCAGTTCAAACATAAGCACGGTATCAAAACTCTTGTCCTCGAATGGCAGGCGCTGCGTCGCTACTATGGCGTCAACCCCCCTCTGGCGGGCAATGCGGACGTATTCTTCATTCGCGTCAACGCCGGTGCAGACGAATCCTCTTTTCCGGAGCTGCATGCAGTAGGCACCGGTCGCGCATCCGTAATCAAGCACGCGTTTACCGGCGAGGCCAACGCACCAGGTTAACAGTTTCCCGCTGTACGCGCTCTGCGGATCAAGACCGGCATAAAAGTTCTTCGTATCCCTGTGGAACGCGTCCGCGCTCATGACATTTTCCCCGCGATAACGGCAGAGATACGCCGCAGCCGGGATAAATAGCTCCTCACCACGGGCGCGCGCTTTCTCATCCGCCTGATCCTGCAGAACGCCCGATACAATTGCCTGCGGGAAAGATGCCGCGAGACAATCACGCAGCGCCGCCAGGCGCGCGCAAAATCAACGTCGAGCCTGCTAAAATCCATACGTTCGCTAACCAGGCCGCGTTGAAACGCTTCGTCCCAGACCGGCGTGCCGGGAAAAGGGGTCAGCGCGTATACATCGAAACTGCGCAGTTTCTCTTCTCTGATAAACTCTTCGGTTTTTCCGAGATCTGCGCAGGTTTCATCGGGACTGCCAATAATAAAGCTGCAATGTATCGACAATCCGCTGCGGCGTATGATATCCAATGCGCGCTGGTGATCGGCTACCGAAATAACTTCCCCTTTGAGGTATTCCAGAACCCGCTGACTCCCCGATTCCAGGCCAAGGCCGATACTGTCGACTCCCATTTTCTTAAGCAGCGACACGTTCTCTCCGGTCACCATACTGCTGCGCATCGACGCGAAGAAACTCGCCTGCCCCGCCAGGCCCCGCTGCGCCAGGAGCGCTGCTATCTGTTCCAGCCGGGCGTGGTCGGCCGGAAAAAGATCGTCGTAAAACGCGATCCTGCGCGCACCGCGCCGCAGGACCTCTTCTATTTCCGATACCACGCGCCCGGCGGAAAAAAAACGGGCCTTCTGCCAGTATCTGGTCGAGGCGCAAAAAGCGCAGCGATACGGACATCCCCTGGAGGAAAACAGATACGTCTGAGTTGCATCCGGAAACAAATCCCGGTCCGGCAGGGGAAGATTGTCGAGCGGTTCAACCAGTTTCCGGGACCCGGTACGGACAAGCGTACCGTCTTTCTCGCGGAAAGCCAGCCCCGGAATGTCACGCATATCCTGATGCTCAAACGCTCCTGTACGCAGAAACAATCCGGTTAGTTCCGCGAAGGTCTCTTCCCCTTCCCCTAGCACCGCTACATCCATGCACGGATCCAGGGACTCCGGCAGCATCGAGACATGAACACCGCCGATAACCACGGGGATGTTCCTGCGGCGCGCACTCACCGCATACGCCCGAGCGCGGCCGAAATTCTGGCTGACGCTTGAAATCCCGACGATATCAGGCTTATACTCAGCCAGATGCCGCTCGATGCCTGAATCAACGACCCTGCATTCGAATGATTCATCGGGATGGCGCGCGCGCAGGGCGCTCGAGAGATACCCGAATCCCAGATGAGGGAATCGCCTCTGTACCGGCCGGGTCGTATCTATCGCGTTTATAAAGAGCAGCCTAAGTGCCATACCTGAACAAAACCCGTAATCCGCCTTTCACCAGGCCGCGGTCATACGCGTCAAAATAACCCTGCCGCTGCATGAGCGCGGCATAGACAACGCAAAAAAAGCCTGCCTTGACGCCGAGTATCCAGAGCAAAACCACCCTGCCGGAGGAAG
This sequence comes from uncultured Planctomycetales bacterium, assembly GCA_964508555.1. Classification (GTDB taxonomy): domain Bacteria; phylum Omnitrophota; class Gorgyraeia; order Gygaellales; family Profunditerraquicolaceae; genus CAZDUF01. The sequence continues at coordinate 2,473 of CAZDUF010000099.1, forward strand.
CATCATGCCGCCACACCAGATCAATCAACCAGCACGCTGCCAGTGCGCCGACTGCCGACACGCACGGTTTAACGCACAGGCGGTAGAATGCGCTGACCGGAAGAGCGATCACCTGTTTGTGGAACATACGCACGAAAAGACATGAGGCAATCGTCAGAGAAAGGCTGTTTCCCACGATGACGCCGGAGAACCCCATGACGCGAACCAGCGTGACGCTGACAACGATATTGAGCGCAGCCATGACCAGGCCGAATTTCATATCGATATCGGTTCTGCCCGTGCCGGCTGCAATGGAACTTGCCACACCGGTAACGGTAGCCGCGCAATATCCCACGGCAAGTATCCTGATGACGGACGCCGAGAGGGAAAAACCCAGCCCCATCCAGACAAAGATGATATCCGGCGCTGCCGCGGCGATAAACACCGTCAGGGGCACGCTGGAGCCGATCAGATACCGCGATCCCCGCACGTAGAGTTCCCTGATGCGCGCGGTATTATTCCTCCGGTCAAGCTCCGACACCGCGGGCACCAGCGCGGAAATCAAAAGAAGCGGCAGCTGGCGAGCTTGCTGCAAAAGCGAGGCGCCGATCTGGTAAAACGCCACCGGCCCGATACCCAGGAAAAAAGATATGATCAGGCGGTCAGCCTGGAAACTGATAAGGTTCGCTATTCGTGAGACCTGCAACTGCGCGCCGTAGCGCATCTGCAGACGTAGCAGGTGACGGTCGATCCCCCAATGCATGAAATTCGCCGCGCCCACCAGATGCACGGCGACCAACGCGTTGAGACAACAGGTCACCCCCGCGATCAGGACCGCAACAGTCATTAATCCCTGCAGGCCGAACCCCGCTTTCAGGACGTATACCGTGCCGACGATATTCAGCGCGGACATCGCAAACGACAGGCCGTTGGCGATATCCATGCGCTGCAGTCCTGTCTGCACCGCTGCGGGGACGGACGCAATCATCGAGAGGGAAAACGCAATAACGCCGAGCACGACGACCCGGGAGGCTTCGGCCGAGAGTTCCGGAGGTATCCGCACTATCCTCACTGCCTGATCGGCGAAGAAAACCGCGCCAAGGGACAGACACAAACCCAACGCAAGGTATAAAAGCAGGCCTGTGGTAACGATGGTGCCGATGGTACGCGTTTCATTCCCTGCGGCGGCTGCGGCGATAAATTTAACGAACGACGTGCCGAACCCCAGATCAAGCAGGCCGCAGTAACTGGTAATCACCCCCACAATCGCCCACACGCCGTACCGTTCGACGCCGATGTAGCCGATGATCAAGGGAACGAGCGCGAACCCAACGAGAATCGCCCATACCCTCCCGGCGGTGTTATACAGGGTATTCCTGAGTATTGTAACCGAAACCCTCTGAGTCGCCTGTTCTCTGTCAGCGCACGGCATAAGCAGTTTCATCATCTTCGGCGAGCACCCCCGGCAGCACGCAGACGATCGCCGCGAGGAACCAGAACGGCTCCATGACCCTGATCAACATGAAGGTCGACGATGAAAGCGCATGCGCCAGAAGGCCGACGAACCCCGCGCAAAAACCAAGGCCCAGCGCGCGCGCGAAGGAATTCTCCTGAGCAGGGGCAAGCAGTCTGCGTCCCGAGACCCAGAGCCGCGCAAGCATGAACAGAAAGGAAAGCATGCCGAGCGCGCCGGTTTCAACCAGAACACGGCTGTAATGATTGTCCATGACCAGGGTCGTGGGAATGCCGTGGCCGATGAGCGGACTCTTTTTCCAGTAGTTAATCCCGTCTCCCCAGGAATCAACGCGCGAGGAGGCGGATTCGGAAAGTGTGACGGTAACGCCGAGCACGTTGTATCTCTTATGCTCCTGGAAGGCATCCTCGATACGGTGATGCACCTTCACGGGAAGGGCGTGCGGCAGGAGCACGATAGCCACGATGAACAGCGGCGCAAGGTAATGACGGTGCCTGCGGTTCAAGAGAACAAGCACCAGTGCCATCGGGAAAAACGCGAACCACCCGCCGCGGGATAACGTATACATGAATACCACCAGCGCCAGCGCGCTCGACGCCAGGAGAAACAGGCGGTTACGCAGCGACCGCTCGTACAGGAGCAGAGAAAACATGAGCGCGATCATCAGGATCAGGTACCCGGAGAGCGTATTCGGCTCCCCGCCTGCTCCTTCAAACGGCGCGGTCACGCGCCCTCCGGAGGGGATCTGCCAGATGCCGAAGACGCATACGCACAAACACGTCAATACCAGGCAAAACAGGAAGGTTCTGGCCTGACGCAGCGAGCGCAGATGATTCGCAACCATAAAAAAAAGCAGGAAGTATTCCAGATATTTCAGGAGGAAGAAAAACGAGGCTTTTGCGGATAACGGTTCCCTGATCACGCGCGCGCCGGTCGCTACGAAACAGGCAAGCGCATAGAAAAGAATCGGCAGGTTGAGCGCAGTCGAACGCAGTCTGCCCTCCTCCCTGTTCACCGCGATGCGCGCCAGCCACCCGAAGAAAATGACGATAATCAGCACGTCTTCCAGCCGGATGATGATGTCGCGGTAAAAAACGCCTCCCACCGCGAACTCCGGAGACAGGAGCATGGAGAATATCAACACGATAAGCGCGCTGTCGGTGTCAACGAAGGCGATGGCAAAACCCAGCATGGCGAACAACAGCGCTGCGCCGCTCGACAGCGGGATATCGAAGTAATAGAAACCGGCGAGAGCGATTCCGATCAGGACAAACAGGACGATGCCGATATTGACGCGGACCTGACCGCGCCGCGAGAGGGAATGGAAAACCACGTGCCTTAGAAACTCCCTGTTACGAGCTATCCTTCTGACGGTAATAATAGTATGAGTACGCCGACAGCGGCTCGGTGTTCGGTTTTGCGTTGTTGAGCACGATGCCCGAAAGCCGCGCGCCCGCGGTTTCAAGCTGCGTCTTGCAGCGCAGGAGCGCGTCTCTCGATGTCCGCCCC
>CAZDUF010000100.1:0-5381 GCA_964508555.1 uncultured Planctomycetales bacterium
CGGACGGCAGGACGTGGACGCAGATCACAGCCCGCGCAGGCTGGGCGCCGCGGGTGAGCAGTGTGAAGCTGACTCCCGCATCGTTGAGCAGGAGGACTTCGCCTGCATCGATTCTGGCTATCACGAATGAACAGATGCGTTCTCCCCGGGAGTACATTCTGTGATATCCGGAATCGAGGTTCCTGATGCAGGCGCGGCGTTCTTTGCCTGCTGCCGGATTTCCGATGAGTGTAGCCAAGAGCTCCAGGTTCGGAAGCTCGTATGCGGCTATTTCGGTCTCTTGCTCCGCCCGAACAGTCAACGGTTTGTTTTCCTCAGCGGCGCCGTTGTGCCAGGGCAGAGATGTCTCTTTATCGACCGAGCAGTACTCGTTCGGTACGACAATATTCGGCCTCTGAGCCAGAAAGGCAATCTCAAGCGCGCCGGCAATCAGGAACGTGATTCCGAGTACGACTGTTTTTTTCATATGCTATTCCATGTGTTTGGCCGCGCGCACAACCGGGCGCAGCGCGGTCCTGACCAATTTCTTCAGGTGTTCCTTATCGTCGATATAGCGTGCAATCGGGGGACTGATGCGATAATAAATCGAGACAAGCACTCTGCCGCCAGCGTGTTTCATGAGTACGCGGTCTCTGAAACCCCGTAACACCATCACGTCCGGTGCGTCATACGACCCGTAGGCTGCCGTAGCTATAAAACAGCCTCCGCCTCCTCCCCCGCCTCCCGATGATCCCGCAGCAGCGCCCTCGGCCGCGAGCGCGCCGATACCGTAGATCGAGAAGTGATTGACTCTGGCGCAGACGAGTCGTGCCGCTGTGTCGACATAAGATGAGTCGATGCGCTCCCAGAGCAGGGTCTTGAGATTATAGTAGTACAGACGAAGACGCGATGCATCCCGGATGCCTGCCGCGTCGAGATCCTCCTGCGTGTAGGGAACTTTCACCGTTACAGCGTCATTGAATTCGGTTCCGCTGGGACCGAAATCAACGGCTCGGTCGAGAAACGTGTCTCCGTTCTGGAACGGAGGCAGAAATGCGGTCGGGCAGATCTCAATATTCATCGCCGTTTGCAGCGCTCCGGCGGGAATGCTGATCTGGGCATTGCGTATCGACGGGGAATCGCGTGCGGTGAGAGTGCCGCCGGAAGCGCCGATCGACTGTTTTTCCGCGCTTTCTTTGTCGACCAGCGAATTGCGGTTGAAATAGATAACGGGCGATCCTGCGGCGTGGTCGGTCCAGGTGAAACAGATATGCTGTCCGTCTTCGGAAACCGCAAGCGCCGGTTCGTCCTGCTGCGCGGTACCGGTATCGTCGTTGACAATAGAGTTTGTTTTGAACGTCGTTCCACCGTCGAGAGAAGGCGCGCTGTAGATGTCGGCGTCGCCGTTCCGCAGGTCTGTCCAGACCACGACGATGTCTCCGTTGGAGTCGATGGCAAGCTCCGGGTCGTGCTGGGCGCGCGGCGATTGCGCGTCGTCATTCACCTGGACGTCGGTTCCCCAGGAATTCCCGGCCGTCGACGCATCGAACATGATATCCGAATCGTTCCCGTCCGAGCGTTCCCAGGCGATACCGATCGTGATCTTGCCGGGGTCGTCAGAGGGACAGACTTCCACCGAGGGATTCGTGGCATTCGTGTTGGTTCCGCCGTCATCGACCAGGACATCATTTGAAAATTGCCTGGCCATATTGGTAATTTTGTTCGTTCGTATTCTGCGCGCGCCGTTACGCAGGTCATCCCAGGCAACGACGAGCGATAGCGAATCGCGGGTGAACGCGCAGGACGGGTTATCAGGCTGCGTGCCGGCCCCATTCACCTTCACGATATCGTTTGAGGATATCTGCCAGAAGTTTTCTCCCTGGTTTGACGAAAATGCGCAGTACACGGCGTTCTGCTGAGCGCGGTTGATCCAGGCAAGGCCGAGTCTGCCTGTTTCCGACACATCCACGCACGGTTTCAGTTGTTCGGATCCCGTACCCAGTATCGAGTCGAGCGGGACGCGGGCGACTTCCCAGGTGCCGTGGCGGTATCTCCTTCCGAAGTACAGATCACTGCTTGTGCCCGGATAGGCGTTCTCGAATACGACGTAGAGCGTGTCGTTTGCGTCGATCGCCAGATGGGGCCTGGTGCTCATGCCGCTGAGTCCAGAGGTGATCACTGTCTCGCCTGAGAATGTCAGACCGCGGTCCTGGGACTGGCCCAGGTATATCTGGCCGTTGTCTTCCTGCCAGGCGATATAGATAGTGCTGTTGTCGCTGTTCATGACCATTGATGAGTTTGTCTGTGCGGCGACAGCCGTATGAACGGTCGCGCAGACAATGCAAGCGCCAAACAGGACTGAATGGATTATTTTATACATGGCTTCCTCCCTTGCTTCGTAAGGTCCTGGTTGTCAGTCTATCAATAAGCGGATGAAAGCAAGATTAAATCAGGATTAATTTGTTTTAACCGCTTGAGTGGCGCCGATAATGAGAAAAGCCTATTCCGAATAGAATAGGCTTTTTATTGAAACTACCTATTGACTTCGGCAACCGGAACATCCGGCTTTGCGCCTCGCGCGTTCTTTCGCGCGGACACCTTTTCGGTCAACAAGTACGCTTTATTACTCTCATGGAGAATATACCACATGGACAGGCACAATTCAATGGTATGTTGAAAATAAGTCATCTAATACTTGACAAAGTGTCCCCGCGTTGGTATACTTATTTCGATAACATTTTGGCCCAAATTGTGTTATAACAATATATAAGACGATGAATATCGGTATAAAACTGAAATTACTGCGAGGTAACATTACTCAGGGAGAGTTGGCAAGACGTTCCGGTGTTGACAAAGCCATCATCTCCAAGATCGAAGCGGGCAAGATGGCAGGCAGCGTATCATGTCATCAGAAGCTTGCGGCGGTTTTCGGTTTACGGTTATCGGAATTTTACTCTTATATGGAGCGTCATGAGGGAAGCCCGGTTGAAGTGCATCCCGGTGACAAGAAGGATACGACCTACGGAAATTTCCTGGAAATCATAACCTCCATCCCCCTTTCCAAACGCATGCTCCCCGTTGTCATGACATTGAAAAAAAACGAGAGTCGTTTTCTTGAGGAGACCATGAAGAAAGTCGAATGGTTTATCATGCTCCTGGAGGGCGAAGTACAGGTCGATATCGAGGGAAAGAGTTACCGGCTCCTTCATCGCGAGGGGGCCAACAAGGGCGACAGCATGTACTCGATGAGTTCGAAGAAGCATATTCTGAAGAATACGGGGTCTGGCCCGGCTAAGGTGCTGTGCGTCAGTTCTCCGCCAGTGCTCTAGGAGGGCGCATGAAACGCATATTGATCTGCGAGGACGAAAAAGACGCTCTGGATTCCCTGTCGAATATTTTCGCGCGGGAACAGTACGAAGTGCACACTGCTATGGACGGGCAGGAAGCGGTTGAAAAGGCCAGGACCATCAGGCCAGACGTCATCCTGATGGATATCCGGATGCCGAAGATCGACGGCATTGAAGTGGCTCAAAAGATCAGGGAATTTGACAATCTTGCCAAGCTGATTTTCATCACCTCGTTTCAGAGCCAGCACCTGCAGTTCGAGGCTTCGAAATTCAACATCGCGGCGTATCTGGTCAAGCCGGCATCGAAGGATGACATTCTGACCGCCGTTTCAGCGACGCTCGGGGAACGGGGAGATCTTTGAGAAAAACTGACGGGATGCCGAGTCACCGCGTCACCGGTGTCTCAGTGACCCGGTGTCTCGGTGATCTGGATGATGTTACTGCTGGAGTTCGGAGCGTAGAATCGGAGCGGCAAGAGACGCGAATTCGCTTAAGGTTTTGAACGCCTCCTCTTCGCCGTTCTGCACCACGATGGAATAGCGGATAAACGCGCCGCTTGAGGATGTGTTCTGAAGGAAATTTGTGATCATGCGCCAGCGCATGCCCAGATAGCTCGGTGTGATGAAGTCCCCCGCCTGGAAGTAATAGACAATCATCTGCACTGCGCGACGTCCTTGAACCAATAGTCGATTCGCCTGGATTGCGGAGTCGTCGGCGACGGGTATCGATACCCCGGTACGGGTCAGTATCGTCGTCCCCTGCCCGATGGAACAGTTTTCCGGAAGGTGCAGGGCGACTCGATTATCTCCGTAATAGACCAGCGCCAGCCACACCGAACGCTCTCCACGCGTGTATTTTCTCACCAGTACCGCATCACTTTCGAGTAGATCCCGCGTTTCCTGATCAACTTCCACGTCCTCTCCCTGCCAGTCTCCGATCGTCGCAGGAATAATAGAGAGATCTTTCTCTGTCCATTCCTTTTGTCCCTGTTTCTGATAGAGCGGCAGGAGCGCTCCGCAGGTCAGCGCGAGCAGGATAGTGACGAGCAGGAGCCGTGAGCGCAGCGTGTTCATTGCAGGCTGTTCCAGATGAGCCATAACCCGGAAAACGCCGCCGCGAACATCACGTAGCCTGAAGAGTCATGAACGTAGTTCTGGGTTGTCTGCGGCCCGTAGACATGAACAGAAAGACACAGGATGAGCACCCGCAGAATATTCGAAGCCAGTGCGATCGGAATCGATGAGAGCGCGACCAGCGCCCGTTTCCAGGTTTCGCCTTTGAGCAGGTAGGCGAAGACAGTGCCGAGAGCAATGATGACGATCAGCGATCGCAGTCCGCTGCAGGGATTTTCCACGGTCAGGCTCCCTTTTGCAAAGAATATCTTGAATCCCTCGTGCCGTAAGGGAATGCCCATGATAGGGCCGAGAATAAACACGACAGCTTTGGTTACAAATATCTTAAGCGGGATGCTCACGGTGTTGATGACGCTCGTGGGCAGCGGAATCATGAAAAAGAGAAACAGCAGAGCGAATCTCACGTGCCTGGTTATTACCCGGCCGAATGCGTACAGACAGATGCCGAGGGCAAAAAGAGGTATGGAGAGGCCGCTGAGAAAATAGATATTCGCGTAGGTGGCCAGAATATGAAGGACCAGAGAACAACAGACAAGAATGAGCCCGCGAAGGTCTGATGCCGGCAATGATTGAGCCAGATCGAATCTGCGGCGCCACACCATGACTAGGGTCACCAGGGGCACGAGGAATCCGTGGGAATAATAGGTGTCCGGCGCCATGAATCGCTCATAGAGCCAGACCAGGGTCGGCTGATAGGCGTACGCAAAGAGGGCCGCGGTGGGGATTCCCCAGGCGCAATAAAAACGCATCATGAGGCGATTATACGTGTTTGGCCGTCGTGAGTCAACAGGTTTCCAGATTGTTTCTAGCGTACTTTCTTGCTCCGGCTTTTATTGATAACCGCTGTCGTAAACGTATAGTTATAATCGAGCCTGTTTCCTGCAACGTCGGCCGCAGATACAGTAACTTTAATGTCCTGGTC
>CAZDUF010000101.1:0-5278 GCA_964508555.1 uncultured Planctomycetales bacterium
AGACTTGCCCGGTGAGATCGTCACAGCGTTTTTTTTGGAAACGGGAGAAAGCGCGACCGTAGCAGTCGGAGCCGGATCGGACACGCTCTTGATCGGGGCGATCTTGTAAAAAACCAGCGCGCCGTTTTGATCGAACACCTGCAGCGAGAACTGATTGCCGGAGGGCGCTATGCCGCTGAGTTGCAGGATCACTGTCTCTTGCGGCGGGAGCGTGAGCGCCAACTGGCCGATCTCTTTCTGCAGGTCGGCAATGTAGACCTTCTCTGCTCCCGCCTTCATGGCACGCTGCTCGATCGCCTGCAAATCCTCGCCCTCACCGAGCCCCTGCCCGAGGTCCGCGACGAAACAGATGACACCGTAGCCTTTATCACAGAGCCAGCGCACGATACACGACGTATCTAACCCTCCGGAATACGCGAGAACAACCTTCTTCATTCTATCGTCTCCTTCAGCCGCGGACACGAAAAAACCCGCTAACCCGCCAACAATTTTATTAAAACCGCTTTTTGAACGTGCATCCTGTTTTCCGCCTGGTCGAATACCACGGACTGCGCTGATTCGATTACCTCATCCGTAATCTCGTCTCCCCGGTGCGCGGGCAGACAATGCATCACCAGCGCTCCCCGCTTGGCTTTCTTCACAAGCGCCCCGTCGATGCGGAATTTCCTGAAGACGCGCCTGCGCGCAGACGACTCTTTCTCCTGCCCCATACTTGCCCACACGTCGGTGTACAAAACATCCGCCGCGCGTGCCGCAACTCCGGGATCATGGGTCACGGTAATCGACGCCTTCCTGTTGCCGGCCAGCGCGCGCCGGATGAGCCCGGACCGCGGTTCATACCCGCGCGGCGAGGCGATGCGCAGCGCGAGTCCCGTCTTGGCGCAGGCAAAGATCAGAGAATTACAGACATTGTTGCCGTCCCCGACATACGCGAGCGTGCGTCCGGTAAACGACCCGAATCGCTCCCTGATCGTGTACAAATCAGCCAGCGCCTGGCAGGGATGGGAGAAATCGGAAAGGCCGTTGATGACGGGCTTGGAGCAATACTGCGCAAGCTCCAGCACATTGTCATGCCCGAACGTGCGCAGCACGATCCCGTCGACATAGCGTGACAGGGTGCGCGCGACGTCCGATACCGGCTCCCTGACGCCGAGGTTGATTTCCTCCGGAGACAGATACACCGCGTTACCGCCGAGCTGATACATCCCGACCTCAAAGGAAACCCTGGTCCTGTTCGACGGCTTCTGAAAAAGAAGCGCGAGAGTCTTACCCGCAAGGACCTTCGCAAACTTCCCCGGACGCGCTTTGAGCTCATCGGTCAAAACAAAAATGTCCCTGATATCCGCGGCGCTCACATCCTGAATGGACAATAGATCGTTCATCGGTTACGCCCCCGTTCGAGAAAGTACATCGTCAATAATCGACAGCGCCTTTGCGATCTGCCCGCGCGTCACAATCAGGGCCGGCATGAGCCGTATGACCGTCGCGTGCGTGCAATTGATGAGCAGCCCGCGCTCCATGCAGCCTTTGACAACGCCTGCCCCTTCCGTCGACAGCTCAATACCCGCCATCAACCCCATACCCCTGACATCGCGAATACAGGCGTGCTTTTCCCGCAGGGTTTTGAGTCCTTCAAAAAGGAACTCGCTCATCTCTCGGCAGCGCGGAAGCAGCTTTTCCTTCTGGAGACTCGTCAGCACCGCAAGCGCGGCGCGGCACACCACGGGTCCGCCCCCGAAGGTCGACGCATGCATGCCCGGCTGCAGCACATCCGCTATCTTCGCGGCGACGATCATCGCTCCGATCGGCAGCCCCCCGCCGAGCGCCTTGGCGAGCGTGACGACATCAGGCTCGATCCCGTAACGCAGAAAACAAAAATAATCCCCGGTCCTGCCGATCCCCGTTTGCACCTCATCGACAATCAGCAGGCAATTCCGCTCGGTACAAAGCTGGCGCAGGTCCCGGACGAATTGCTGCTCGGCGACGTTGACGCCTCCTTCGCCCTGAACGAGCTCAAGCATCACGGCAACCGTCCGCTCAGTCATCGCGGCGCGGACGGCGTCAAGGGAGTTAAACGGCACGCTCACAAACCCCGGCACCAGCGGCCCAAAACCCTCCTGGTACTTTTTTTGTCCCGTCGCCGAGAGTGCGCCGAGCGTCCTGCCGTGAAAAGAATTCTCGAACGTGATGATCTCATACCGCGCATCCCGTTGGCCGGCCGGCAAACCGGCACCGTACTTACGCGCGAGCTTGATCGCCGCCTCGTTCGCTTCCGCCCCTGAATTACAGAAAAAAACCTTCCCGGGAAACGACCGGTAGATCAATTCCTTAGCCAGTTTCGCCTGCGGCAGATGATAATAATTGTTCGGCACGAAGACGAGTTTCGACACCTGATCTCTGACAGCCTGCATCACCTTCGGATGGCAATGACCGAGATTATTCACGCCCCATCCCGGAAAAAAATCCAGATATTCTCTGCCGTGTATGTCCCAGAGACGCGACCCCTTGCCCTTCACGAAGACAAGCGGTGTCTTGGTGTATGTCGGCAGTATATTGTCGGAATAAGAATCAAAAACGTCTTCGAGCTTCATAGGAGCAGTGGCTAGTGTCTAGTGGCTAGTGACGAGTGGAGAGCGTTCAATACCCTCTAGCCACTCGCCACTTGCCACTAACTACTAGTTATAATTTCCGTTCCGATACCCGTGTCGGTAAAGATTTCCAGCAGCAGCGCATGCGGAATACGAGCGTCGATGATATGCGTTTTTTTGACGCCGCTGTTCAGGGCGTCGATGCACGCCGTTACTTTCGGGATCATGCCCTGGGAAATGATCTTCTGCTCGATCAGTTTCTGCGCTTCATCGGTGGTGAGCGTCGACATGAACGACGAGGGATCCTGGGCATCCCGCATAATCCCTTTGACATTCGTCAACAACACCAGTTTCTCGGCCCGCATCCCGCCGGCAATCTGCGCCGCCGCCTCGTCGGCGTTTACGTTGTAGGGCTTGGAGTCCCTGCCCCTGCCCATGGGAAGGACCACAGCCGCCCGATGCCGTTCAAGCTCCGCGGCAATCGCAGCCGTCTCTACGCGCACGATATGTCCGACAAACCCGAGGTCGATCCGCGCCTTCTTCTTTTCAACGTGGAGTATGGCGCTTTCGTAGCCGTTTAATCCCACGACCTGGGCGCCGAGCTCCCCGATTTCGCTCACGATCAAATCGTTGAGTTTCTCAAGCTCCTCCGCGACCAGCTTGAGCGTCTCCTCATCCGTCACGCGCATGCCGTCCTCGAACTCCGTCTTTTTTCCCGTGGCGCGCATCCGGTCGCTGATATTGGGCCCTCCCCCGTGCACAAGCACCGTGCGCAGACCCATGAAATTGAGGAATACGATGTCCTCAAGGACACCCCTGCGGATCTTCTCCTCGCTCAGGATGCTGCCTCCGTATTTAATCACCACCACATTCTTGTGAAACCGTTTGATGTAGGGCAGCGCCTCGATCAATACGTCAGCTTTCCTGATTGCCTCTTCCATAGACGACCTCTTAGGTGTATTCGGCGTTGATCTTGATGTATTCCGGCGACAGATCCGACGTATAGACCGTTGCCGACGCTTGTCCACGGCCGATTGAGACCTCGACCGTGATATCCCGCGCGCGCAGCGGACTCACGCGCACGCGCAAGGCGCTTTCCTGCACGCGCACGCCGCTTGCTCCCGCCGCGGCGGCGATTCTGCCGTAATTCGGATTCTCACCGTACATCGCGGTCTTGAACAGACTCGAGTTGGCGATTGCCAGGCCCACCCTGCGCGCCTGGGCGCGCGTCTGGGCGCCTCGGACGCGTATGGTAATGAATTTAGTTATTCCCTCGGCGTCGCGTACGATCATCTGTGCCAGACGCAGGCACACGGCCGAGAGCGCCGCGGAAAAAATCCGCAGGTCCCTGCCCGCGCGAACCGCGGCATTCGACGCGCATCCGTTCGCCAGAAGAATGACGGTATCGTTCGTGCTCATGCACCCGTCGACCGTAATGCAGTTAAACGACGCATCGACCGCCGACCGCAGGCATGAACGCAAGACAGACGGCTGGACGCTGGCATCCGTCAGGATAAAAGCAAGCATCGTCGCCATCGAGGGAGAAATCATGCCCGCGCCTTTGGCGATCCCGCAGATCGTCACCGGCTTCCCCGAGAGGACACAGCGCGCGGTCACTTCCTTCGAACGGGTGTCCGTGGTGAGTATAGCCCGGGCTGCATTCCCGATTCCCGAGCGCGACAGGCCTGCAGCCAGCTGCGGCGCCGCCTGCACGAGACGCTCGACGGGAAGCCGCTTCCCGATAATCCCGGTGGACGCGAGAAGAATCTGCTCCGATGGGATACCGAGCGCTCCGGCAAACGCATCTCCCGCGGCGAGCGCATCGGATACCCCCCGCCTGCCGTTATGACAATTGGCGTTGCCAGAATTGGCAAGAATCGCCCGGAAAAATCTGCTGCGCGCATACCGCATCCTGTCGACGATAACCGGAGCTGCCTTGATCGTATTGGAAGTAAAACAGCACGCCGCCTGCGCAGGCACCAAAGAATATATCAGCGCGCAGTCAAGCGCCCCCCTTGCCTTGATGCCGCATGCGCAGGCGCCGGCGCTGTAGCCTTCGGGCAGGGATGCCGTCGTTGATATTCTGAACGTGTATGGTTGTGGCGCGTGCATGCTAGACCAGACCGGCCTTTTCCGGAAATCCCGCGCAGATATTCATGTTCTGCACGGCCTGTCCGGATGCCCCTTTGACCAGGTTGTCGATCGCGGAAATGATAATGACGTGCCGTGCGGCATCCTTGACAGCGATATCGCAGAAATTGGTGTGCTGCACGTCTTTGAGCCGCGGGAAACTGCCCGCGGGCAGAACCCGGACGAACGGCTCGCGCGCGTAGAACCTGGTATAGATACTCTGCCAGTTCCTTGTCCGGGCATCAGTCTTCTCGACATAGACGGTAGCAAGAATCCCCCTGTTCACCGGAAGCAGGTACGGAACGAACGTCAGCGGCACTTTTTTCCCGGCGATACGGGAAAGTTCCTGCTCCATCTCCGGAGCATGCTGATGCTCATCGACTTTGTAGGCGCGGAAATCCTCGTCGACTTCGCGGAAAAGGAAACCTTCGGCAACCTTCTTTCCCGCGCCGGAAACTCCTGATTTCGCGTCGACGATGACTGATCCCGCCAAACGGGGATACAGCGACAAAAGCGGTGCAAGCCCCAGAATGACCGCGGTCGGATAGCACCCCGGATTC
>CAZDUF010000102.1:0-5179 GCA_964508555.1 uncultured Planctomycetales bacterium
CTTCAACGAGCACGCCCTTCATCGGTTTATACGGAGAGGTCTTCATCTTCTCAAGGAGTATCTCGCGGTCAATCATACGCTTCTCCCTTTATCGTTGGCCCGGCTTATAATTTGTTGCTGACTGGTCTGGCATCGGTAAGCGCGTTCACCGTCTCGCGGAGCACGATTCCCGCCATGCACGCGCGCGAGCATCTCCCGCATCCCGTGCAGAAATACCTGTTGAACTTATCCACCGGATACTTGAACTTGCGGTAATAGCGGTGGCGCTGGCGCGAATCACGCCCTTTGCGGAAATCCTCTCCGCCGGCGACCTTGGCAAAATCCTCCATCTGGCAGGAATTCCAGATCCGCGAGCGCGTGCCGCTGTTGAGCGTCAGGTCCATCGTATCCTGGACGTCGAAACAGTAACAGGTCGGACACACCGCGGTGCAGTTGCCGCAGCCGACGCAGCGTCTGCCCACGTCTTTCCACACCGGTGACGTAAAGGAGGAATCGAATGCCTCGTACACCGCGGGAAGCTGCGCGTTAAACTCATGCTTAAACGCCTTTTTCTTCTTAAGCCTGGCGGCATCGAGCGCCTCCATGTCGCGAGCGTCTGCCTCGCGGACAAGCGGCATATGCACGAGCTCCTCCCCCTTGGAGGAATTCACATGCATGACGAAACGGGTGCCGCAATCGACCATCATCAGATCGTATCCTCCCCGCGGCTCGTGGTTGCCGACACTGGCGCAGGTGGCATACGTATCGCAATAGGTGAGGCATTCGATGCCGATGACCGCCATCTTTTCCCTGCGGTTCAGATAATTGGGATCCTCAGGGCTTTCCTTAAAAACCACATCCATGCACTGCAGTCCCGCGATATCGCAGGTGTGCACCGCGAACAGGATAAACGGCTCAAATTCCGCAATCGCTTTTGCGGTCTTAAACGGCGTGACGGTGAACTTCAGAAGGTCCTCTTCCGGGGGAAAATAATATTTTTTCGGCGGCAGGACGGTCGGAACGTACTCGAGAGAGATGTCTGCGGGATTGTCGACGGGCGCGAAAACAAACAGGTTCTCCTTGCGCGCGGGCGCGTACACGCGCGATTTCGTCTTCAGAAACTCGACCCAGGAGGGAATATTCCTCTTCTCAATGACGGCGTATTTCACATTCGGCTCCTTGTAGTGGCGCTTGCGGCAACCGGCTCCGGCGCGTACTCGATGCGCGTGATCGAAAATTCCGGCCCGTAGGGCACGCGGGAGAATTCGATCTCAAGATGTTCCCAGCGCGTCCCCTTGCATCCGGCCCGGTAATGCTCCATGAAATGCTCGCTGGATAATCCGCCGAACTCTGACAGCTCGACATGAATCTTCGAGATACCGCGGCGGGAAACGCGCTCTTCCTCGTTGAGATAGGCTATCAGGTTTTTGAACAGGTGGGTTTCATGCATACGGACAAGTCTTCCGGTTGTGTGTGCATAATAACGCACAACAAGCGGCTCGTCAATTATTTTTTGTGAGAAATTTCACGATAAATCGCGAGAGGCTCTGGGAACGGGGATAACACGCGCTCAAGGACTCCCTGAACAAAGGAGATACACAGGCCGTAATTGGTGATCGCTACGCCCTGCTCCTGCGCCTTTTCTATGCGCGAAAGCATGAGCCGGCGGTTGAACATGCACCCTCCGCAGTGGACCACGAGCTTGAAACGACCCAGATCATCGGGGAAATCGGCGCCGGCACAGACTTCTATCTCCACGCGGGCGCGGGTATGCTGGCGGATCCAGCGGGGAATCTTCACCCTGCCGATATCGTCCTCGATGGCATGGTGCGTGCACGCCTCGGCAATAAGGATCCGGTCGTTATCCTCTAGGGCGGCCAGGGCCTGAATGCCCCGCGTCATAACCGCCAGATCCGCATTGTACCGGGCGAGCAATATCGAGAATGTCGTGCAGGGAACGCCTTGAGGCGTATCCGCAACCATCGTGTGCACGACTTGCGAATCGCAGACGACCAGATCCGGCGGTTTTTTCAGGTTCGCCAAAGCAAGCGGATACTGATGCTCCTTGACCACCACACACAAGGAGTCATGGTCAAGACAATCCCTGACTGCATGCACCTGCGGCAGAATAATTCTTCCCTTGGGCGCTTCCAGGTCGATCGGCATGATCAGGACCGCAGTCCCCCCTTTCGGGATGAGATCTCCCAGAAGCGGCGGCTGCTTCAGGAAACGCGCAGGGCAGCTTTCGATAATGAGCTGCTTCAAAATGTTCACAGAGCGGTCGCGGTTGGCAGGGTCGGTTGAAGAACACACCATAACCCGTACGCGCGCACGCAGCCGCTCGACAAATTCCGCAGAAGGCGCGGTTATATCCGCTTTATTGATCGCGACCACGCACGGAATCTTCTTTGACGCGGCGGTTGCAACGACGCGCTCCTCGTATTCGCTCCAGACATCGGGCTCGGCCACAAGAATGAACATGTCCGCCGAATCAAAAACCCTGCCGGTTTTCTCGAGCCGCGCGGCGGCAAGTGCAGAGGTGTCGTCGATACCCGCGGTATCCTTGAAAACAACCGGACCCAGAGGATGCAGTTCCATAGTCTTCTCAACCACGTCCGTCGTGGTGCCGGCAATGGGAGAAGTAATGGCAACGTCCTGTCCGGTCACCATGTTCAGGAAACTGGATTTGCCGACATTGGTGCGGCCGAATATGCCGATATGCAAACGAAGCGATTTAGGCGTGCGTTCCATAGGAAACACCATCTCCCCGGGAATAATCCACGTACTTTCCCGCCCGGCGGGCCGTTTCTTCGATCCATGACCGGACACGGGAGACAGCGACGCGCTTTCTTCCCGGATAGATATCGTAGAGCCCGCGAAAAGGCTGCGGCGTGAAGTTCACCATCAGCACGTTCGCTCCGGCGCGTAACGCCCGCACATGGGCATCCCTGTGTCCCGCGCCGAGCGCCGTTGTCGCCGGTATATGCGCCCGCCCGGTTACAATCCTGGTCAGGGCAATAACGTTCAACGTGAGCCCGATGGGAACGCGTGGCACTCGCGCCAGCGGCGTGCGCGGGTGCGGGATGAACGGCCCGATGCCGATCATGTCAAAATTTCTGTCGCGGAAAAACATGATGTCGCGGGCAATGCTCTCGATAGACTGCCCCGGCAGCCCGGTCATGATACCTGAACCGACCTGATATCCAAGAGCTCGCAGATACTCCAGGCACCTGATCCTGCGCTTGAATCCTTCTCCTCCGTGGAGCGCATTGTACAAACGTTCGTCCGTTGTCTCGATTTTCAAGAGATACCGGTCAGCACCGGCTTGACGCCACAGGGCGTAGTCGTCTCGCGGCCTCTCTCCCAGAGACAGCGTAACCGCCATATCACGCATACTCTTGATACGCCGGATCAGGTCGGCAATGCCGTGCGCCGGTAAACCAGGATCGTCTCCGGACTGCAGCACGACCGTCCGTATGCCGCAGGATGCGATCGTATCTGCCGTCTGTAGAACCTGCCCGGCGCTTAGCCGGTAGCGCCGGATACAGGCGTTTTGACTCCGTAACCCGCAGTAATCGCAATTCTTTCGGCAGTAATTGGAAATCTCAACAATACCCCTGCAGAAAACTCCGTCGCCGACAAAACTGTGCGCGGCGCGCGCGGCACGGCGGAAGAATTCGCGCTGTGCCCGGCCCCTGCTCATAAGAGCCTTCTGCAGATCCGGGAACTTCATACAAACCTGTCTCTGATGCCGCGGTCGATCTCGCCGAAAAAACGCCCGAGCAGTTCGCGGTCTTCCTGAGGCAGGCTATCGGCTGCGCGCTGAAGCAGGCGATATCCGTCCCGGCGCACGTCTTCGGAAGCAAAATCGTCGAGATATTCTTTGAGAGTGATCAGGGCGTTCACGGAACACTTTTCCTTAATCGTTCCCGGCCGCGCCAGGTTCATAAAAATTTCGCCTGTTCGCTGAGAACGGTAACAGGCAGTGCAGAAACTGGGCAGAAAGCCGTTCCGGATCAGCGACCCGACCACCGCATCGAGCGAGCGCTGATCGCCGATCGAAAACTGCGTTCCGCAGGAAGCGTTATTGTCGTCAGAATCATAGCCGCCGGGAGACGTGCGCGATGCCGCGCTGATCTGGGATACGCCCAGGCGCACCAGCTCGTCCCGCATCCCGGGGCTCTCCCTGGTAGAAAGGATAATGCCGGTATACGGAACCGCCAGCCGCAGCACCGCGACCAGTTTGCGGAACTGCTCGTCAGAAACCGGATGCGGGACACAATAGGAAAGGTCCGCTCCCTGCGCAGGTTCGATGCGCGGCACGGAGATGGTGTGCGGACCGACATTGTATTTATTCTCCAGATACTCGATATGCATGAGCATGGCAAGCGTCTCGAAACGGTAGTCGTAGAGACCGTAGAGCACGCCGATGCCCACGTCGTCGATACCGGCGCCGAAAGCGCGGTCGATGGCGCTGATCCGGTACTCCGGATCGCTTTTCGGACCAAAGGGATGCACGTATCGGTAAGTGTGCTCATGATACGTTTCCTGAAACAGCTGGTAGGTGCCGATGCCCGCTGCTTTGAGTCTGCGGAACTCGTCGGTCTCAAGCGGCGCGCAATTGATGTTGATCCTGCGGATACGGTTCTGGTCCCTCGCAACCCCGTATGCCGTGGCTTTGGACTCGATGTAATAATCCACTCCTCCATCTGCCGGCGATTCGCCCGCGACCATCAGAATCCTTTTGTGACCCCGCTCGATGAGCCAGCCCACCTGCTGCCTGATTTCGTCCTGGCTCAGCGATTTCCTGTCGAGAGCAGCATTATCCGCCTTGAAGGAGCAATACAGGCAGCCGTTCGAACAGATATTGCTGATATACAGCGGCGCGAACAGCACGATCCGATTGCCGTATATCGCCTGCTTGACCTCAGCTGCCGCGGCAAAGATTTTCTGCTCTATCGCAGGATCCTCGACATTCAGAAGCGCCGCGGTCTCTTCGAGCGTCAGCCGCTTGAGTGACATGCTTTTGGCAAGAATCGCGTCGATATCAACCCCGCGCTGCCCATGCGCCACCAAGTCTCCAATCCTCGCTTCGTCAATGTACTTCATACGTATCTCTCTTCTCTTTCATCCCGGAGGCGCTTGCGCGGGCCGGCAGGTTACCCGGCCGTACTTGAACGGCCGGTACGCGCCTCTGCGC
>CAZDUF010000103.1:0-5160 GCA_964508555.1 uncultured Planctomycetales bacterium
CAATTGATGACCGAGACGCCGATCATTAAAAATTTCGCGCTCGGCGCGACGTTGACCGATAAGCGCTGGTACGCGGCAGTCGGCGCGCTGGTCGGAACCGCGCTGGGTTCCACCTGGGTGGTGCTGCGCGCGTTTATCGTCAAAGAAACGCCGGATGAAATCGTAGGAAAGGCCTTCGGCATGTACACGCTGGTGGGGTATGTATCCGCGATTATCGGCGCTTTGTTCTGGGGTGTGTCGCTGGCATTCCTGAAACCGTTCGGTGAGACCGGATACCGGATTACTTTATTCCTGTTGAGCGGATTTCCTCTGGCAGGGATGTATTTTCTACGGAAGGCGCGATGAGCAAAAGTGAAGAAACGATTCCGGCGCTTTTTTTGACGGCAGTCCGCGTGTCGGCGGATAAACCTGCCATGCGGTACCGCGAGGGGAAAGAGTGGCGGACGCTCACCTATGCGGAGTGCGAGCGCGTGTCGCGCGGTCTGGCTTTTTTTCTGCTCGGGCGCGGCCTGGGCATGGGAGACCGCGTTGCCATTTTCATGGAGAACAGGCCTGAATGGCTGATCGCGTATCTGGGTATCGTGCGCGCCGGAATGGTTGTTGTGCCGCTTGACTGCCAGATCCGCGCTGCCGAAGCAAAGACGCTGTTGAACGCAAGCCAGTCGCGCGCGGTATTTATATCTTCATTGACAGCCGCTGTTGCGGAGGAAGCCGGTGAGCAGATCACGCGTATCCAGGTCGGCGTTGCCTCGGCAAACGCCGTCTCATTTTCTGACGCCGCAGGTACCGCAGACCCCGGGGGGACAAGTCTTGCGCAGACGCGCGGCTCGGACACTGCCGCGATCATCTACACCTCAGGCACCGTTGCCCAGCCCAAGGGAGTCGTGCTCACGCACGCGAACCTGTGCGCGAATGTCCGCAGTCTCTCGACGCTGGGTATCGTCACGCAGAAGGATGTTTTTCTGGCTCTCCTGCCGCTGCACCATACCTATCCCTGCATGGTGACCGGACTCTTGCCGCTGGCACTGTCGGCAACGGTTACGTTCGCGCCGACGGGTTTCAATCCCGGGGATCTCGCTTCGTTGATACGCGAGGCGAACGTGACGATACTGGCCGGCGTGCCGCAGCTTTTTACCCTGATGCACAGCGCCGTTAGGCGAAAGATGCGGGACATTCCAGCGCTCTTGAAACCTTTTGCGGAGCCCCTGGCAGTGCGCCGCGTGCGCAGGCAATTCGGCGTCTCGTTTCGCTATGCGGTCAGCGGCGGCGCGCGTCTTGACCCGGCGGTGTGCCGCGAGCTGACGCAGTGGGGAATACGCATCATCGAAGGATACGGGTTGACCGAGACCTCGCCTGTCGTGTGTTTGAACCTGCCGCGCGAGGTGCGTTTCGGGTCAGTGGGCAAGCCGATTCCCGGCGTGGAGGTGACTATCGACGCGCCTGACGCGCGGGGTGAAGGAGAGATTCTCATCAAGGGCGCGAACGTGACCGCGGGATATTATCAGAATCCCGGCGAAACTGCCGCGGCGTTCCGGGATGGCTGGTTCCGGTCCGGAGACCTCGGATACATCGACCGCGACGGGTACCTATATATCACCGGCCGCAAGAAGGAGATTATCGTCCTGGGAACGGGTAAAAACATTTATCCGCAGGAGCTGGAGGAGTATTATGCGCAGAGTCCGTACATCAGGGAAATCTGCGTGCTTGAGAAATCCGATGTCTCGTTCGGCGCGCAGGTAAAAGTCCTTTATGCGGTTGTGGTGCCGGATGAGGACTATTTCAGGGAGAAGAAAGAATCGAACATGCAGGGCCGTATCGGCTCGGAGCTGGAGCTGCTTGGCAGGGCGCTGCCCGCCTATAAACACATCATGGGATTCATGCTGAGCAATCATCCGCTGCCGCGCACCGCGTTGAATAAGATTCAGCGCTACCGTGTCAACGAACTGGTTACCGCGCGCGTTTCTGCGGCGCGCGCCGCAGAAACGCAGGCAGCGGAGGCTTACGCTGCGGGTATCGACCGGGAGCGCGCCGATGATCCGGTAAGCCGCGCGGTGCTGGAGTTTCTCACCCGGCAGCTCAAACGGCCGGTCTCACTCGATGCGAACCTGGAGATCGATCTCGGTATCGATTCCCTGACGCGCGTCGAGCTGGGCCTGGGCCTGGAATCGTTGTTCAAGATCGAGATTCCGGATGAGGCGCTGTATACGGTTGCCACGGTGCGCGACGTGGTCGCAAACGTCAAATCACTCGGCGCCCGGCCTGCCGCAGGCGCCGAAGGCGGGGCGTCCGTGCCGGAACGTTCCTGGGGAGATCTCCTGCGCGCGCCGCTGGAGCGAGATCTCAAGAAACGCGTGCGGCTGCGTAACGGGATAGCCGGATGGGCGATGTTTCTTACCCTGGGGATGCTGGCGCGGGTCGTGATGCGCGTGTTCTGGCGCCTGCGTTCAATCGGCGTTGAGCATCTTCCCCGGGAGGGGAGTTTTCTCATCTGTCCCAACCACGCAAGTTACCTCGACGGCATTGCCGTATTCGCGGCGCTTCCCGTGCGCACGGCGCTTGAGACCTTTTTTATCGGGTACGCGCGAATTCTCGAGCTTCCCGCCTTTAAGTGGGGGTTGCGTTTCAATCGCCTGATCCCGCTGAATCCCGATACGGATCTGGCGAATGCGCTGAAAGTCGTTTCGTACGTGTTGCGCAGCGGCAAGGCAGCGTGCATTTTTCCCGAAGGACAGCGCTCAGTTGACGGCACGGTCGCTCCCTTCAAGAAGGGCGTGGGTATCATCTTGAAAGAATTGGACATCCCGGCGGTTCCGGTGTATATTAAAAATTCCTACGCGGCCTGGCCGCGCTTCCGGCGTTTGCCGCGCTGTGTCCCCGTGACAGTAGTTTTCGGCCCGCCGCTTACCAGCCGGCAGCTTGTCCGGGAGCCGGCGTCCGGCAAGGATGTCTATGAGACAATCGCGCAGGAGTTACGCGGGAAAGTTATAGGTCTTGGTGATGCTTAAATTCCTTCTCCTCGGTTGCATCCAGGGTTTTACGGAATTCCTTCCAGTGTCAAGTTCAGGCCATCTCGTGCTCGCCCAGCATTTTCTCGGTATCGAAGACATGGAGCTGGAGGTAACGGTCGTTTTTCACCTGGGCACGCTTGCCGCCATGCTCTTTTTCTTCTATGAAGATATTCTGCGCGTTCTGCGCCAGAAGGCCTCCTTAAAGCTCATCCTGATCGTGACGCTGATTACCGGAGTTGCCGGTATTGCGGGCAAGAGCCTGTTCGAGCGGGCCTTTGGCACGCCCTGGTTTGTTGCTGTTGAAATTTGCATAACCGGCGTTATTCTTCTTTTGACCAGGCGTTTTATGGAGTCATCCCGCTCGACGCTGTTTACCTCTGATGCCGTGGTGCTCGGGATTGCCCAGGCATGGTCCATCTCTCCCGGTATCTCCCGCTCCGGCGCGACCATCGCTGCCCTCTTGTTGAAAGGCGTCAACCGCGAGGCCGCGTTTAAGTTTTCGTTTCTCGCCGCGATACCGGCGATTGCGGGCGCGGCACTCTTTGAGATGAAGGACATACAGGGCACGCATATGATGCAGGACCACGGCGCGGCGCTGTTACTGGGTTTTGTCGCCAGCTTTGTCACCGGCATCATGGCTCTCAAAGTGCTGAAACGGGTGATGCGGCAGGCGAAGCTGCATTATTTCGGTTATTACTGTCTTGTGGCAGGGATGACGAGTCTGGTCCTTCTGGCGCAGGGCAGATGATGCGGGGGATGGCGTATGAGTATTGTCGTTCTCGGGACCGTTGCCTTTGATACCGTACGGACGCCGCGCGGCGAACGCGCCAAGATGCTCGGCGGGTCGGCTGTTCATTTTTCCATGGCTGCGCGTCTGTTTACCGACGTGAATCTGGTCGCGATCGTGGGCAAGGATTTCCCGAAGAAGCACGTCGATTTTCTGGAGAAAAAAGGCATCAATTTAAGCTCTCTCATCAGGACCGACGGAGAGACGTTTGCCTGGCAGGGGAAATATGAGGGTGATTTGAACACGGCGCTGACGCTCGACACTCGGCTGGGCGTGCTTCTGGACTTCAAACCCGCGGTGTCAGAACGCCAGCGCGATATCAAGTATATCTTTCTCGCAAACGTCGATCCCTCGATCCAGAACCATCTGCTCGACAGGATGCGCGCGCCGAAATTCGTGGGTCTGGACAGCATGAACTACTGGATCTCAACCAAGCAGAAGGAATTGCGCTCGCTTTTGGGAAAAGTCACCCTGTACGTGGCAAACGACCAGGAGGCGCGGTCCCTTTCGGGAGAGACTAACCTCGTCAAAGCGGCCAGGTACCTGTGCTCCCTGGGTCCCAAAATGGTGATTATCAAAAAGGGTGAGCATGGCGTGCTGTTTTATTCGGAAAACGACATGTATGCGCTTCCCGCGTATCCGGTCGACGATGTGGTCGATCCGACCGGAGCAGGGGATACCTTTGCCGGCGGTTTCATGGGATACCTTGCTAAAGCCGGCAGGGTGACGCCTCTGCAGATCAAGAAGGCGCTGGTATTCGGCACGATCGCCGCCTCGTTTAACGTCGAGGATTTCGGCTGCGACAGAACGAGCGTTTTGACCCTCAAAGACCTGCGATCGCGCATCGCGCGGTTCAGGCAGTGCGTTACTTTCTAGGAGGCCCGTATGGCGCTTGAGCAGAAGATATACGACGATTATAAGGAAGCGATGAAGGCGCGCGACGCGCTGAAGAGCTCGGTCCTGAGCCTGCTGCGGGCCGAGGTGTTAAACACCGCGGTCGCGAAAAAAAAGAGTTCGCTCGACGACGCCGAAGTAATCGCGGTGGTCAAAAAACAGATCAAGCAGCGACAGGATTCCGTCGAACAGTTTACCAGGGGGGCGCGGCCTGAGATGGCGAAAAAAGAGCAACAGGAGATGGATATCCTGAAAAACTATCTGCCGCCGGAGATGCCCGTCGATGAGCTGAAAAAGATCATTGCCGCGGTTATTGCCGAAACAGGCGCTCAAGGAATGAAAGATATGGGTAAGGTCATGAAGGAAGTCGGCGTCCGCGTTGCGGGGCAGGCGGATTCCAGGACCGTGAGTGACCTTGTCCGGCAGTCTCTCCAGGCAGGATAGGCGCGAGTGTCTATTCCTTTTGCCAAA
>CAZDUF010000104.1:0-2175 GCA_964508555.1 uncultured Planctomycetales bacterium
ATGAGCAGCTCGACCGGTCCTCGCGAGCCGAGCGCCTCGGCCATCGCCTCGGCCACCCGTCGTGTGTTTCCGCTGGTGCTGGCGTAGACGACGAGCGTGTGCATCGGTACCTCCGGCATCGTGGCGTGTGATCCCGGCATGAGGCTCGGACAGATTTTTCGGGCGCTATTTCCGTCGGGGTCGGTCACCGGAGCGCCAAAAATCCGGGCTATGGAGATTATCCGCGAGATCGAGTCAGAGCCGCGGGATATATATACGGGCGCGATCGGGTATTGTACGCCGGATAACGACGCCTTTTTCTCTATCCCGATCCGGACTCTCCTCATTCGCGGGCAGACAGGTGATCTCGGGGTCGGTGGAGGGATTGTCTGGGATTCGACTCCCGACGGAGAGTGGGCTGAAAGCAGGCTCAAGCGCGCGTTCCTGGATGCGCAGGCAGCGGTCTGACTTATGGGATTTAATGCTTCTAATCCCCAGGAACTTGTGTTACAGTGAGCTCCATGGGAAAGAAAGAACCGATCGTCGTTACGGTAGAGTCGAGTGAATGCTACCGGCGCCTTTTGTCAGTTGAGCAGACCGTAGGCATGAAGTGCGGGTTGGTTACGCTCGCTCCGGGTTGTTCCGTCGGGGAACATACCACCGATGCGCGCGAAGAAGTTATTATTTTTCTCGAAGGGACGCGGGTGCGAGTTGTGCATGGAGAACAGGGATCGCTCATGGTATCGAAAGGGGAACTTGTGTACATGCCGCCGTTTACCAGGCATGACGTGCGTAACGAAGGAGGCGAGGCCTGCCGATATCTCTACGTTACCGCTCCTCTTGTAAGCGGGGTCCAGCCGGAATGAGCGTCGCGCGCCGAATCATTATTGCCGTTTTTATTATAACGTGTGTTTTTTCACCCGCGCTAGCCCAGCAGAACGAATCTCGGTCTCCGCGCGGTATATGGGTAAGTGTTTTCTCCGACCGGCAGGTGCTGTATTCCCAGAACGCGGTCAGGACCCTCATCGAGTTTTGCCGCAGCTCTGGGATAGATGAAATATATCTGCAGGTGTATCAGTCAGGGATCGCATATTATGATTCCGTGCGCCTGGAGCGAACCGCCTACACAAAGATGCTCGAGCGCGCCGGCGGCGATCCCGTCGACGTGCTGCTGAAAGAAGCGCATGCCGCAGGCGTGCGGGTGTACGCGTGGATTAATGTGTTAAGCGTGGGGGCGAACACGAAAGCGCCGGTCGTGCGCCTCTTGGGTGAATCATGCCTCACGAGGGATCAGCACGGACGGATATCGCTCAAATCCGGCGATACCGGCCTCGACGCGTATTACCTGCGGGAAAACCAGGCGTTTCTCGATCCCGGCGATTACCGCGTGCGGGAGTATCTGGCAGGCATTGTCTCCGAGCTCTGTGAGAGGTATCCTGACTTCGACGGCCTCCATCTCGACTATATCCGGTATCCGTACGGCGTGCCGTTTGTGCCTGGATCGCGTTTCAACGCATACGGATTAACCTACGGGTATTCCGTGCTGAATATGGCCGCTTTCAAAAAAATCACCGGTCTCGATGCCATGCGTCTCAGGAGCGACGGGGAATTTCTGGAATGGGATACGTGGAAGCGGGGACGGTTGACGCTTCTCGTCGAGAATCTGCGGCAGGTGATGAGGGAAAAACGGCCGGGTTGGAGGCTGTCCGCGGCCGTGCTGCCGGTGTGGGAGCGTTCGTATGCAAGCGCGTTTCAGGACTGGCCGGGCTGGTTGAAACGCGGGCTTATCGATTACGCGGTGCTGATGAATTACACGCTGGACGATGTCCAGTTTGAATATGTCTGTCGTTCCGGAGCTGCTTTGAAAGGGAAAGGCAAGGTGTATGCCGGTATCGGCGCATTCCTCATGGATAAGTATGTCAGCCAGATAGCGACGCAGGCGGCGCTGGCCCAAGAGGCGGGATGCGATGGCGTGGTTTTCTTCTCGTATAACGGGCTTACTCCTGCCATGGAGCGCGCTTTGAAGCAGGGCGCACTTTAGCCTTGTCAAGACGGGATAACACAGTATAATGGAAGACTAGCTTTCGCGAGGATGGTGGAATGGCAGACACGACAGTTTGAGGGGCTGTTGGCCGCAAGGCTGTGAGGGTTCAACTCCCTCTCGCCCCATCCACATCACCCCTTTACCGGGGTGAA
>CAZDUF010000104.1:2185-5092 GCA_964508555.1 uncultured Planctomycetales bacterium
AAAATAATAGGCGTCTACCGTTGGTAGACGCCTATTATTTTATATCGCCGAGTATGGTAAAATTTTCTTTGAAAATTTTACCATATTTTACGAGGCGATATCTATAGAATAAGCTAACAAGATCCTTTAGATTAGTGCGTGCGTTTATCCTTGACGTAATTGCTTTTTTCCAGGCTCTTTGCCGCTGCCTTGAGCTCCGCGCCGATTTCCCCGATTTCAGCCACGTGCGCAATCGGGCGGAGTTCGTTCGATACCACGCCGATGGAAACCGAAAGCAGTGCGATTTTCTGTTCCTGACCCTGCCGGTTATGGGCGAATATGTAGCCGTTCTGCCGGTCGGTTTCGTTGTAAAACGACGGCACCGTGTTGTCGAAAAATTCGATAATTTTTGAGCAGAGACAATCGACGGTTTTCGGGAGAGTGACCACGACAAAGTCGTCGCCGCCGATGTGCCCGATGAAATCGTCGGGATTCCCGCACTCCTTCGCCGCCCTGATCAGAATACGGGCAGTTTCCCTGATCACGTCGTCTCCGTGCTCGAACCCGTACTTGTCATTATAGGACTTGAATTTGTCAAGATCGACGTAGCAGACCGAGAATATCTCTTTTTTTTCGAGGCGTTTGGTCAGTTCCGCCAGAATCGCGATGTTCCCGGGGAGGCGGGTGAGGGGATTTGCCTCGAGGTCGCGCTCTGTCCTGCGCAGCACCATGCGGATACGCGCCAGCAATTCTTTCGGTTCGAATGGTTTGACCACGTAGTCGTCGGCGCCCGCGTCGATTCCGTCAATCTTGTCCGTGACTTCGCCCTTACCCGTCACCATGATGATCGGTAAATGCTGAAGCAGGAGGTCTTTCTTCACCGTTTTGCATACCTGCGGGCCTTCGATTTTCGGGATTTTGTAATCAAGGAGGACTAAGTCGAGCGGTTTTGAGCGGATCACGCGCAGCGCCTCTTCTCCGTCGCAGGCCTCGTAGATTTCGTATTTTTCTTCGGAGAGCGTGATCTTGAGGATATCCCGGATATCCGGTTCGTCGTCAACGATAAGAATGCGTGCCGGCATAAGAGTTTACACGGCTCCTTTCGGTGTGTTCATGGTCAGGGCAGGGTCAGGCCGCGGCACGGTGAAGCTGAACGTCGATCCTGCTCCGACTTTCGAGTCGACCCAGATCTTTCCCCCGTGCGCCTCGATAATGTGTTTGACGAGGCTTAACCCCAGCCCGGTGCCCTTGACTTCCTGGTTGATTGAGTTGTCCACGCGGTAAAATTCCTCGAAGATACGCACAAGGGCTTCTTCAGGCATGCCGCAGCCCGTGTCGTTGATTTCAACCTGCACGTGCGTGCCGGCATCGCGCGTCGTCACGCTGATCGTCCCGTCTGCCGGAGTGAACTTGATGGCGTTACCGATAATGTTGATGAAGACGCGGGATATCTGGTTATGGTCAGCGAACACCTCTTTGGCGGCATCGGGGACCTCATACTTGAAGTTGATTCTCTTTTCCTTTAACTGCCCGCCGAGCAGGTCATAGACGTCCTCGACCGTGCCCTTGAGGTCGAGCACCTCTTTTTTCATCACGGTTTTACCGGACTCGATCCTGGCGATGTCAAGAAGATCATTGACCATATGGACAAGCTCGTCCGAATGCCGGTTGATTTTATCGAGCCGTTCTTTTATTTCCGGCGGCACGTCGCCGAGCTTGCCCGCCAGGAGAATTGACGCATATCCTTTAATCGAGGTCAGCGGCGTGCGCAGCTCATGGGAAACGCTCGAGATAAAGTCTGTTTTTCGTTTGTTGATCGCCTTGACTTCGTTGAGCACGCTGGTGAGTTCGCTGGTGCGTTCCTCGACTTTGCGTTCGAGTTCCTGTTGCGCATGCCAGGTGTTTTCGAACAGCCGCGCATTTTCCAGGGCCTCGCCGATCTGGGTCGCAAGGATGGTAATAAGTTCTTCGTCGCCCTGGCTGATGAATGTATCGGATGCCGGGGTTCCGACGATAATGAAACCCTTTGCGCCTTCTTTCGGGATAATCGGCGCCATGATGTAGGTGTGGACGTGGAACGCCGAGGGGATAGCCGCGGAGACCTCTTTGTCCGACGGCGGATGCAGTGACGAACAGGCTTTTTCCTCCCGGATAAATGTCTGGAAGAATTGCCGGTGGAGATCGACGGATGCCTGGACTTCGCGCGTCTCGGTTTCGGAGTAGCCGACCTGAATCTTGAGAGAGAATGCCTGGTCTTTTTCGTTCCAGAGGAATCCGCAGGCCCGTTCGAAGCCGAGCTCTTTGAGATAATCGGCAGTGATCATTTTGAAAATCTGCCCTTCCTCGAGCGTTGTGCTGATCGCGCGCGCGAGGCGCTGGAGTGTGTACAGGCCGTTGATTCTTTTGTCGAGTTCCTCCTGTGTCTTGTTCAGCTCCATATCGGTCCTGACAATGAGCTTCGCCTGCTGGTCCATTTCGTCGACCGCTTTTTTGAGTTTCATGACGCCTGCACGCATCTGGTTGACCTGGTCGTATTTATACATGAGGACCATGACGAGTCCTAAGATGCCGAGCAGTAGAATCACAAAGAACGGCGATATGGGTGCGGTCATGGTTTATGCTCCCAGCGCGACCATCGAAACGGTCTGATTATGAAAATAGGCCCTGCCCTGGTAATTAATCGCCCTGACCGGAGACTGTTCTCCGTAGGTATACATGCCTAAAATCGGCACATGAGGGCCGACCCGCTGCTTGATGACATCGAGTTCTTTCTGCGCCTCTCTGCCTAATAGTATATAGCGCGAAACAGAATCGAACACCAGCAGAAAATCGATGGGCGAGCGCATATTCATCTTGATATCGCGCGCAGCCTCGTCGGTAGCCTCAAGACACGACTCTTTGGTCCCGATCATCAGGCGTACAGAGCTT
>CAZDUF010000105.1:0-4831 GCA_964508555.1 uncultured Planctomycetales bacterium
CCGTCGGGGTTTCATCAACTATAATGTATCTGCGCCGGAAGGACATTTTTTCGACTGTAATGTTATCGACGCGCAGGGCCATTTTTTCAAGATCTATATTAAAGACACGGAGCGGACTTTAACCCTGGATGACGTCCTGGCTGTTGTCGCAACGGTTCAGCCCGGGGAGGCGCAATTACCCTTGACTTTTCCGGCTAAATAGGATACAACACTACAATGATTCCGGCCCCGAATTCTGATTCTTTGATGGACAATGTAGTCTCTCTCTGCAAGCGCAGGGGATTTATTTTTCAGTCTTCCGAGATCTATGGAGGCCTCTCAAACACCTGGGATTACGGCCCCTACGGCATCGAACTGAAGAATAACATCAAGCGCGCCTGGTGGACTGCGAATGTACACGAGCGCGACGACATCTTCGGTATGGATGCGGCGATTCTGATGCATCCGAAAGTGTGGGAGGCTTCGGGTCACGTCCAGAATTTTTTTGATCTCAAAAGCGACTGCAAATCCTGCAAAAAACGCTTCAAATCCGAGGACCTGGCCGACACGTCGAAATGTCCCGAATGCGGCGGCGCATTGACCGAGGCGCGGCCCTTCAACCTGATGTTTAAGACCTACCAGGGACCTGTCGAAGAAGCCGCGTCAGTCATCTATATGCGGCCGGAAACCGCGCAGGGGATGTTCGTTAATTTCGCGAACATACTGGATTCGCGCCACCCGAAGCTTCCCTTCGGCATGGCGCAGATCGGCAAGGCTTTCCGTAACGAGATCACGCCGGGTAACTTCGTCTTCCGTACCAGGGAATTCGAGCAGATGGAAATCGAGTATTTCGTGCGGCCGGAGGACGCCGCGCGCTGCCACCGGGAGTGGGTCGAGGCGCGGCACGCCTGGTACCTGGGACTCGGACTCAAGACAGAGCATCTGCGACTGCGCGAACACGCAGCGGATGAGCTGGCGCATTATGCCAGGGCATGCACGGATGTCGAGTACCGTTTTCCGTTCGGATGGAGCGAGCTGGAAGGCATAGCGAACCGAAGCGATTACGACCTGGTCCAGCACGCGCAGGCAAGCGGCAGGGATTTCCGTTACTTCGACGACGCAGCGAAGACCAGGTTTTATCCCTGCATCATCGAGCCGTCGGGCGGCGTGGACCGCAGCGTGCTCGCGTTTCTCGTCGACGCTTATCATGAAGAAACGGTCAAGTTTGATACGCGGGTGGTCCTGAAACTGCATCCGCGGCTAGCTCCGGTCAAGGCGGCGATTCTTCCTCTGTTGAGGAACCGGCCGGAGATCGTGGAGCTCGCGCGTAAAATCAGGGCCGATTGTGCGCAGAGTTTCAGGACCGTGTACGATGACACCGGCGCCATCGGCAAACTCTACCGCAGGCAGGATGAGGTGGGCACGCCCTTCTGTGTGACTGTCGACGTACAGTCGCTCGAGGACAAGCAGGTGACGGTACGGCACAGGGATTCGATGCAGCAGGAGAGGATCGGCATCGATACTGTCAAACGCTATCTGAACGATAAACTTTGTAACAATTGCTAATCGGGATTTGATAGAACAAACAACAGACAAGAGGGAGGAAAACGTGTCAAAGAACGTTTATTCATTCGGCGGCGGTAAAGCAGACGGCAACGAATCCATGAAGAATCTTCTCGGCGGCAAAGGCGCTAACCTTGCCGAGATGGCCGGTCACAAGGCGCTGCAGCTTCCTGTTCCGCCCGGATTCACCATAACCACCGAGGTCTGCACGCATTTCTACAAGAACGGCAAGAAATATCCCGCGGGTTTGAAGGAAGAGGTGCATAAGGCTCTCCAGAGGGTGGAGAAGATCATGAACCGCACCTTCGGAGACGCCCAGAATCCGCTGCTGGTATCGGTGCGTTCCGGCGCGCGGAAATCCATGCCGGGGATGATGGAAACGGTTTTGAACGTCGGCCTCACGCAAAAAACCATTCCCGGACTCATCAGGCAGTCAGGCGGCAACGAGCGCTTTGTCTACGACGCGTACCGTCGTCTGATCATGATGTATTCGGACGTGGTGATGGAAAAGGCAGCGGGTATCGAGCCCAAAGACGAGCAGGGAATCCGCCGCCAGCTTGAGCGGATCATGGACGCGCTGAAGAAACAGAAAGGCTATAAACAGGACACCGACATGACCGTCGGCGATCTCAAATCACTGTGTGAACAGTTCAAAGCTAAAATCAAGGAAGTGCTCGGCAAGGAATTTCCCGATGATCCCTACGCTCAGCTCTGGGGAGGTATCGGCGCCGTGTTCTCTTCCTGGATGGGCAAGCGCGCGGTCAGTTACCGCAGGATCGAAAGCATTCCCGATGAGTGGGGAACCGCGGTCAACGTGCAGACCATGGTATTCGGTAACATGGGTAACGATTCAGCCACGGGCGTGGCTTTCAGCCGCAATCCGGGCAACGGGGAAAACGCGTTTTACGGAGAGTATCTGATCAACGCCCAGGGAGAAGACGTGGTTGCCGGTATCCGCACGCCGGCGCCGGTCAACGAGTATTCGAAATCCGAACATAACAAGGAGATGGTATCTCTCGAGAAGCTCATGCCGAATCTCTATAAAGAGCTTCACGATATCCGCAACCGTCTGGAAAAACATTACCGCGACATGCAGGATATTGAGTTCACCATCGAGAAAGGCCGGCTGTTCATGCTGCAGTGCCGCGTGGGCAAGCGAAACGGCCCTGCCGCAGTGCGTATGGCAGTGGATATGGTGAAGGAAAAACTTATCGATGCACATACCGCGGTCATGCGCGTGACGCCGTCCCAGCTCGATGAGTTGCTGCATCCGGTCATCGACGCAAAGGCGGAATTAGCCTCAAAACCCCTGGCAAAGGGGCTGCCTGCGGGTCCGGGCGGGGCTACGGGACAGGTGGTGTTCAGCGCCAAAGATGCCGTGGCATGGGCAAACCAGGGTAAGAAGGTCATCTTGGTCAGAGAAGAAACGAATCCTGAGGATGTCGAAGGCATGCGCTCGGCGCAGGCTATTCTGACTGCGCGCGGCGGCATGACCTCGCACGCGGCACTGGTTGCGCGCGGATGGGGAAAATGCTGCATCGTCGGCTGCGGCAACCTGCATATCGACTATGAGAAAAAAGAGATCCATGTGGACGGTAAAGTCATTCGCGAAGGGGACTGGATCACGCTCAACGGCACAAGGGGTGCGGTGTATGAGGGCAAGCTCCCGATGATAGACGCCAGCGAAGAAAATACGCTGCTCACGGCTTTCCTGAAGATGTGCGACGGCGTGAGGAAACTCGGCGTGCGCACCAACGCGGATACGCCCGCTGACGCGCACAAGGCGCGCCAGTTCGGAGCGGAAGGTATCGGTCTGTTCCGCACCGAGCACATGTTTTACGGCAAGGGTTCTGATCAGCCGTTGTTTCTGCTGCGCAAGATGATCGTTTCCAAGAACCTCGACGAGCGCAAGACGGCGTTGAGCGAGCTCTTTCCGTTCGTGAAGAAAGACGTGAAGGGCACGCTGGAGGCCATGGACGGCTATCCTGTGGTGTTCCGCCTGCTCGACCCGCCTCTGCATGAGTTTGTCCCGCGCGAGAAGAATAAACTCGATGAGCTTGCCAAAGAGCTGAACATCAGTTCAGATGAGCTCGCCAAGAGAGCGGAACTCCTGCATGAATCGAATCCGATGATGGGACACCGCGGCGTGCGCCTCGGTATCACCTATCCGGAGGTAAGCGAAATGCAGATCCGGGCCATCTTCGAGGCTGCCGCCGAGCTGATCAAGGAAGGCAAAAAACCGTATCCTGAGGTGATGATACCCGTTGTCTGTGACCAGAAGGAACTTGAGAACCAGATAGCCCTGGCCAGAAACGTGTATGCGGAAGTTCTCAAGGTTCACGGCATTAAGAAGATCCGGCATAAGTTCGGCACGATGATTGAAATCCCGCGCGCGGCGCTGTTGGCTGACCGTCTCTCCCAAACCGCGGAATTCTTCTCGTTCGGAACCAATGACCTGACCCAGATGGGATTCGGTTTCTCGCGCGACGACATCGGAGGTTTCCTGCCGGATTATCTCAAGCAGGGAATACTTCCCGAGGATCCATTCCAGTCGATCGATCAGGACGGAATCGGAGAACTGATTACCATCGGCATCCAGCGCGGCAGGTCGACGCGCAAGGATCTGGAGGTTGGCATCTGCGGCGAGCACGGCGGTGAAGCGAAGTCAGTGGAATTCTGTCATAAGGCGGGCATGGATTACGTGAGTTGTTCGCCGTTTCGCGTGCCGATCGCGCGCCTGGCAGCGGCTCAGGCGGTGTTGAAGGAAAAATCATTAGCAAAACCGAAGGGGAAGAAAAAGAAATAGTCCGTGCTGAGGGAAAATCTGATATACTGTTCGATGTTATCGTGTTAGCGTGTTTGCGGGTTTACGGGTTTAACCCGCTAACCCGCTAACCCGCAAACAAATATGGAAGCCCTCAAGAACTACCTCAAAGAAGTCCGGACAATACCTCTCTTGACTGCCGAGCAGGAAGTAACGCTCGGCAGGAAGGCGCGCAGGGGAGACGAGTATGCGCGCAAGGCAATGATCAGGGCAAACCTGCGCCTGGTGATCAACATCGCCAAGCGCTACATGCACCTGGGAATTCCCTTTCTGGATCTGATTGAAGAGGGAAACCTCGGCCTGATGAAGGCCGTTGACAAATTCAATCCCGCAAAAGGATTCCGTTTCTCCACCTATGCGGCCTGGTGGGTAAAACAGGGCATCACGCGTTCGATTTCAGAGCAGGGAAAGATGATCAGGGTGCCTGTGTACATGAGCGACCTGATCACCAAGTGGAAAAAAACC
>CAZDUF010000106.1:0-4797 GCA_964508555.1 uncultured Planctomycetales bacterium
GCATAAAGTGGAACCGCGCCTGGTACATAAGACTGAGACAATAAGGATACGCGGCAAAATACGCGTGCGGACACATCCCTGCGGGAACCAGGTCGGACAGCGTAAAAACCGCTCCCGGCTGCTGATGACAACGGTATTTGCACTTCGGATCGTGCGTATGAAGCTTGATAATGACTTTCAGGGGGGGTGAGACGCTCATACCAACTCCTTGATAACAGCGGACACTGACGCACTGTCGATATGATGACACGCCAGAAGCTCTGCATCCGTGCCATAGTCGCAGCAAAACGTATCATCGAGCCCGAGGCGCCGAAAGACGGGCATAGGCCCTGCGTTCTCCGCGATGATCTCGGCCACGATACTTCCCAAACCACCGTGTATCGTATGCTCTTCCAGAGTCAGGATGACGCCGGTCTCACGGGCCGCAGCGAGAATAAGCTCGCGGTCCGCGGGTTTGAGCGACCCCATGCTGATCACCCGCACATCTATTCCCTCATGCGAAAGCTCCTCCGCCGCCTGCAGCGCCTGCTTGACAATGCTCCCGGTTGCAATGACTGCTGCCGATCTGCCGTCACGCAGAATCATCCCCCGTCCGATACTGAAGACCGAGTCCTGAGGAGTAACAAGGGGCTCGTTTTGCTTGCCAAGCCGAAGATACACGGGGCCTTCGAGACCGTATGCGGCGTCGGTCATGGCAACAGCATCGCGCGCGTCTGCCGGTGAGAAAATCGTCATACCGGGCAGCGCGCGCATCAGCGCGATATCCATAATGGCCTGGTGCGTCGGGCCTGATGTTCCATAGGCAATGCCTGAGCCGATACCGACGATCTTGACGTTCGCCTTTTGATAACAGACGTCAACTTTCAATTGCTCGAACACCCGCGAGGTCGCAAAAGATGTGACTGTGTAGACAAACGGAATCTTTCCTGAAAGCGCGAGCCCGGCGGCGACGCCGATCATGTTTGCCTCGGCGATCCCGACATTGATGAAACGCCTGCCGAAACGCCTGCGGATATCATCAAAGATGAAATACCCCATGTCGGCGGTAACGAGGAAAACGCGCTCGTCGCGCTCCATCAGCTCCGTACATCTTTTCACAAAGGCGTTACGCATCGATTGAGTCCTGAATCTCCCCGAGCGCCTGGCGCAGTTCGGCGTCCGTCAAACCCCGGTAATGCCATTCCAGGCGGCCTTCCATAAACGAAATCCCCCTGCCTTTGATCGTACGGGCGACTACGCACGTCGGTTTGCCGGCTGCGCAGGGAACCGAAGACAACAGATTCGCCAATCCCTGAATGTCGTGTCCGTCTGTTTCGACGGTTTCCCAGCCAAAAGCGCGGAATTTCTCCGCCAAAGGCTGGAGCGTGGACAAGGTGTTCTCGACACTGTCAAGAATCTGCAGCCCGTTGTTATCGATGATAACAATGAGATTATCCGCCTTGAAATGAGGCGCCGCCATAACAGCCTCCCACACCGACCCTTCCTCGCACTCTCCGTCTCCCAGAAGCACGAACACCCGCGACTGACGACGGTCATACCGCGCGGCAATCGCCATGCCGAGCCCCAGAGACAAACCGTGGCCGAGCGAGCCGGACGAAACCTCGACACCGGGAATCGAACGCATATCGGGATGTCCTCCCAACTCGCATCCAAAGCGATTGAAGCTCAAGAGCCGCTCCTTCGGGAAATACCCCTTTTCCGCAAGTGCAGCGTAAAGAGCAAGACAGGCATGCCCCTTGCTCAGGATAAACCGGTCCCGCTCCGGCATATGCGGCCGCGCAGGATCGACATGCATCACGCCGAAATAAAGCGTCGCCAGGATGTCCGCGCATGAGAGCGCCGAGGCGACATGCGCTGTTTTCGATGCATGCGTCATGCGCACGATATGCCTGCGCATGTCGCGCGCCTTTTCCGTTATGCGCCGTATGTCCGGCACACGATCAGACATCGGGCTCTCTCCTGAGGTAATACGTCTTCACTGAACTCCTGCGGCACAGGGCCGCGGCCATAAAAAGCGGAAGGAACATCGGCGACAAAAGTACCGCGATCACTTTCTTTGCGGGATACGGGATGAAAAACCTGCATCTGCGCTCGAGTATCATCATGAGAGAAAAAATAAACATTGACGGCGTCAACCAGTCGTTGTGAATCCGGGACACCCGGAATCCCCCCCTGCCTGCGGCGCGACGCATGGTTAGATCGGTGTACAACGCCACGTGAACAGGCGCGCTGATCCAGTGCGTGCGTTTCCCGAAGAGCCTGAACTCCCACGAATCGATGACCGGCACCTGGATAACACACGTCCCGTCCGGCTTAAGTTTGTCCCTGACGAGCCGCAAGACCTCCCCCGGATGAGCCAGATGTTCCAGGACATGAAACAGCGTGATCATATCGCAGGAACAGTCGGGCACCGCGTCGAGGTCATCCATCCCGAGAACACGAACACCGCGCGTCCGGGCGATCTGTCTGGCCGTCCCGGACACGTCGCAGCCGACCGCGTCCCATCCGCGGTTCAGCGCATAAACGAGAAATTTGCCGTCCCCTGCCCCGATATCAAGCAGTTTCTTCCCCGTGCCGCGGGGCAGCCGGCGGTTGAGACGGTACAAAAACTTCACCAGCAGATCGGATAACGGACTCTCCGTATACGCATACCAATTCTGCTCGTACAGATTATCAAGGTCTCTATCGGTAAGCCGCGGATATGCCGAAACAAAAGAACATTCCCGGCATCGCACATACGGGAAAACCCGCGCGTCGGTAACATGCTCGAGAGTATATGCCTCGCGCAGCGCCGAGAAAAAAGGAACGTACTCATTCGATCCGCATACTCCGCAGACGTACTCAAGCCCTGAAAACTCAAATCCCCGTTCACCGGTCATTGCGCACCGTGTACAAACACGGCCATGAATTTCTCGGAGTAATACTTCAGCATGAACCGCACGCCGTACCGTTCGGTATAAAAACGCACATAGAAAAACTGCATCACCACAAAAATAAGGTCAAAGAAAAAATTCGGCCTCCAGCGGGCGACGCGCCTGACCACGGGGTACATCGTTTTCGGAAAAAAAACGGCAAGCTGAAATAACCGCTCCAGATTCCCCAGGGACTCCCGGTCGGGATTTTTAATCATCGGGTAGTAATGAATCTGATTCCGTTCCGACGCGAAATACTGCTGGTCGAACAGATTATTCTCCCTGCAGTATTCATAAAGCTGGGTTCCGGGAAACGGGTTCAGGATATTACATGATCCAACAGAACCGATTTTAATGTTCAACTCGAGCGTATCGAGCCCCATCGCATAGGTTTCTCCGGGAAATCCCACCATGTTGGTCGTATTAAATGCCAAGCCGTGCTTCTTGATGATAGCGGCTGCCTTGATGATCGCCTCGTTTGAGACGCGTTTATTCAGCACGCGGGTGCGCAGACTCTCGTTGCCGGACTCCAGACCAAACGACAGCATATAACAACCCGTATCCTTGAGCAGTTTGACGATCTCGTCGGTCACCAGGTCGGCACGGGTGTAACACATATACGGCACGCCGATCCGGTCTCTGAAAGCAGGCAGAAACTCATGCCCCCACTGCCGGTTAAAAACGAGTATATCGTCGTAGAAAAAGATGCGCTTCATGCCGTAGGTCTTCTTAATATAACTAATTTCATCCAGCAAGGCGCGCGCGCTGCGCTGACGCACGTACGGCGAAGGATCGACATCGCGGTACAGCCCTTTGATGCGGGAGTTGTAGCAGTATGAACAATCTCCGATACAGCCGCGGCTGCAGACGACTATCTTGGTAGGATTCGACCGCAAAACACCCGATGCGCGGAAATAAAGGTCGCGATCCGGCATAAGCTCGGAGACGTCGGTAAGCGCGCACACCTTGTTTTGAACCAGCATGCCGTCTTTCACATACGCCGCTCCCCTGATTCCCTCAAAACCGCTTCCCCCGACAGATGCCTCAATCATGGAGACGATCGTATCTTCAGCCTCCCCGACGCAGAACATGTCCACACACGAATCGACTTCCAGGAGATAGTCTGAATTGAACGATGGGAAGATTCCTCCCCAGAGTATTTTGACATGCGGCCGCGCGTTGCGGATCATGCGGGAGATATCCCTGGCCCAGAACTGATGCCCGTACATCAGCGAAAAGCAAATTGCATCGATGCGGCGATCGTCGATATGCCTAAGGACTGCGGCAGGACGCGTCGTAATCAGGACAGAGACGTCATGGCGTGCATCTTTGAGCTTACGGGAAAGATACATGACACCCTGCAGCTCGGAGATGGTATTCTGGAGGAAAAGGACGTTCACTTCAGCAGACTCGTCATATATTTCATGAGCGCCACGGGTTCCACCGACGACCGGTTGCCCACGATAAGCACTTTCATCGCGCCCACCAGATTGCCGACGAAACCGACCATCTCAATCGGAGCCTTGGCGTAGACGCACGGCGCGGTGATGGAAAAATATGCGTCCCCTGCCCCGATACGGTCGACAATCTCCTTGGAGAATACCGGAATAGCGTGAAAACCCTCTTTGCGCGAATACACGAGGCACCCCTTGTGGCCGCGGGTCACGATAATCCTGTCGCAGGACAATCGCTTGCTGATTCCTGCGATCAGGGTCTCAAGCGGCGAGAAACGGTCATGACAGGCAAGCCGCATTTCAGGCTCGTCGATGCAGATATAATCCGCACGGGGGAATTTGGTGATCAGATTAAACCCAATGTTCGATGAATTCGTCTGCGTATTCACCGCGAGGAACGTCGCCTTTTTACTCAGGATGTCGACGATTCT
>CAZDUF010000107.1:0-4182 GCA_964508555.1 uncultured Planctomycetales bacterium
GCAGGCGCGGGCGCGGTGCGCGGTTTTTCACGGCGCCGATATCCGGTTTCAGACCGCAACTCCTCTTGAATTTCCCGACAACTCATTCGACAGCGTTGTCTGTGTCAATGTCTTCCTGAATTGCAGGGGGATAGGGCACGTGCGCGACATGATCGCCGAGATGGCGCGTGTCTGCCGCCGGAAGGGGCGGATCCTTGTCGAGTTCAGGAACAGCCGGCATCTCCTTCAGAGGATAAAATTCCGCCTGGCTCCTTTTTATGATCCGACGATCCGGGATCTGCCGCTTGAGACGTACTCCTGCGATGATATAAAGGATTGTTTCAGGAATTTCTCGTGCAGGGTGAGAGACAGCCGCGGGCTGTGGGGGAGGGGATTAAGCTCTGCCGTCGTCATGATGGAAGCGGAGAAGATATGAGGCTCTTACCTATTATAGGGCAGCAGGCGCGATGCCCGCAGATTATCCGCGCGTTCCTGCTTCGGGACGCGGGATTTTCCGCAGTGCTCGGCGCCGGGCTGTTTGGGCGGGATGCCGGGATCATCTGCGTCAATTCAGGCCTGGCCGCCTGGTATCTTATTCTGCTTGAGCTGAAAAAAAACGCGCCGCGCACACGACGCGAGGTGATTCTTCCTGCTTACACGGCAGGGAGCCTGGTCGTGGCAGTCCGGCACGCAGGGTTGGTTCCGGTCGTCTGCGAGATCAGCCTTGATGACTTTAACGCTTCCCGAGAGGCGGTGCTTGAAGCCGTGTCACCGAACACGCTGGCGGTTCTGGCGGTGCACATGTTCGGTATCCCGGTTGCGTGGGTTTCCTCTGCGCCAGGAAGTCTTCCGTCCGGCGTCGCGCTCATCGAGGATTGCGCTCAGGCCCAGGGTTCTCTGCTTGAGGGAAAACCGGTAGGCAGTTTCTCGCGGATCGGTTTTTGGAGTTTTAACCGCGGCAAGAATATGTCTCTGGGAACCGGCGGAGCTTTGAGCGCGCCGCAGGAATTCCTTGCGTCCTGCCGCAGGAAACTGACACAGCTCTCCGGCGGGCGGCAGCCATCGTCTCTGCCGGCGTTTTTCAGGGCGCTCGCGTTGTCCGCCGTATCCCGGCCCCTGATATACGGTATGGCATATCCTGCTCTTTCCCGTTACCGGGAAAGGATTCCTCCCCGCGACGTGCGCGTCGGGTGTTTAAGTTCATTTCAGGCAGCGCTGGCACGCGAACTCCTTTCCCGTGAAGACGAGGATGCCTCGGCCAGACGCTCGATCGGGCTGCGCCTGCTCTCTGTTTTCT
Source organism: uncultured Planctomycetales bacterium (assembly GCA_964508555.1). Classification (GTDB taxonomy): domain Bacteria; phylum Omnitrophota; class Gorgyraeia; order Gygaellales; family Profunditerraquicolaceae; genus CAZDUF01. The sequence continues at coordinate 1,277 of CAZDUF010000107.1, forward strand.
CCGGTATGCCGGGTGTTCGCTGTCCCCGGCCTGGGCCCCGGAGCAGCGCGGCATTCAACAGATTTCCGGTATTGATCGAAAATTCGTCGCGCATACCCGGGATGATACGGAGCTTGAGGCGCGCCGGAATCGAATCCTCCCGTCTGTACGAGCGTCCGCTGCATCACATGTTCGATCTCGGCTATGCGAATACCGATTTTCCCCAGGCGCGCTATCTGGCAGAGCGTCTGATCACGCTGCCGTCTCATCCCGGAGTGGGGGAGAATGATATTGAGACCATGGCGTCTGTCATTAAAAAAATGACTTGAGCGGGATTATCGGATCATAGAATGATTGTAAATCCGAAATCCTAAAATCGAAATCAGAAACAAATCCGAATGTTCAAAAAACAATGTTCTAAAAAAATCGTCGATTACGTGTTGATTTTTCCGTCTAGAATTTGAGTATTGTTTGGTATTTCGGATTTAGTGCGGAGGTTTTTTGCGCACAGATGCTCTTGCATATTAATGAACGTTATGTTTCCTCTTCGTAATCTCAACCGTTTTGTTCATAAAGCCATACAGCAGCCCGTATATGCGCTGGGAGTTCTCGGCAAGCGAATATGCGCCAGTCTCGCATACATGCGTTCTGACGGAACAAGCTGCCTCCCGGAGGCTCTTACCCTATACCTGACCGGGCAATGTAATCTGCGCTGCAGGATGTGCGGCCAGTGGGGGGATGTCGGTATTTATAGGCATTCCGTGGGGCGTGGGATGTGGGACGTAGGACGTGAACGCGGCGGCGAAGATTCAATGATACCGTATGAGCTTGCCGTGTAGGTGCTGGATGAGGTGCGTGCATGGAAGCCCAGTATTACGCTGTTTGGGGGAGAGCCGATGCTGCATCCGCAGTGTCTCGGGATTATCCGCGCTGTTAAGGAGCGCGGCATGCATTGCCTGATGATTACGAACGGTTCGTTTGTCGAACCCCGCGCCGCTGAGTTGGTTGAGAGCGGACTCGATGAATTGAATGTCTCGATTGACGGACGCGGCGGAGTGCATGACGCAATCCGGCAATCCGATGGTCTGTATGAGCGGATTATGTCCGGTTTATCCGCATTGAGATACAGCCGTCAAAGGCGCAGAAAACCTCTGATTAATATCCAGTGCACCATAACCCGTTTCAATCAGCACGCCCTGCACGAGATGGCAGAAGTGGTGCGCGAGGTTGGTGCCGATTCTCTTACCCTGCATCATCTGATTTTTCTCGATGAGACACTTTTGCGGGTTCACAAGGAGTATGCCCGGGAATTAGACGGTATGTCCGGGAATTGGGAAGGGTTCCTCGGCAGCGCAGGGATCGATGTGACGCTGCTACAACAGAAGATCAGATTTTTGCGCAACAAGCTGCGGCAGGTGAAGTTTGACGTCTATCCGAATTTCTCTGACGGGCTGATGCGGGAATATTATGCGCATCCCGTACCGGCTGAGCGCCCACGCTGCAAGAGTCCCTGGTCGTGCGCGTATGTATTTCCCGATGGGGAGGTGAGGCCGTGCTTGAATTTCAGTTATTCGTTCGGCAGCGCGGCTTCTTCTTCGGTGGGCGAGTTGTGGAACGGCTGCCGCGCCCGCGCGTATCGCAGTAAGCTCAAGGAAGAGAAATCATTCCCGGCATGCACGAGGTGTACGGAGCTGTTTCGCTATTAAGAGGGAGTATCGCGGGACGTTGGACGTCCGCTCGTCCCCTGGCGGGGACTCGCTTGGACGTGGGACGTACTTTTTAAGGTTTACGCTTTTACGTCCCACGTCCCACATCCCACGTCCCACGGAACTCCATAAACCATGAATTTTACTCAAAGAAAACTTAAAATAGCTCAAATCATCACCCGCATGGACAGAGGCGGCGCGCCTGATGTGGTTATGACACTGTGTCAGGGACTGGACCGCGCATTGTTCGAGGTGACGCTGGTGTACGGACGGACGCGGTATCCGTCTGAGCGCACCAGGCAATTTCTGAGCAGCCGTTCGCAGAAAACACTACGCCTGGATTGTTTGCGCAGGAATATCAATCCGTTGTTTGATATCGCTGCTCTCGTGTGCCTGTATCGCCTGTTCAGGAAAGAGAAGTTCGATATCGTGCACACTCATACCTCCAAGGCAGGCGCGCTCGGCAGAATCGCGGCGCGTCTGGCTGGAGTGCGCGCGGTCGTGCACACGCCTCACGGTCATGTGTTTTACGGATATGGGCCGCGGATCGCGGGTATTTTTTATGCGGCGCTGGAACGGCTTGTGGGAGGATGCACAGACATAATCGTCGTATCGACGCAGAGCGAAGCAAACGACATGCTGCGGCAGCGCACAGCGCGCACGAATCAGATACAAGTTGTTCCGCAGGGCATCGATCTTTCGCAGTTTGCTGCGAGGAATGCGCGCCTCGGTGAAACGTTCAGGCGCTCAGCCGGCATCGCCGCGCACGCGTGCGTGATCGGCAGCGTGGGAAGGATCGAACGGGTGAAAGGCACGGACTCTCTTGTCGATGCCGCACGCACGGTATGCGCGCGCCATGATCGGGTAGTGTTTCTGCTGGCAGGTGATGGCCGTTTGAGGAAGGCGCTCGAAAAAAGGGTAAGGCAATGGGGTCTCGAAAAAAAAATACTCTTTGCCGGTTGGAGAGACGATGTGTGCGCCGTACTGAATGCCTGTGATCTGTTTGTGTTTCCTTCGCGCAACGAAGCGGTTGGCATTGCTCTGCTCCAGGCGCGGGCGAACGGCCTCCCGGCAATAGCATCGGCAGCGGGAGGGATTCCGGAGCTCGCGCAGTTCGACGCGTGTATCGAGCTGGTCGCTCCCGGCTCTGCGGCATCTCTGGCAGAAGCGATCGAACGTTTTTTGCATGAGAAAGACGCGAGGCAGAAGCAGGCCGCGCAC
>CAZDUF010000107.1:4192-4737 GCA_964508555.1 uncultured Planctomycetales bacterium
CACAGCGCCGGCCTAATCTGTGAACGATTCAGCGTGCGCTTGTTTCTTGAACGCACGGAGAATCTTTATCGCGAGTTGAGCGCATGATATAATGAAGCCCATGGTGATCGCCGTCCACCAGCCCCAGTACCTCCCGTGGTCGGGTTATTTTCACAAGATCGCATTGTGCGACCGTTTCGTGTTCCTCGATTGCGTGCAGTACAAAGAGCGCGAGTTTCAGAACCGCAACAAAATTCTCACTGCGCGCGGAGCGCTGTGGCTCACCGTGCCGGTACACTCTCGCGCTGCAGGGAGGCAGTCTGTGCGAGAAGTTCGCATCGACAACGGTTTTCCCTGGAAACGCAAGCATCGGGAAAGTATCCGTACCGCATACGCCAAAGCCCCCTACTTCGATGCGCACTTCCCGTATTTTGACGGCGTCTATGCTCGTAACTGGGATTATCTGATAGATTTGAACGTGCATATCGTCACGCATATGCTTGGGGCGCTCGGCATAACAACGCCGGTATCGTTTGAGTCTGAAATCGGAACCTCGATGATGAGCA